>NZ_JAGGRD010000044.1:0-24748 GCF_018613005.1 Paenibacillus sp. ISL-20
CGCAAGTTCTTCAGTGGCCTCATGCTAATTCTGCGGCTCTTTTTTGCATGGTTTGGTCTTAAGGCATTGCGGAGAGAATGAAACGGCGTGCCGCCTTCTTAGAACAAATCGGATGGATATAAATACGGTATTTATCGATTAAGTATTGCACGATGAAGGATGCAGCGATTCCGGCCACGCCGAGATCCATGTGCTGACTAATTAGGGGCTGCTAATGGATAAGGGGTAAAGCGTTCCTTTCATACAGAAGGAGGTTTTGCCTGTCTCTTCCGATACCACGAGTACCAAGGCATCGCTGATTTCAGACAGGCCAATGGCTGCACGGTGACGGGTTCCGAGCTTACGGTCACCATAGGTTTTGGATGTTAAAGGCAACACGTTCGCGGCGGATATAATCATCTCTTTACGTACGAGCACAGCCCCATCGTGCAGCGGGCTGCCGGGAACAAATATGGATTCAAGCAAGGGACTTGTGATTTCTGTAGACAAGGGAATCCCTGGCGTCATTAACGAATCCAGACCATCTTCCCGTTGAATCACAATGAGTGCACCCCGTTTTTTTTGACTGAGATGATATATGGATTTCGCGATTTCTTGGTATTTGCTTGTGAAGGGGAAGAGAAAACAATTGAGATAATACGTTGATGAAATCGATTCAGCTTCCAAAAATTTAGTTCTGACAAGGTCTAACTCACCGAGCAGACATGAACTATCCTGGTCCAAATTGACGATGATATGCTGTAAATGTCTCGTGATATCTGAGAGCTGCTCCTTCAATTTGTTTTTCAGCGGCGTGAAATTGCAATCTTGATTTTGCATCCGATATCTTCCTCCTTATCATTGGTATCATTACCATTCGGGGATATCGATATTCTCTAAAGCTGGTGGAGTTTCACTTATAGTTAAACTCGGAAAATCCGATTTATTAGTAAAACTGATAAATGCTATAAGAACATTGTAATTGACCGGTCCAGGTAAGCTGTGATAGGTTCAAAGGAGAAATAAAATTAATTGTATCGTAATAGTAGGAATTAATAATGTGCGCTTTTGAGAGGTGGATATTGTTGGAACTTCAAGTAATGAACAGTCCTTTTAATCAGGAACAGGTGGAACTGCTGAACCGCCTACTGCCCACACTGACAGAATCCCAGCGGACCTGGCTCAGCGGATTTATCGCTGCATTACAGGGAACGGCAGCCGCAGCAGCAGTTGCGGCAGCACCACAAGCGAACACGTTAGCCGCTGTATCGGCGCCGGTGGCAAGAGCTGCTAAAGAAGTCACCGTCCTATACGGATCACAGACAGGCAATGGTCATGGATTATCGAAAAAGTTATCGAAGAAGCTGGAAGAGGTTGGCTTGCAGGTCACGATGTCTTCTATGAGCGATTTTAAACCGAACAATCTGAAGAAGTTACAGAATCTCCTGATTATCGTCAGTACGCATGGAGAGGGTGAACCACCGGATAATGCAATCCCATTCTATGAATTTTTGCATAGCAAGCGGGCACCTCAGGTAGACCATCTTCAATATTCCGTACTGGCGCTGGGGGATACCTCGTATGAATTTTTCTGCCAAACGGGTAAAGATTTCGACAAGCGGCTCGAGGAATTGGGCGGCAAGCGGCTGACGCCAAGAGTAGATTGCGATGTGGACTTTGATGAGTCGGCTGCAGAATGGATGAATCAGGTTCTTCTATCGTTGAACGAGGCTGGAGCCGGATCATCCGTTGATGAAAATGGGAGTGCGGTAGCCCTGAGCGATAGTACGGAATCGGAATTTTCGAGAAGCCATCCATTTCAAGCGGAAATCCTCGAAAATTTGAATTTGAACGGCAGAGGATCTGACCGTGAAACTCGTCATATCGAAATTTCTCTTGAAGGTTCGAATTTGCAGTATGAGCCGGGTGACAGCTTAGGAATCTATCCGGAAAATCACCCGCAGCTGGTGGATGATCTCATCGCTGCTATGGGATGGAATGCTGATGAAGTGGTTGTCATTAATAAGCATGGTGAAGCGCGAGCGCTTCGAGATGCCTTGCTCCGTCACTATGAAATTACGGTTCTCACGAAACCTCTGATCGAGCAAGTGGTTAAGATTTCAGGGAATGAAGGACTACAATCATTGCTGAAGCCAGGTCATGAGCAGGAATTGCGTACCTATATTGAGGAGCGGGATTTACTCGATCTGGTACAGGATTATGGTCTGCAGAAAGTGTCGGCAAGCGATTTTGTATCCATACTACGCAAGATTCCGGCCCGCCTTTACTCTATCGCAAGCAGCTCCAAAGCGTTTCCCGATGAAGTTCATGTTACCGTTCGAACGGTCCGTTATGAAGCACATGGCCGCCATCGCTACGGCGTATGTTCCGTACAATTGGCAGAGCGTCTGGAAGCTGGCGACTCGCTGCCGGTATACATTCAGCATAACCCGAACTTTAAGCTGCCTGAGAATCCGGACACTCCGATCATTATGATCGGACCTGGTACAGGCGTGGCACCTTTCAGAGCCTTTCTGGGGGAACGGGAAGAGACGGGGGCAGAAGGGAAATCATGGTTGTTCTACGGAGATCAGCATTTCTCAACGGACTTCCTCTATCAGATTGAATGGCAGCGTTGGTTGAAGGATGGAGTACTGACGCGTATGGATGTTGCTTTCTCTCGGGATACGGACCAAAAAGTGTACGTACAGCACCGCATGCTGGAGAAGAGCAAGGAGCTATATCAGTGGCTCCAAGAAGGAGCCTGCGTCTATGTTTGCGGCGATGAGAAGAAGATGGCTCATGACGTGCATTCCGCACTCGGGTCCATTCTCGAACAAGAAGGCGGCATGAGTCCGGAAGAAGCTGCGGAATATCTGACGCTCATGCAGCAACAGAAACGTTATCAGCGGGATGTGTATTGAGATCATCCCCGTGGTTTTCGAGAGGAGAAAAAGGAACATGTCTGATAATAATCTAGTATCACCCCATAGTGCGCCGCATAGTGATGTTGAGGACATCAAGCGTCGAAGCAACTATCTGCGTGGCAGTCTTGTAGAGACATTAGAGGATCGCATTACGGCATCGATTCCCGAAGACGATAACCGGCTGATGAAATTTCACGGCAGTTATATGCAGGATGACCGGGATTTACGTAACGAACGACACAAGCAAAAGCTTGAGCCTGCTTACCAGTTCATGTTGCGTGTTCGTGCCGCTGGCGGTGTCGTAACTCCGGAGCAATGGCTGATGATGGACCGTGTAGCCCAAAAGTATGCCAACGGAACGATTCGCTTGACCACACGCCAATCTTTTCAGCTTCATGGCGTACTGAAGTGGAATATGAAGAGCACCATTCAAGAAGTGAATGAAGCCATGCTTAGTACATTGGCTGCTTGCGGTGACGTCAACCGTAACGTGATGTGCAATCCGAACCCTTATCAATCCGAAATTCATTCGGAGGTATACGAATGGGCACGTATGCTTAGCAGTCATCTCGATCCGCGCTCGCGTGCGTATCATGAGATTTGGCTGGACGGCGAGAAGATTGTAGACAGCCTCCAGGAGGAGCAGGAGCCGATTTATGGGCCGGTGTATCTGCCGCGGAAATTCAAGATCGGGATGGCTGTGCCGCCTTCCAATGATGTTGATGTGTATTCCCAAGATCTTGGCCTCATTGCAATCATTGAGGAAGGACAATTGAAAGGCTTTAACGTTTCGGTAGGCGGTGGCATGGGGATGACACACGGTGATCCGTTAACCTATCCTCAAGTGGCAAAAGTCATTGGTTTCTGCAAACCCGAGCAGATCGTTGACTTGGCCGAGAAGACGGTGATGATCCAACGTGATTACGGAGACCGTGCGGTGCGCAAGCATGCTCGTTTCAAATATACGATTGATGATCGCGGAATCGATTGGTTTGTCAACGAGCTCACCAGCCGTCTGGGTTGGAAGCTGGAGGAGGCAAAACCGTTTCATTTTGATCATAATGGTGATCGCTACGGCTGGGTTAAAGGCAGCAATGGCAAATGGCATTTTACACTGTTCATCCAAAACGGGCGTGTGAAAGACGAAGCCGATTACCTGCTGATGACAGGCCTGCGTGAAATCGCTCAAATCCATAATGGAGATTTTCGTCTGACGGCCAATCAGAATCTGATCATTGCCAATATCAGCAGCCACAAGAAGAAAAAGATTGAAGAACTCATCAAACGTTACGGACTTATGGACGGTCATCATGATTCTGCCCTGAGAAGAAATTCCATGGCATGTGTAGCCCTACCGACATGTGGATTGGCGATGGCAGAATCCGAGCGATATTTGCCGACGTTATTGGATAAAATCGATGTCATTCTGGAAGAGAACGGACTTCGCGAAGAGGATATCGTCATTCGAATGACCGGGTGCCCGAATGGATGTGCCAGACCGATGCTGGCCGAAATCGCATTTATCGGAAAGGCGCCTGGCAAATATAACATGTACCTGGGTGGAGGTTTCTCCGGACACCGACTGAACAAGCTTTATAAGGAAAACATCGGTGAGGCCGAAATTTTGGATTCCCTTCGTCCCATCATGAAGCAATTTGAACAAGAACGCGAGCAAGGCGAGCATTTCGGTGACTTTGTTATTCGTGCCGGTTACGTGAAGGAAGTATTAGACGGGCAACAATTTCATGCATAATGATACTCAGTTATAAACAAACCGGAGTTCTTCTTGAGGAGAGCTTCGGTTTGTTTTGTTTATTGCACATGGGATTGAGATAATTAAAACCGTTTTGGGAGTTCGTCCGTCTTAACCCATAGAGCATCATATAGAGAGAGAAGGAGAGGAGATCATGATGGGCTCCCAAGCAGAGATGAAAAAGGTGGTACTGACAACAACGGAAGAAGAAACCGATTTTTACCAGGCTATTATGGAACACAAGGACACACTGATCCATATTGCTTACAGTTATTTGCGCAACCGATATGATGCCCTGGAAGCGGTGCAGGAGATGACGTGTAGAGCATGGGTCAAGCGTTCAACTTTAAAAGAAGGGAGAGCATTCAAAGCCTGGATCATCCGCATCTTGATCTATGTTTGTATTGACGAACAGAGACGCCGCAAGCGGGCTGTCACATTGCCTGATGATGAGCTGGAAAAAGCCATTGCTGAACCGGATTTTGGCGGGTTCAATCATAACAGGCTTGCTATGTGGCCCGTTCTGAAAAAGGTGAAGCCCAAATACCGACATGTGCTGCTGCTGAAATATTACAATGACATGACGCTGAAGGAGATCGCTGCGATCCTCGGCAAACCGGAGGGTACGGTGAAGACATGGCAGTACAAGGGGTTGGAGCATTTACGAAAATTAATGAATAATCGGGGGGAATGGCAAGATGACTAGTCCTGAAGAACAAGCAATGCTTGCCGAAGCGGCACAGATCCATCAGGAACAACGGCAGCAGCTTTATGCTATCGATACTACATACGCTATTCAGCGCGGGTTGGCGATGGGACGGACGCGCATGAAATCTCGAAATCATTATTTGAAAGTGGTTGCTATAACGCTCATAACGATAATGGTAGCCGGTTTGTCGCTGCTCAGTCCGATTAGGGACACCGTTACTCCACAGGCAGCCAAGGAGCAGACGTTGGACTGGGGAGCACTGAGCAAGTTTAAGGGAATGGACTACGATATCGATCAAAGTACATTGGAGACGGCGATAAGAAACCATTATATTCAAATGATCAATAAGTCGGCGAAGTCGGGGCCTTACCAGATTAATATCGATGCTGTTACAGCGGATGAGAACAAGTTAATATTGTTATATACAGCCAAGACGGATTCCAGCCAGGAGATCTATAATGTGAACAGCGTTAGAATGAAGGACGCGCAAACAGGCCGTTCTCTAGGGACTACCTCAACAATGGGAGGCTGGGAAGGTCAAAGCTGGCATGGACGTGGAACATTAGAGTTGGATCGCAACCAACCTTTCCCTAGCAGCATTGAAGTGGATTTTCAAATTGCATCCGTAGATCGTGGCAAACTGTCTGATCCCAAGACAGGAACGATCAAGTCAAAGATGAAGTACTCTGAGAAAATGAAAATTAAGTTCAACTTGGATCCGAAATTTGCTTCAATCAAAACGGAGACGTATAACCCAAATCAAACTTTCATGCTTGGCGATCATCAGATTGTGTTATCTGAGGTTGAGATTTCTCCGCTCATGACACGAGTCAGATTCGCTTACGATCCTGGGAAAAAAATTAATTTCAAAACGAAGCCTTTAATTAGCTTCATGGTACAACCATTCGAAATTGTATCGAAGACGGCCGATGGGCGAATTTATAAATTGTCCAACTTGTCAGGAAGCGGAACCGAGGATGGGTCTCAGTATACGTTCAGCAGCAATATGCTGGATGATCCAGAGTCTATGGTACTGAAGTTGTATCCTGAATCCCCTGCATCTTATGTATCTGAACAAGAAGTAGAAGCACATATGCTGGAGTTCAAAATAAAATAAGAGAATAAGAGCCGCCTCTTGAAATGTGTGAGGCGGCTCTTATTGTTGTTCATTGCTCCAATACGCCGGCTGTGCTCGTTTTCTTTTTAAACAATGGGATCAGCAGCGCCGAACCTGTCAGGAACAAGAGTGCGCTGGCCGCATAAACAGCGAACAGGGACAGTTGGTCTTTGAGCAATCCCCCCAGCGACATACCCAGCACCATCATTCCCATAAAGATCGGGGTCAGGGTCCCGCCAACCCGACCAATGTATGGCCCATCCGTATTGTTTAGGATCAAAGTATTGATTCCAATGTGGATGGAGGGATAAAAGAATCCGTTAAGCACAAGAAGCAGCAGCGTAAATATTATGCTGGTTGACCAGCCGATACCGAGGTTCCCGACAGCACTAACGGTCAGACCGAGCGCTAGTAAGGCTTGAGGGGTTATTTTCTTGGCAAATGCCATGACGAAGCCTCCTCCGACGAGCATCGCCGCCCCATTGACCGTTAACAGCCATTGCAAGAATGATTTATCCTGACCGAGATTCTCAATCGTCACAAATATCGCGAGCGGCTGAATTAGTCCGGCTGCCAAGCCAGCCACGGCAAAGGTCACGCCCAGTGTTCGGAGCGTTTGATTATTCCATACATAACGAAGTCCTTCGATAAGCTCTTGTTTCAGGTTCTGCTGCTTGGATTGTGTCTCTTCCTGCAAATCACGAGGCAGCAAAGTCAGAATCAATCCAGAACCCAGGAATAACGCGCCTGTTGCGATCAGCGATATTTCAATGCCGAACCTTTGATATACAAATGCACCTGCGATCGGGCCGATGACCATAAAGAAGGCAACCATGGATTGAAACATGGCCATCACGGATTGCAGCTGCTCAGCGGGTACATGCTGTTTGAACAGCTTCATCGCTGAAGGCTGAGAGAATTGTGACAAGGCGGCTGAGAAGAATGTGAGTACCAGCAATGCCTGCCACGACCCGTTATGAACGGCAATCAGCACGAGAAATACCGATATCGCAGACAATGCATCAGAACTGACCATGGTACGCTTAGGTCGCCAGCGGTCCGCGAAAGTGCCGCCGATGAAGGCAAACAAGAAAATCGGCGCAAATTCAGCTACGGATATGAGGGATACATACACAGGGTTATTGCCTGTCAAGTCGGTAACGTATAGCAGAATGGCAAAGTTACGAACCCAAATGCCAAGATTCAAGAGAACGCGTGACAAGACAATCGTTCGAACATAGGGATTATTAAGCAAAATGAAGGTGTCTCCTTTCGGGATCTGTACTTAACAGATCGGATATCGTAAAAAACAAGCGAATGCGCATTTCGTTGTTTAATACATAGACATAATATTATTTTGTCTATAATTTATCAACTGTTTTTTTATTTCATCTGCTTTTTGCTCGCGAAAAAAAGCGCTTCCCGCATTTGTTCATGAGCAGGAAGTGCCTTTGAGACATTCGAAGAGGGCAGCACCAAGACCAGCACGAACAAGACTTGCAATAGCCGGAGGTTCGTCAACCCAGCATACATATCTGGGGGCAATTCCAGCCTCCTTCAAGAATTTATCGTTCATTTGTTGGAATATAAAACCTTCCTTATAGCCAATAAAAGTTTTATCCTTCAATTCATCCAAGTTAATGGGTGTATGGTCAGCGAGGCTGTGCCCTTGGGGCATGGCATGGGAAAGATAATCTTACTCGTCGGCGATCATCACGGATTGATGATTACGGGGATGTGTCTATTTTCCGGATATACGCTCTTAACCTTGTTCAAGGGACTTAATAGAGATATAATGGACAGGGGTATTTATTGAATACCGGCTACAGATTCAATGATGAAAGAGAGCGGAAATGTATGGGCCGTAAATGGAATAATATTAAGGAAAAGAAAGCATCCAAGGATGCTAATACAAGTCGCGTATACGCGAAATTCGGTGTAGAAATCTATGTTGCTGCCAAAAAAGGCGAGCCGGATCCCGAGTCCAACCGTGCGCTGAAGGTTGTTCTTGAGCGTGCCAAAACATACAATGTGCCGAAAGCCATTATTGACCGTGCCTTGGATAAAGCCAAAGGCAGCGGGGATGAGAATTATGAAGAGCTGCGCTATGAAGGTTTTGGTCCGAATGGTTCGATGATCATTGTTGACGCTTTAACCAACAACGTCAATCGTACAGCGCCTGCTGTACGTTCTGCCTTTAATAAGAACGGCGGCAATATGGGCGTCAGCGGTTCAGTATCTTATATGTTTGATCCAACCGCAGTAATCGGCGTTGAAGGTAAGTCGGCTGAGGAAGTTATGGACCTGCTGCTCGAGGCCGATCTGGATGTCCGTGACATCCTGGAAGAGGAAGAAGCGGTGATCGTCTATGCCGAACCCGACCAGTTCCATGCGGTTCAGGAAGCATTCAAAGCCGCTGGAATTACGGAGTTTACCGTTGCCGAGCTTACCATGCTGGCTCAAAATTTTGTCACCTTACCGGAAGAAGGACAGGTACAGTTCGAGAAGCTGATCGACGCATTGGAAGACCTCGAGGATGTTCAGCAGGTATATCACAACGTAGAATTTGAGGAGTAGGATACAAGAATCCATTAAACTCAGTGTTTAGAAGCTCTTACTGCTGATTCAAACATGGGTAGATATCCGAATTTCACCGTTTTTCTCAATCAGCGATGGTATACATTTTGTTGATTGATGAAATTTATGATGATGTACGTTTTTCCAGAAGTGCTCGCTAGTTTAACTCACTTTTTGTATGAAATAACTATACAAGGAGTGAGTTTTTTATGTTATTAGAGGATGTTTACAAAGAGTTTCTATTTGATTTGGAGATCAAGAATTATAGTATCAGAACTATAAAAGGTTACAGAAATAATAACA
This sequence comes from Paenibacillus sp. ISL-20, assembly GCF_018613005.1. Lineage (NCBI taxonomy): Bacteria > Bacillati > Bacillota > Bacilli > Caryophanales > Paenibacillaceae > Paenibacillus > Paenibacillus sp. ISL-20. The sequence goes on from NZ_JAGGRD010000044.1 coordinate 9,366, forward strand.
GAGCCTTCCTAAATTTCTTAATTAATGAGTTTGAAGTTACTGATGTGGAAGAAGTTAATACTTCCCATATCAAGGCCTATCTAAGGAACTTAAAAGACAAAGGTTTATCTGAAACCTACATCAATGGGATACAAAAAAACATTCGTTCGTTTTTCCGTTTCAATGTTGAAGAAGGATATATTGCTGAAAAAAGAAATCCTGTTCTAGGTCTGAAGTGGATGAAGGAACCAAAGGTTCTAATTCAGACTTTCAATGATGATGAAGTGAAGAGAATGATCGGTGCATTCAAAGGTGATTATTATTTGAGTTTACGAAACAAGTTGATTCTAATGTTCTTTGTAGATCTAGGAATCAGGAATCTGGAGCTTTGTACTCTGGATACGCTTGATGTGAGAGATAGTGTTATAAAGATACATGGGAAAGGAAACAAAGAAAGAAATTTGTACATTTCACCTTTTCTTAAAAAGTACATCATTAAATACGAGCGAGTGAAAGAAGCGTACTTCAAAGATAAGCTGATGACGGATTCAAATTTTTTCTTGTCTCAAAATGGTAGGATTTTAACTGTTACAGCTATCGAAGTGATAGTCAAAAAAGCGGGAGAAGAAGCCAATATCCGTGAGCATATTCGTTGCAGTCCCCATACACTTAGACATTACTATGCTCAAAAACAATTAAGATTAGGATTGGATGTTTACAGTCTTAGTAGATTATTAGGACATGAGTCGACTGTTATCACTAATCGTTATCTACAGTCAATTCAAGATGAGCAGATACTTGAGTTGGCAAAGACAACCAGCCCGTTAATGAACTTATAGATCATTCATGAGTCTTGAGAAAGCGAATGTTAGTAGATGAACAGGGAAACTGTTCAAGAATACTTCAGGTATTTTCATGTCAGGTATGAGTGCTTTTCAATTACTATAAGATATGTTGCTATGTGGGGAAATGAATTGAGGGAACAGAATACAAAATTCGCTGCTTTGAGGATTCATTGTAGCCTTTGTTGCTATCCTACATAACAAACATGAAATCACCTTAAAATAGTTTGTTAGAGGCTGGCTCGATATGGGTAGAGAGCTTTGATTATAATTTATATAAGCACTTCATAAAAGTTAGTTATATTGTTGTTATGACGAAATAGTGTTAATGTTATATTATTAAGAACGTTAGTTCGGGAGGAATAACTTTGGCAACTTTGCTGGATAAAACAACGATAGATAGAAATCAGACTGAGTTAATACGTACTGCCCAGTATCCTCGTTTGAGATATATGGGATCAAAATATAAGATAACACCATATATAATATCAATTTTGGAACAATTGGAATTTGAAACTGCATTAGATGCGTTCTGTGGTAGTGGTGTGGTATCTTATACATTAAAAGAGATGGGTAAGAAGGTAACAGCAAATGACTTTTTAAATTTCCCTTCAACAATAGCTAGAGCAGTAATCGAGAACTCCACGGTTAGGTTGAATCCCCAAGATGTTGAAGAACTGCTTAAACCCAATATTGATGGTAGAAGGTTTATTCAAGATACCTTCGGTGGACTTTATTTTCCAATTGAGGATCATCAGTTCTTGGACTCTTTGTGGTCGCACCTTCCAAAATTCGATGAGTACAAGCGTTCTATTGCTCTTAGTTCTATTTGTTTGGCTGCTGCAAGAAAACAACCAAGAGGAGTTTTCACAATCACAGATTTCAGATATGATGATGGAAGACGTTCCCTTCGAACTCCATTAAAGGAACTATTTATAGAAGCTGTCGAAGAGTACAATGATACAATTTTTGATAATGGTAAGCAAAATAAAGCAACGTGTAAGGATGTATTCGACATTGACGCTACCCAATTTGATCTTGTATATCTTGATCCTCCATATGCGCCGCCTAAAGATGATGCTGATTACATCAAGAGATATCATTTCCTTGAAGGGCTATCTGTCTATTGGCAGGATATGAAAATCATGGAACATACAAAGACGAAAAAGATTGAGAAGCGATTTACACCCTTTGCCTATAAACGTACAATTCATGATGCACTAAGGAGATTATTTGATAAGTTTAAGGATTCAATCATTGTAATGTCGTACAGTTCAAACTCTATTCCAAATGAGGAAGAGTTGTACGCATTGCTAAAAGAAGTGAAGAGTGATGTTGAAGTTTATTCTGTACCCCATAAATACTCCTTTGGTACGCATGAAACTGCTTTGAGAAGGCAAGTCGAAGAACTCATCTTTGTTGCGAAATAAAGGTGGATTAACTTTAAAATGACAGCATCAAGTTTCGAATTGTTCAGAGATTCTTTAAGTAACTTGGATAAAGTTGCGCCACGTAAGGATTCACAGATGGTCCAAAGCATTAATGAAGTTTTGGTGGAACTTCGAAATACGGGAGACATAACACGAGAAAGTCTGGCGCGTTTTGTTAAGGTATTCCCTGATACAGTTCCATTAATTGCCACTACAGGTGGTTTAGGACAAGAACAGCTCAAAAATCAGTTGCGCTTTAAGTTTAACACAACTGCTTGGCTGAGCTTGGCTAAAAAGTCCCCAAGCGACCTTATTGACTTTTTAGATACTGAATTTGACGTAGTAAATCAACTTAAACGCGAATTAACAAAAGAGTGGACTTATAGTGATGTTTTAGTAGAACGCCACTTATGGTCTAAAAAGCAAGGAGCATCTTCTGTCGGTAGGGGAAGAAAGATTGAAGATGAAGTAGAAAAAATAGCTAAAGAATTAGGGCTGCCATACGCAATGAGAACGCGGTTTAAAGGGAGAGCAAATGAAACTGCCCCGTGCGATCTTGCGATTCCAGGTGGTATGGATGAGGCTCAAATTGTTATTGGTATGAAAGGCTTTAACAGTACAGGAAGTAAACTAACCGACGCTGTTGTTGAGGTTGAAAAGATGGCTTCAGTTCGCCTACCTAATCAATATGTCTTTGCTGTAATAGATGGAATTGGGTGGCTTTCTCGACAATCGGATTTGCGCAGAATATTTGCCTTGTGGGAAACAAAACAAATTGATGGCGTATATACTTTGGGACATATGGAGCGGTTAAGAGAAGATATAAAAAATGCAGCACATCGTTTAAATTTACTTTAGCTTATAATTCATTGCCAACAATTAATCGGAGTTCTTAACAGACAAGCCTACGAGGAGGACAAGCGAACTTTCAAGGAAATGTATCTGTCGCTGGTGAACTTTGAAGCTTGTTCAACTTAAAAACGAGGGAATAATCAGCGGAGATGAGTTTGAATCACAGAAGAAAAAGTTGATAGGTTAATTGGGGGGCCAGATGTGGATTATTCCATTTCTGGTCTTTTTTGATTAACTCATAGAATAATTATATCGCAAAAATAATAATTAATTTTAGAAAGGTCTTCGCCAAGCTGTTGCCCAACCGTCTGAGTTGGTATGTGGCGCATCTTGCGCCCTTCAACTTCACAGTAGGGTTGAGATCGTGTCACGTATGGTTATACGCTCGTTGGTAGGCTCTAACACAGGAATGATAGTTGTAGTGAGCGGAGGGCTTAAAGCATTACTGGAAGGGCTATGGCAGTGGTGTGGTATATATCTAACTTAACATCGATAAATTTTTACTCTTCATCAACAATCCTCTGTTTTAAATACTCTTCCTTTGTTCCATCACAAATACCTAAATCTAACTCCAAATGGAACAGATAATCTTTAATGGCTTCATGCTGTTCGTCCGTCAGCACAATATCTTTGCTTTGATACCACTTTAACGGAGATACCAAGCAGAAATCTTTAGGGATAAATACCCTTCGCTTTTAACTTACTCCAAGTTCAGCAAGTGACTTATCGGAAATCATACTTCTTCCTCCTTTCCAGTGGAAAGTGTTGAAATTAAATGTTATTGGCAATAGCTTAAAAAAGTATTAATAATATACAAAATATTGGTTTATGTGTAATTAGTTGACAATATTTGAATGGTGCTATATTCTTTGATTGATTAGTATTAGGTGGGGTGAGGGGCATAAAAACCAGAATGCAAAGACTAACTCCTAAGAAATATCCATATCAAAGAATCTCAGAAGAAAGAATGAAGACGATGCAAGACATACTATTCAATCAAAAAATTTTAACTGTATACTGCGACTTTTCAGGTAATAACAAGACAAATTATCTTGGTATAGCGGCTTGCTTTGTCGGAAACGGGAACACATTTGTGGAATCAACAAGGATTTACGGAAGGAATCCAAAGGAAACTGCTCTTGGAGAGCTTCTAGCTGTTTTCTTTGCGGTTAAAACTCTTCCAGTGATTCTAGAAAGATATAGAGTCTTTCTGAATAAACCTACGAAAATTTACATTTACTCAGACTACGTCCAAATTGAAAATATCCAATCAATTGACTTTAAGAAACAGGAGTATATCAAAGTTACTTCGGAACTGATTGCAAATCTAAACCAACTTCGTGAAAGGTTTAACTGGTGTGATATAAGCATCAAATATTTAGGTGAAGAGAAGAAGCAAAACATTTACCATAAAGCGGCTCATAGAGCATCGAGGAAAGCGTAGAAAAACTAAAGCTCAAAGGAATTGATACAACAACATGGACAAGAACTTGAATGAACACAACACTCTTATTAAAAAGCAAAGAGCTAATGTTAGTGGTCAAAATTCAGAAGCAAGAGTGTTACATCTTCCTGCCACACTTGAAGGCTATGAATGGAGAAGGATACTTTTAGAGGATTTCAAATCAAAAAGCGCTATATATAATTTTGAACTGAATGGTGATGAATTTATTGGCCATTTCATTCCTCTAAGCTGGGGACATGGAGGAACGTATAAGGGTAATCTTATTCCTGTGAATGGTTTTGAAAATATGAGACTTAGTAATAGGAATCCACTCAAATACATAAAAGAGCCAAGAAACCATCCGACTATTAAATATCTTGCTGAACAAAACGAACTTACTACAGATGAATACATCTCATTTGTAAACTGGTGCGATAAGAATAGGCGGACTCGGAAAGAATGTAGGGCTTATATCGGTACTTATTCATCGATTGATGTTTGGAAAAGTCAGCGTTCTAGGAATTAATCTAAGAGTTAATTTTGCGATTAGATTGCTAAAAGAGAGGCTTAGTAACTCATGAAATGGAACAGACATGAAAAGATGATGGCAAAGGAAAAGAAGTTCTTGATGAAATGAAGTGGAAAGATTATCTTTTAATAAATCAATCTCTGATGAAGAGAGAAGAGCGCGTTGGGAAAGAGTCTACGTGCAAGTAGAAGAAATGCAAGCATTGCGTAATATTCAGTCTGTGACTACAAAAGCACGGATGTCGTTCCATTGGACACTACAAATAATCGAATAGAGAAGTTGGAGAAGATGATTGAGGAAACTAAAATTGAGTTGAACAAGCAAGCGAAACTTGAAAGAGAATTGTTGAGATTAAAGTCATAGTTTCTTGGAGCTAATGGAAATTAGAGAGGATGTTTGCTATGCAAATTACCATTGAAGAAAATTGCCAAATGTACATATACCTCAAGGACAAATCAAAGCATCAGCACAAAAGTTCTCTTTCAGATGTAAAATGCAAATTGCTGTATGACTCGAACGATAACTTTATCGGGATAAACATTATGGACCAACGATCTGACACAGGGGCGAGCATTGTACTGCCAGAAGTTGGAGCGATCGAGTTTCCAGTCCATAATGCTTTGGTAAAGCAAGATGAGGATGGTATTGTAATTCTCTTCGATCAAAACTCGAAAGTCTATAAGGAAGTTGAGGATGAATGCATTCTTGATCTGTGCGCTGCTGGCATTACAGGAATAGAACCAATGCCATTTACTCATATTGGAGGTAAGAATATTATCAAGCCATTTATCATAAGGGATGTTCAGTGATGAAACTTACAAGTTATAAAGAAACCAGCGAAGACTATTTTGATCTTTATGGTGAAAAATACACATCAAAAATATTAGAATTGGAGAGGACAATTAACTCTAGAATTAACAGACCTTGTCATTTTAATGTTTTTGGGTTTGAGGCTGGCTTAGGTAAGAGCAGAGAGACTAATAGAATTGTTGATGAAACCTTTGATGACTGGAACAATTCGAATAAGTTTCTAATTGTAAAGCCATTTAAGAAAGATGTAATCGATACAGAGGAATACTTCAAACATCGGAATCACGGTATGCGACCAAATGTTGTGGGAATAACATCTGATAATGCACATGAGTGGGAAGAAAATTGTGAACGTTTACGAGATATTAGAGTAATCATTATTACCCATCAACGTTACAAAAACTTATGTTTAAAAGACGAACTCAGAAATGCCTATTCTATGGATAGGAATGTGTTGATTATTGACGAAAAGATCAATTTCCCTGTATTCACGTTTTCGAAAAATATATACGATGAAGTTAGAAGCATACTTGGCATATCCATTCAAGCTGATCTTGATAAGGTGTGTGATAAGTTATTACGCGAAATCCAAAAACATTCAATCGAAAAGCACCAATCTAGATGCATTCGATGTGAACCAAAAATAAATCCAAGAACTCTTGAAAATTTCATGAGGCTAATGGAAGTTAATGTTAAGTCTATACCTGAAATGAAGCACCGAAATATTGTCGAAAACTTCATTGAAGGACTGGCATCTTGGTACAGTAATAAGTGTATTTACAATAGCGGGAATATTTCTACCAATAATCCAAAGCATATTTTGTGGGGACTTGAGAATAACATTATTCTCGATGCTGGAGCAGCAATAGATGGTATATACAAAGTTGCCTACAATCGATTCACTCTATTAGGGCAAGACAGAATTGTTGACCATAGCAAAAGTTTATTTCACATTGTTGATTTCAATAGTAGTAAAGAGAAAATTAAGTATAACAAAAATGAATACTTTTCAGAGATCAGTGAGAGAATTAAACAGCATCACAAGATAGATGACAAGACTTTGATTATTTGTCATAAGGAAAGTGCAAGCGCGATACAGTTTGAGTTGTTAAAGCTTGGTATAACTTCAATTGGTGTGGGCGATGATTATACAAATCAAGAGTACGCAATAAACTGGTTCAATAACTTAGTTGGAAAGAACCTGTATTTTGACTTTACCAAGTGCTGGATTATTGGAACTCCAAATCTATCTTATGAAAAATATCCAATTCAGTACAATCTTTATTCAGAGAATGGTCTAGGGAAGAGATCATTAGCCACTGTTAAAGGAAGGTTCGTAAATCCTGAACTTAATCTTGTACAAGTGGGCTTTATAGCCGCAGAGATATACCAAAGTATGAAACGCATACAGCGAAATTCCACTCCTCAAGGAGAGTTTTTCCTTGTAAATAGCGACTCTGAGATCATATCCGCTGTAATTGGTCAGATAAAGGGGATAGTAAGAGGGAAATCAATAAAGCTTGATTTTACTAGGAACGGAAATACGGCAAAAGAGCCAGATAATGTGGATAAATTCGTTGAGTATATTACTGCTAAAGAAAGAGGGGTTTATGGGAAGAAGCAAATATTGTCGGACATAAAAGTATCTAATTTTTCTCGAATAGCAAAAGATGAACGAGTCATAGATTTAATCCAAACCAACAAAATACGAATACACAATAAATATGTTGAAGTTTTGTAAACACATTTGTTGATCTGCTCATGTCATCATCCTAACTTATTATATAGAGAGCGTGATGACTTTGATGATTGTTCATGTGAAATGCTGATGTTTTATTAAGACAATTTGAGATAAGTTAGAGCAAAGTTTGGATAAACTCTGTGATTATAATGATTAATGGGGGTGCTGAAACCATCTGATTGAGTTGTTTCCGCTGGCGCTCCAAAACTCAATCACCTGCCGCACCACCCCCAGAGTGCGCAAGCGCACTCTCCCCCTCACGGCAAAATGTTAATATAATAGAACTGTAAGTTGTGGTATAAACATAATGAAAAGAGGGAAATGTGTGAAACATTTAATGAGGCAGTCGATTCTGATTTCATATTTGTAGAAGGAGATGTAGCGAAGATAGTTAAAGTTACATAATTATTGGTAGCGACAAGACAGTGAACGAATATACTATCCAGCACCGCGCCGCCTGTTATCTTAGCGATAGGATACATGAACAGTCGCGCTGAAAAAAACTGAATTTTGTATCGCTGGAGCGATAGGATTCTCAAAGGAATATTCTTAGAGAAATGTAGTAATAAAATATCAAGCCAATCCCGTAACAATGCATTTTCCTATGGGATTGGCTATTTTGTTTGAACTGTGATCTAAGCCGCATTAGGTAACAGTTTTCTGTACAAGGGGAGGGGGTAGGTAAATATCAAAACGGTTTTTTGGTTTTTGGAAAATGCAGCATTCTGTCCTACCACGACAGGCTTAGTGTTTCAGAAAATAATATTCAGTATGAGATATTGTGAGACGTTATCTCATAAAGTGAGAGATTGTTCATAAGGTTTTAACCATTTAAACTAAATTAGATAATATTATTGATAAATTGAAATGGAAAACAACAATGTTTTTTTGTAAATAGTAAATATTATTATTTACAATCAGGTCGATGGTGTGGTATACTAGAAGTAAGAGGAATAATTAATCAAATATTTTGTAAGCGTTTACATAAATAGCTTTATAAATATGAGTAAAAGGAGATTTTACAGAGAAATGGATAGATTTAAGGATGAAAAAAGCATCAAAACGCAGGTACAGCGAACGCAAGCAAGAATTGATAAAAAAGAGAGTGGTCAATTGGAGTTTCAGAGAGGAGAAATTTTGCAGTGGGATAGCAGAAGAACTAAGATCAGGTGAGTTGGGCAAGGACTTATCTAATGACGAACTGGTTGAAATGATAGCATTATTACTAATGTCTTGCAAAAACTCAATAGTACGTGTAAATGATAAAAGAAAAAAAACCTATTATCAAAAACCCCGTCAATTCACAGATAAGTATGTAATGTTAAGTGAAATCATTCACAAAAAGAGATTTTTGAAAGATTGGGTACAGCAATTCAAAAAATATAAGGAGCATGATATGAACTTAGAGCATCGTCCCACATTAGGAAGAATTGACAGTGATAAAGGGTATTTACTGAATAATATTGAGGCTCAGGCATATGGGGAGAATACTGCTCAAATGATGATCGAGCGACGCTCACAACCATGTGTAGCGCTTGTAGCTAGTAGGAGTGGGGAAACTGGCATCGTAATCGAATCGCCTAGTGCCGCGAATTGCATAGCCAGAATTAATGAATTAATGGGGCTTGGTTTATCTAGGAGTAGCTTTAAAGGGAATTTGAGTGAGGGAATATCTCGATTGGATGGTAATGATTCCATTTCCATTATCAGCCGCGACAGGCTGCTTGCTGAGCCTGTGGTGATTGACATGGGAGTGACAATGCATAATGTTGTTGACGATGTAAGCGTGAGGCTGGCTGTTTTGCCTGAAATTTCAGAGTATGGTTGCCAGAAAGTGCGATTGCAACTGGATGATCTAGGCATTGTGTATGCTGATTTCGTTGAGGAAGATACAGCCACAAGAAATCAATAATTCAATAATAAAGGAAGAGAGCGTAATATGAGTTTGTGTTTTAGCTATTTTGACGAGGACAAAATATTTGTAGCCGCAGATAGTCGTGTAAGTGTATCAGTTAATGGAGTATTCTATTTTGTCACTGACAAATACAAGAAGATCAGAAGAATTTGAGATAAGGTGATCTTTTTCAGCGGTGACGTTGATCTTGCTGAGTGGATATTCAACAGTGTGAACGAAAGAAGTACATTAAAATCTATCGAACAATCAATGCAAGACAACGTTCATGAATTTAATATGAAATGTGCTAGCGATGATTCTGGATTCGTAATGAAGATATTGTTGATGGAATAAGGTAAGCCTGCGTATTATTTTATGAATAGTCAGGATTTGAAGCTTCGAAAGCAAGGCAGCAGTAAAGGGCAAATTTATTCTATGGTTGCAAATCAAGGTGAAGCATTGGCACATTGTCTAAAGATTAGAGAACAATTCGAAGGAATAGATGAAGCAATTTATAGGTCTTTCGAATATGTAGCTGATGAAACTGTAGGAGGGACTTTGTACTGTTACATTATCTCGAATGATGGAATAGTGGAAGGTCAAGGAAAAATCAAAGATAATAAACCACTCAGAACATATAAAGAAAGAGTATTTCCTCATCATTTTGATCTGAGAGGCAATTTGGCTGCATCAAATGTGAATCTAAGTGGTAATATCAATATGACAGGGGGAAGTATTAGCTGGGCGAATGTCGGTAAGCCAAGCTATACTGCAAGCGAAGTAGGCGCAAGGAGCAACAACTGGTTGCCTACTCCTGCTGAAATTGGAGCAGTTTACAATAACCAGACCGCAGTATTTAATGTACTCACAAATAATGGAGTAAATCAAGGGCTATACATGAGTGGTGGTAATCTCTATATAAATGCCTCATACTTTAAATCTGGTTTAATAAGTGCCTCACTTATTGATACGACAAATTTAGCCGCGCAGAAGATATATCAACAAGGTTATCCCAGTAACTATGCTATTATTGGCGGAAAGTACGGTGATTTACAGCTTTTTTATCAGGGTAATAACTATTTTACCGTTTACAACGATATTGATAGTGTGACACTGAGACATAGAGGAAGAGGGCATCTGAGATTCTCCAGTTCAACAGGTAATAGTCATCCGCTTGGAAAGTGGGATTTTAGCGGAGCGACTGTATCAGGGTTAAATACAGTTGCGGTATTTGGATAGTTAATTGGAATATAGTTGGGGACAGTCATCAGGGCTGTCTCTTTTTGTTGTAAATTGACCGTAAAAGCTGTAAAGTCCAGATGAAACATGGTAACATTTAACTAATGGCATTGCTTTGTATAGGTTAAAAGGATTATATCCATCGAAATGAACCCAAAGGTGATAAAGACATATGGAAATAGATTTTACGAAGTATCTTCCTGTAGCAGCCGCTATTCTATCAGCTACTCTTGGTTATATGTTCGGTAGTAGAACTAAAAAGAATGATAGGTTGATTCAATTTACTCAAGAAAATCTTAAAGAAGTCTTTAGTCCCATGTATCATGAAATGCAGAAGATAATTGCAGATTCAGTAAAACCTAAAGATAGAGAATCGATGCTTGATACATTCTTTGAGAGATATATTGGGAATGATACTTCCATTTATAAATTGGGGAGCTTAGAGTTATTGGACACGTTTTATGAATTGAGCGACAGGTATGGACAATTCAAATTATCACGTGATGAAGGACTTTGGAAAGATATTTGGTGGGAGTTTGAAAACAATCTCTTCTTTAAAGTAAAAGAAGGCTATAGAAACTCAACTGATTTACTGTATCGTGATTTCAGATGGCAGCAGTATATTCAAGCTAAACCATATTGGCTGAAAGCTTACTTTGAATCGATGAGGTTCTTGTTCGAGACTGTAAAAGGGATAAATGTAATCTCTGCATTATTGGTTTATTTTTCTGGTTGCTTTAAATTACTTGGACTTGGATTATTTCCAAAAGATTTTTGGATTTTTAGCCTCATGATACTCGGATTAAGTGTATTGGCTACATTCGTATTGAGGTTGCCCAATATGCAGTATATTTCTCTAACATCAAATTCAAAGAAAAACTTCCTAAGACAGGTTGCTAAAAAGGTGATTCCTGCACTGGTTGTTAAGTGGGATAACCTTTTTATTAAGAAGGATTATGATAAAGTACCCAAAATGCATGAGAAACGTTTTTTTGAAGATTGAGTAGGTTTAAGAATGGCAATAGAACCATATCGATAATTTAAGGATGAAAACCCATGTAATGGGAGGTTTAAAATGTGGGATGAAAGATTATATATATCGCCAAACTATATTATTGATGACTATCGTAGTCTTAATTTGAATATGAACAGTAGTGATGATGATTGGAATACAGCAATTAATATTCTGGTTGACAGAATTAATGGATGAATTAATGGACGCTATCTTGATGTAATAAAAGAACTGCTGAAATCTGAAAATAGGAGTAAAAGTGTATACTTTGGAAATAGTTTTAGCGTTATGGCAATAGCCTGTCTTATTATTGAGACATTACAGCAGTTTCAAATTGGAGTAAATTCTACGAACAAGCTTAACAGTCTAGCTTTCGTTGATTTTTTATGAGAAGCCAAAGGTTTAAGCATGAATTTAATGAAAATCTGGCTAAGAAATTCTATCAGGACATTCGTTGTGGTATTCTACATCAAGCTCAAACAAAAGGAAATTCACAATTGTCGTATACTAGTAGTGTTATGGTTGAACGCATACACAATGGGATTAGGGTTAATGTATTGATGTTTTCAGAGGCTCTAATAAAAGAGTTTGAAGATTATATTCGTTTACTTGAAATTGGTAATAGGCTTGCCAGAGAAAATTTTTTAAAGAAGATGCAATTTATTGTTGATCCAAATGACAGATCGCCTAAACGTGGTTATGGTTTAAGGTTTTAAACAACAACATATAGTAGGTGAATGAAAATGAACAAAGACGCTTTTGTTAATATCGGTAGCGATTCTATAATAATTCTTGATACAAGTGCTATTCTTGATATATTCAGGTATTCAATTACGAGCAGCAAAAGGATACTGCTTTTTTTGAAGCAGTATGCAGATTTTATATGGATTCCTGCGCAGGTTAAAGATGAGGTATTAAGGAATATAGGTACTGTAAAATCGGAACATATCAACAAATATAAGAATCTTTCTAAGATTCTGGTCAGAGAAGTGGAAAACCTTCATAATACTTTACAAAGTAAAATGGTTAATTATAAGAAATATAATTTCTCTGGCATAGATACTATCGAAGAGAAATTTAAACACAAGTTTGATGAATTGAAAAAAACAATTCATGATTACAAAAATGAATTAGTTGAAGAAGAGGAAGTGTATAAAGACTTCATCTTAAAAGAGGCAGAAAGTTTTGTGCTTTCTATTTTAGAAAGTGAGCAGGTAGGGGAAGCTTTTAATATTGCTGAATTATTAGAGATAATAAAAGAAGGTGAACTTAGATATAGGTATAACATTCCACCTGGCTATCAAGATCAAGAAACGAAAGAAGGTATCAGGAAATTTGGGGATTTAATTCTTTGGAAACAATTATTGAAGAAAGCAGAGACTACAGACAAGGAGATTTTCTTTATACTTAGTGATACAAAAGAAGATTGGTTTGTTAAAGATGATATTGGTTCAAATGAAAGCGTCAGAGCAGAACTTATGCAAGAATTTTTTCATATAACAAACAGAAAGAATCTATATATAACATCTATGAGTAACTTTATTGATACAATAAATTCAGATTCTGATAAAGATTTACTAGTTGATTTGCGAAAAGAAAGACTATTGAATCGTATTTCAATAGATAAATATAATGAAATTTTATATGAGTGCATTGAGACAATAGATGGCGATGACTTGATTGATTATCTTTCAAATGCAATAAAATACAAAATAGATGATGTAGAATTAATGGGAATTGATGATTTGAAAATAAATGAAATAAGTGTTCAAAATAAAGAGAGAGTCTACGTCTATAATGTAATAATAAATTTTGTTACAAGATTTGATTGTAATTCACATTACGATACACATAGTTCTAACGGAACTATTGTTTGCGACACTAGTTGCAATATATCATTAGTAAGAAATCAAGATTCGTCTGAGAAAGAGTTTTTAGAAACACTACTTGAAAATTCAGAAAATGTTTTTAGGATTAATTCTTTGACTTTTAAAAACGAGGAATACATTTGGTCTGGAGACTCTGACCCAGTAAGAAAAATAAGAACTTATCAAAGAATATACCAGCAATCTCCTTATACAACATGTCCTTTATGCAATGAAGATATTGATATTTTAAATGACGCTGGTAATGGCTTTTGTACATCTTGTTCGAGAACAAAAGATATTTAAAAATGTTGTGTATGCGCATGAATGATGACTTAACAATCTTTGTGTAATGTTATCAAATCCGAATTTTAACCAATAAGAGGGGCGAGTATCAATGCATTCAGACGCTCTTCAGCACAGTTCTGTGGTGCTGTAATGAACAACAGGTAATGTAGTTGTTTGTTAAGAGAGTGAGCCGCGTTAGCCTAGCAGGGAAAGGTTGAAAATGAACAGCACTTAGTTCAAGCGACTAAGTGCTGTTTGTATGCGTCCCGTTGGTGTCAAAGGTGTTAAACATATCATTGAGAATACGATAAGACATGCTTACTTCATGTATGTTCCTGCTGTGTAGCAATACGGGGGCTTAAACTGCGCAATAGTGTAGGTGGAGACCAGGCCCTGCTCGCGCATGATTCGGCCAATACGGCGTCTGGACACGATGAGTCCTTGTTCCTGGAGCTTGGTTTTGATCTTTCGTGTACCGTAGGCTTTGCGATTCTTTTGGAAGTTATCCACAATCGCCTTTTTTAACACATCTTCATTCGGTCGTTCTTTGACTTCATAATAGTACGTACTTCTTACGATTTACAGGACATTACACAATGCTGATACCGAGTATTTATCAAGATTATTCCGAATAATAGCTACTTTCGTCCCATGATCAGCGCTGCTTGCTTTAGAATATCTACCTCCATCTTCAGACGGTGGTTCTCTTTTCGAACGTTATCATTTCGGTTTCTTCTAATGAACGATTATCCTTTCCTTAAAGGAATCCGGTGTCTGAGCTTGGTTGATCCAGCGGTCTAAGGCAGACGCTGTGAGGCCGTATTCCTCCACAATCGCCGCTCTGGATTTCCCATTTTCATAGAGTTGCACCATTTGGTTTTTAAATTCAGAGGTGAAGGTTCGCCGTTGTTATTTTGACATTGTAGAGATCCGCTCCTTAGCATGATAGGTTTATTTCACAAGCCCTTATTTTTTCTGTCCAACTAAGTGTAGACGATCCATTACGTGTTCAATATATAATCTTATGTTTTTAAATTGTCTAGAGGTGTTGATAGTGGGAAAATTAGACAGGAGATGATATAGTCTAAATAGGTCTTTTGTAATATTGGCTTACAAAAATATATATTGGAGGAGACTTATGGAGAACATAAAAATTCAGATAGGTAATTGTTATGGAATCAATAGATTCGAGTATTCTTTTGATTTTATAGGCAACAAGTCTTGTCATGTTATTTATGCTCCCAATGGAGTAATGAAAACATCCTTTGCCAATGTATTTGTTGACTACATGAATAACGTTGAATCTAGAGATTTGGTTTATACAAATAGAGTGTCTACAAGAAAGCTATCAGATTTTAGTGGCAACGATATTGACAGAGAATCATTATTCGTAATTAGACCATATGAACGCAGTTTTAAATCAGAAAAAATGTCAACTTTACTAGGGCGTGTATGCAA
>NZ_JAGGRD010000045.1:0-17402 GCF_018613005.1 Paenibacillus sp. ISL-20
TGATTTACTGTTGACAGTCCATACATGGGATTATGATTATTAAAATGACACATGAAAATATTGAGGATTTTAATAAGTCTAATGAAGACTTAACTGTATTCGGAAGGATAATTCCTAAATACGAAGACGATATTTGGACTTACACGGAAGAACTATTCTCTGAACAATATACTAAGGGATATGACAATGAAGACATCGACGTAAGTTATATAGATAACGATAAAAAAGCTGTCTACTTCTATTATGTTGACAATAATTGTGTAGGTCAAATACAACTTAGTACTCATTGGAATGGCTATGCTTTATTAGAAGATATCGCTGTTGCAAAGAATTGGAGAAACAAAGGGATTGGGAAAATACTACTAGAGAGAGCAATTGAATGGGCAAAGGAGAATAAACTTATCGGTCTTATGCTCGAAACTCAAGATGTTAATATTTCAGCATGTAGGTTTTACTCCAAGAACAATTTTATTATCGGTGGAGTTGATAATATGCTTTATTCAAAATTTCCGACAGCTAATGAAAAAGCAGTATTCTGGTATAACAAATTTGAAGATTGATAAAGATTGAAGCAATTTGAAGATGGGCAAGGAAATCGCATAACAATGCGTTTGCGCAGCGGTCAGGCTGATGCCCGTGGGCTGCTGAGAGACCTCGAGGAAGAGGTTTCTTGCAGACCGTTATATGAGAGATCTGTAATACAATTAAGCGAGGATACTATGTGGCGAAGCCACTTAGTCGCTGTGCCCCATTAAGCCACTCGGACTCAAGAACACAACCACGTTAGGTGAAACCATGTATAATAAATAGATCAAACCAAAGAAGAGGCGATATTTTGCTTGTTATCCGATCAACAAAGAAGTTGTTAAGGGATATGAAAATCGATAAAACCATAACCACAATTGACATAGCTGATCCGTTCTTTAGTTGGCATGCTAATCTCGTTTTTGTGAACAAACGGAAGCATATCGTTTTAATAAATGATTTGTCGAGATTGAGTTTGACTTTAGCAGGAATTAGAAGTACCCAATACAAAAACCTGGAGAATATATTTAAGGAACAATTAAAGAATTATCTAATATCTGAAAACATTAACAATTCAACAATTAATGAATACCTAAACGAGTGTAATGAAGCTGTTTATACAACAACTAACAATAGAAGTATTATCGGAACACTAAATGATATTGTTCTAATCATGCAGGAAGTAGGAAAGGAATTTGATAATTATTATGATTTAAATAGATGGAATAATGGTAGAGTTTACAAATCGATAGATCTAAATAATCAACGAGAATATCTTAGACCTATAGATTTATTTAATAAGGAATTAGAAAAACGATACATAGGATTATTTGACAGTTAATGAATCAAGGTTAATAAAATCGTCTAACATTACGTTCCCGAGCGGGGCAAATAGCTCCCCGGTCCTGTATGCCTGATGGAGATATCGCAACCTGAGTACCTGAACCCTAAACCAAAGGAGAAAAAAATGAACAACATTAAAAGCTTTCTGAGAGATGTAAGAGATAATAATTATAAGGTTCCTGAGGGAACAGATATTGATCAAGTAGTTCAAGAAATGATTCAACACATTGGGTCGATCGATGAGGAATTAAGGGATCAGCTCATTTATGGAACTTTAAGTAAATGGATAATGAATCAAGAACTAAGTATAGAAACAGTAAGAAAAGTATTATACGTTACCTTAGATGATGATCATTTATTCTATGGAATAGGGGATAACGATCAAGATACCGTATTTACGCGTTCTTTTTCAGTATTGTTCATACCACTTGCTTTACATTACAACGATATCTCCAATTATTTAACTGAAACGGATTATGAATATATTTACTCTAGAGTGACTTTATATTTTGAACTTGAAAAGGATTTTAGAGGATATGTATTAGACAAGGGATGGGCACATTCGATTGCACATTCAGCTGATGCTTTAGATTCAATTGTCGCTTCGACCTATTATTCTCATGAACAGATATTGTTTATTTTAGAATTGGTAGGGGCAAAGGCTTGTGTTAATAACTATTATTTTACAAACGGTGAAGATGAAAGGATAGCCGAAGTCGTTCTTCAAATTGTAAAGCGTAATACTCTAAAGAAAAATATTATAATTAACTGGGTGCAACAACTTGGAGGCTTTGAAAGATTGGGAATATATCCTCAAGATGAGATTATAAGAGGAAATATCAAAAACCTTTTACGAAGTGTCTATTTTAAATTACTGGATATTAGCGGATCTGAAGTTATAACAAATGAAATAATAAAAACATTAAAACAGCTTTAAAAAAACAAATCTAATTCTAGCTAAATCGAAGAAGTCCCGAACATCCGATAACAACATATTCACGCTGCGAGTAGTTGGTTAAAGAATCTCACAGAAGTTGAGTACGTCATACAACACCATATTCACGCATCGGGGGCAATGCCCCTTGGTCCGGCCGGAGTTGAAGAGGATTCGACTGGAGCGAGCTCAGATAACAGGGCGGAATCAGCTGGACACATCGATCTCCCTAAGATAGGAACGATCTATGGGAGATCGACGTCGTGAATACAAGAAAGTTAGGTGAAACCTGCGAAAGAGCATTTAGAAACAAAAATACCTTAGATCATAATTATATCAATCGATTAAGGAGAGACTTTTATGAATCCACCCAAGCATATTGTTTCGGCAGCTGCCATTGTAATAAATGAAAAAAACGAATTGTTGCTTATTAAAGGACCAAGAAGAGGCTGGGAGATGCCTGGTGGTCAAGTTGAAGTAGGAGAATCTTTAAGTCACGCAGCCATAAGAGAAACCAAAGAGGAGTCAGGGATAGACATAGAAATTATCAAATTCTGTGGAATATTTCAGAACGTAGGAAATTCAATTTGCAATACACTATTTTTAGCGAAGCCTATAGGTGGAGAATTAATACAATCATCAGAGAGCTTGGAGTCAGGCTTTTTTCCAATAGAAGAAGCACTGAAAAAAGTTGAATGGAAAGATTTTAGACAAAGAATTGAGTACTGTTTAAGCCCAGAAACGCAACCGTTTTGTATTGAATTTAATGACGAGAAGAATATATGAGAGTATAGAGTATATAAAGACGCTGCATACATCATCTAACCATATGCTCACGCTGCACGACGTTCTGCACTCAGTCTGCTCGAGGCATTAAAATCTTTAGAAGTACTTGAAATGCACAATTTCTATGTTATGATGATCAACAATAAGAGCGGATCTCTACTGAGATCTGCTCTTATATTTTTTATAGGAGATGATGTAGATGCAAAGACCTTTAGTAGTTGCAGTTAGCGGTTATTCCGGGTCTGGAAAGAGTACATTGGTTATTGAATTAGCTAAAGAGCTACTGTCTTGCGTAACATTGTTTTTCGATGACTACGTACCAAGAAAAGACTTTCCAGAGAGTATTGTTAGTTGGATTCACAGTGGAGGAGATCCAAATGAAATTAAAACACCATTGCTTAGAGAACATTTAATCTGTCTTATAAATGGTGAATCCGTAATCCTAAATAAGGGAATTGGTTGGGCAGAAGAGTATGGTAATTTGAAACCAAAAGAAAAACTAGAATTAAAACCAGGTGAGATCATATTACTTGAAGAGCCTTTTGGAAAGGAAAGGGATGAAGTGGCAGATCTCATAGATTTAGTAATTTACCTGGATGTTAGTCCCGAGGTATCTCTTGGAAGAAGAATCTATGATCTGATTAAGAACTTAAAGCATGATCCGGAAGTTTTAATAAGCTTGCTGGATCATTTTTTATCGGATTATTTATATGGAGGAGTCAAGGAGATGTATTTACTCAATGGAATCCGGGTAAAGGAAAAGGCAGATCTCATAATTGATGCAAATCAAGAAAAAAATAGCGTGGTAGAGCAAGTAAAAAGAGAAATACTTAGAACAATTAGAAATCTTTAAATGTATAATCAGGAAGAAGTATACTTCAACTAACAATCACTTCACACATTATGGCTATCGCCCCTTGGTTGATAGATGTATAATCATGGAAGAAATGAGGTGCATGAATGCTTTTTCATTTTAGCGAAGAGGCTGATATTGAAATCTTCATCCCAAGAGAAAAACAGAATCGACCGGATTTCCCGGCAGTTGTTTGGGCAATCGATGCGGAACATGAATTCTCCTACTACTTCCCAAGGGATTGTCCGCGAATCGTATGTAGAAGAACAGAGGATATCAGCGAGAGAAACAATGAGTTATTTTTTAATAATACGTTGGCTGACATCATTGTAACTGTAGAAAATGATTGGTATGTAAGAATCGTTCAGCAAACGTTGTATAAGTACCAATTTGAAGACGAGGGGTTTGAAGTTTTTGATAAGACTGCAGGATATTATATTTCCGATCAAACCGTAAAACCAATGGGTATAGAGAAGATTGATCGACTGGTTGAGAGACTGTTAAGTAAGGGAATTGAATTAAGGTTTACACCCAATTTATGTCCTCTTAGGGAATCAATTATTTCTTCAGATTTTAATGAATACGGAATACATAGGTTTAATAATGCCAAGAAATTGTAGGAGGGAGCAGATGCTCCGTAAACTAGCAGATGCTCCGTAAACTAGCAGATCTAGAACCTGCAGTTGTTAGTTAGTGTTCTGAAGCTTTTGACGATATTCATGTAATTCTTTTTGAAAACGATAAAAAGGACCTGATAACATTTTAATGCTTCTTTTAAGGCTGATTTGCTTTTTTGGATCATCTTCAAAATACTCCAATTGGTCAATATTTTTATCTATTTTTTCCCGAAGCGTAAGTATGAACCCAATCGCAATGTGAGTTCTGGCTAACTCCTGAAGATCAGCAGCCAAAGCTTCGCTAAGATTTCGAATGTCCGGAAGGTGTAACGACTTTTCCATGAAGAAAACTTCTGGGGTGAAATCCTCACGAAAATCTTGTCCCGGTACTTGGTCCCAAAAGTCATTCCATTCTCGTAACAGGCCTGTTTCATACAACAAAAATTTAAGAAACCCACATAACCATGCCGTACAACTTGTATTACGTTGCTGGCATCCAATTCCGTCCGCAAGATGCCTGCAACCATTACAGCAGGAGCCTCCATTGGCAATGCAGACTTTGCAAATAGGATCGGATCCGACCTCATGCAGAGCTTGAATACCAACCGTAATGACTGCTTGTCTGCTCACTTTTTTTAATAAAGAAGTCGATGGGTGAATGGATGGCGAATCTTGTTGAGATGGATCATTAACCATAAAGCCTGACATTCGCATCCACTCCTCATTTATTAATGACATAAAATCAAATATTCAAAAATTTGAATATAAAGGGTATTATACGATAGTTGCAACCAAATCACAATCGATGCTCATGCGTTTCTTTTTTACGCGATGTTTGGTATACGGTTGTGTTATTATATTCATATATTCAAAAGTTTAGCCACTAAGGGAGTATAGCCATGAACCAAAATCAAAATATTCAACAGTTTAAAGCCGATTTTTTTAAAGCGCTGGCTCATCCGATGAGAATTCGAATTCTTGAGGTGCTGAGCGAAGGAGATAAAAACGTCAACGAATTGCAAAGTATTTTGGGTTCAGAAGGTTCAGCCGTTTCTCAACAATTGTCAGTATTACGAAATAAAAATGTAGTTACTGGCTTAAAAGACGGAACATCGGTCATTTATTCCTTACGTGACCCGTTGATTAAAGAATTGCTAGCTGTTACAAAGCAGATATTCGATAATCATCTCGTTGATGCGATTTCTTTGCTTGAGGTCATCCGAAATGAACCATAACTAAAAAAACAAGGGCATCCGTGAGCAATACTCAGGAGCACCTTGTTTTTTTCGTTTATAGAATAGACGATTTTAGCGATTGACATTATTCATTGGCAGGAGTAACATCTCACATATATTCAAATAATCAAATATATGAAAAAAGAAGGTAAAGCAGATGAAATGGACGGGAAGATTTGAGGGATATCATGCATCCGCATTTCGTAAAGATCTTATTTCAGGCCTGATTGTTGGTATTATCGCCATTCCATTAGGAATGGCGTTTGCTATTGCTGCTGGTGTCAAACCTGAGTATGGCATTTATACAACCATCGTTGCCGGTATTTTAATTTCTTTGCTCGGAGGCTCTAAATTTCAAATTGGGGGGCCGACCGGTGCATTCATCCCCATCCTTTTCGCTATAGTCATGCAATATGGATACGAAAATTTGCTGATTGCCGGATTCATGGCTGGCATCATCCTTGTCTTAATGGGATTATGTAAACTTGGTGCGTTGATTAAGTTTATTCCTCGCCCGGTAACCATTGGATTTACGGCTGGAATCGCAGTAATTATCTTCAGCGGACAAATTGCTAATTTTTTGGGTCTAAGTGGCATCGAGAAACATGAAAATTTTCTGCCCAACATGAAGGAAATTGTGATGCATCTGACAACCACGAATATCTACAGCGTCATAACAGCCGGGGTTTGTTTGGTTGTCCTTCTCCTTACACCCAGAATGATGCCGAAGGTTCCGGGTTCCTTAGTGGGGCTTGTTGTATCCAGTGTGGTTGCGGCTGTGTTCTTCAAAGGTGATGTAGCAACGATTGGATCATCATTCGGAGCAATTCCTAGTACATTACCTCAATTCCATTTTCCGCAAATAACCTGGGACCGTATTGTAATGCTGATTCGTCCCGCTTTTATTATCGCGATGTTGGGTGGTATTGAGTCTTTGTTATCGGCAGTTGTCGCTGATGGCATGACCGGCAGTCGTCATCATAGCAATCGTGAACTGATTGGGCAAGGCATCGCGAATATGGTGACACCTCTATTTGGAGGTATTCCAGCAACTGGTGCCATTGCACGGACAGCAACCAATATCAAAAACGGTGCTGTCTCGCCTATGTCCGGAATAATACATGGTATTGTTGTTTTTTTGGTACTCATTTTGTTTGCACCTTATGCATCTGAGATTCCACTTGCCAGTATGGCTCCCATCCTGATGCTCGTTGCTTGGAATATGAGCGAACGGAAAGAATTTGCTCACGTCTTGAAAACCAAAACGAGCGATTCCATTGTACTCCTTATAACATTTATCCTAACCGTATTTACAAATTTAACGACTGCTGTTGAAGTGGGATTAATCTTGGCTGTCATTCTGTTTGTGAAACGAATGAGTGACGTTTTGAGAGTAACTAAAGTGCTTCCCGATCCAGCTGATAACCATGAAAAAGTAAAGGCACACATGGTAACCGAGGGGCATGATTGTCCCCAAATCGGTATGTACACAATTGAAGGTCCGCTCTTTTTTGGTGCCGCGAACATGTTTGAGAAGTCGATCATGGATACGATTCATCAAAGACCTAGAGTCTTACTTCTACGCATGGGGAAAGTACCCTTTATGGATACAACAGGGGAGCACAATTTAACCAGCTTGGTTAAACACTTCGAGAAGTTTGGTGGGATGGTTCTTATTACAGGTGTCCAACCACAGCCTATGGAAGTATTGAAGAGAACTGGTTTGTTTGATCTTATCGGGGCGGCTCACTTCTTTGGGCATACGGGTGAGGCGATTGATTACGCATTATCCCGATTGGATCATAACCAATGTTTAGGATGTAAACATTTTGCTTTCCGCGAATGTACAGCATTATCGAGCAAGGAACTCCAAAAGGAAGCGATACAAGGAGCTCGTTGCTTAGATACAGCAAGTCGATGAAATTATATGATCTGTGGTTTCAGCTGTAACTTAAACCAGCGTGTGCCAATGTGGTATCGGCACGCGCTGGTTTGTATAGCTATTAACATGATTCAAATTCGCTAGAAGTTAGGAACCAATCGAACAAGTTTATCCGGAGTGCCGTCACCATTTTTGTCGCCATTGTTACTGGTAACGAAATAAAGCGAACCGTCCGGCGCTTCGACAATGTCGCGAATGCGGCCGTATTTATTCACAAACAGATAATTAAGATCACTACTGTTGATCGTCGGCTTTCCGTTCTGCTCTCCAATGACCATGCGGATGATCTGTTTACCTTTTAGGTTGGTAACAAGAAGATTGCCTGCCCATGGCCCTTGAGTTACAAAGGTCATGCCGGAGGGAGCCCAGGTTGTACCGCTTGCATATATCAGTGGAGGCGTGATGCCCGCTTGATTCTGATTTCCGCCGTCATATTTAGGCCAGCCGTAGTTGTTACCGGGCTCTATGAAGTTGATTTCGTCCTTAGAGGATTCACCATGCTCCGATTCAAAGAGACGGTTCGTTCCAGGCTGCCATGCTAATCCTTGAGGGTTCCGGTGTCCACGGCTATAGATTGGAGAAGAGGCGCCAAATGGATTGTCGGCAGGAATGGTACCATCCAAATTCAGGCGGAATATCTTCCCTCCGAGGTAAGAGAGTGTATCATCTTTATTTCCGTAGTTGCCGTCACCGAAATACAGTTTGTTGTCCGGGCCTATTTTCAAGCGGCCGCCATTGTGATAGACCGCACCAGGAAGATTAGTGATCAGAACCTTGTCAATTGTAGCTTTGTTGTTATTCTCTTTAAGACGAACAACCCTGTTGGCTACTTTGTTGTCGGATGTTTTGTAGGAATGATAGATATACATGTAATGATTGGTGGCAAAATTAGGATCAAGCGCCAGTCCCAATAAGCCGCCTTCACTCTTAGGCATATAATAAAAAGGAGAACTGAGCGTAATGACCGGCGTTGATTTCAAATTCCCGTTCTCAACGACACGAACTCTGCCGCTGTTGCGTTCCGTGAAGAAGATCCGTCCATCCGGAGCGAAATCGATAGCCCATGGCGTTTCCAAGTTGTTAGCGACAACCTCTGGTGTATATGGATCGGAAGA
This sequence comes from Paenibacillus sp. ISL-20, assembly GCF_018613005.1. Classification (NCBI taxonomy): domain Bacteria; kingdom Bacillati; phylum Bacillota; class Bacilli; order Caryophanales; family Paenibacillaceae; genus Paenibacillus; species Paenibacillus sp. ISL-20. The sequence continues at coordinate 8,851 of NZ_JAGGRD010000045.1, forward strand.
GGCAGGGTTCGTTTTAACCGACAACGCCTGGCTGTCCACAGATATATTTCCTGCTAAATCCCTGGCTTTAACGGTGAAGCTGTATGTGGTATTTGCCGTAAGCCCTGTTACCTTGAAGGATGTGGCAGACGTGTTGCCTGCTAATGAGCCATTTCTATAAATATCGTACTCGTACACGCCTACGTCATCTGTTGATGCCGTCCAGGTCAAATGGACTGATGAAGATGTTTTGCTTGAGCTTACAAGTTCTGTTGGGGCAGTCGGTGCCTGAGTATCGGTTTGGTTCGTCGTTTTCACGGTGAGAGGACTGCTGGCATTGGAAATATTCCCTGCTGTATCTCTTGCCCTGACCGTGAAATTATATGTGGTATTCGGGGTTAAACCGGTAAAGGTGTAGGAAATATCCGTTACATTCGCTTGCGCCAACACATCGTCTTTATACACGTCATAATCTTTCACGCCAACATCATCCAATGATGCTGTCCAGGATATACTTGCCGTTGTATCGGTTACACTGGTTGCTTGCAAGTGGGTCGGTTCGGTAGGCGGGTATACATCACCTGACGCATTTACCTTCACCTTGTCAAAAATAGCCGTGCTTAATTTAGACTCATTATGGCTGCTGACAGCCAATCCTACATACAACGAGGCATTCATGTTTAGAGTCACATTGCCTAAATCTCCCCAGTTCAATCCGTTGTTGGATACATATCCTTTGATGACGTTGCCTTTACGTTCTAGCTTTATCCAGGCTGGGCTGGTCGATGCAATTTTCTCGCTTTGGGAAGTTCCGCCTGTTTCGGCCCGGTACTGGAATGTGAACCCGTTCGAAGGCGTCAACAGCAAATCGACATGCTTGGAATCAGCATTCAGCGTTTCCCTTATCATGATACCGGCCTTCGCGAATTCGTGTGAATTGGTTTGAGAAGAGACAAGGGCGATAATTGCGCCGTCTCCCGTCCACGGCTGGTACACATAGTTAAACTGATCTGATTTACCCCAGATGTCCTTGCCCGCACCGCTTACGGAAAATTGATCAGCAGTTGGATCATAAGAAGCATTGCCCTTCACCGACGGTGAACCGATATTTTGTTGCTTCCACGGACTCGGCACAGCAGCAGCTGCCGTTTCTTCCTCAACCTCTGCCTCAGCAAAGCCCAATGTAGGAAATAATGTGATCAACATACAAATGCAGAGACTTAAGACCATCATTTTGCTTCGTGTGATCATCGCGACACTTCCTTTTTAATTTTTGGAATGACAACAGGGGAAGGCTTTGACAAGCAATGAATCATGAATTCCTCCTTTCCAAAAGTTAAACCGCTTATACTTTCGACTTCTACTTTACCACATTTGGATAAAAAAGGGTTTAATTTTTTGAATAAAATCCCAATGTATGGTTTCTGAGAAGAGAAGTTGATCTCTTCTGTAATTTCTGGCTGTCGCCTTCTTGTGGACAGATGTATAATCATGGAAGAAGCCCCGCTACAAGAACATATGATGGATGATCATTAACGGGAACTATGTAGTGGTCGTGCATCAAAGAGGTACCGATTGAATTGGAAAAGGAGCGAAATTAACACATGATTTTATGGTTTAAAAATCTTCCTGCAACAGATACTGATTTTTCTTCATGGATTCCTTTTATTCGAAAGCCTTGGTTCCGAACACATTATATGAAGTTTGTATATTTGTTAATGATAAGTATTGCATTAGCACCTGGCCTTGTTTTTGGCGTTGATTTAATCTCACAATTGATTACGGAAACCAATCCAGTATTTAGCAGTACCAGTAGTAGTGTTGTGTTTTATATAACATTAATCCTATTTAGTGCTTGTATATTCGTGATACATGAGTTCTTTCACATTATAGTTATCTATAAGCTTGGTGATATAAGTTTGACATTTAGCGGCATATTTTTTTGGCTTAGTACAGATACTCCCCTTTCTAAAAAGAGGTTTTGGTTATTCATGAGTCTTCCGCTTATGATGTTGTCTATAGTTCCAGCTTTTGCTTCAATAGGTATGAGCGGATTCATGAAATCACTCATGTTATATATTTGTTGGTTTAACATGGTCATATCATCTTCAGATATCATCAATTCTTTTTTAATTCTTATTAAACCTAAGAATAGTATATTTTGTAGAGGATACTACCGTTTGCAGTAATATCATCATGGACCGCAATAGCTTATAAAGCGAGGTGTAGCTGCATTGGAGTATTACTTCGGAATTGTCCCACCCATGGATATTCACGATAAAATTATAAAATTAAGAGACAAGTATAACGGTCATCAAAGTTCCGGACCCCACATTACGGTAAAAGCATCGTGTGGACTAACGGAAGATATAGGGTGGCTACCACCGTGTCAAAAGGTGATTTCGGAATTTGGTGATTTTCCAATACGTGTGGGAGACCTAAAATTTTTCGGGAATATGGATGTCCTTTATTTAGAAGTGAAATCCCATGAGTTAATAGAACTACATAAGAGACTTGTAACGATATTTAACCCCAATCAGGAACAAATCATGAAATGTTTTGAGTTAGAACGATACAAACCGCATATCACGGTTGCTCGAAAATCTGTAGTTTCTGACTCGATCATCGAAATGAAGAAAGAGCTGGAGTCGTATGTTAGCTCAGTTCAAGAATTTCAAGCAACTCATATCAGCTTGTTCTATAGAGCGGATAAAAAAGAGAAATATAAAAAAAGGGCTGATTTTGCCTAACGAGTTGATGCCTATGCCATTAAAGGAGGATTGTGACGAACATGATCATACTAATCAGCGGGAATAGCTGCACGGGGAAGACCTATATGGCGCAACAATTGCTGGAGAGGTATCACGTTCCATATCTTTCGATCGACCATTTGAAAATGGGATTATACAGAGCGGATATGAACTGTGGCTTCACCCCCTTGGATTCAACAGAGTTTATCGGTGAAAAATTATGGCCGATCCTCAAGGGGATCATCAAGACGAACATCGAGAATAATCAGAATCTAATCATTGAGGGCTGCTACATCCTGCCTCACCATCTTCAAGATATCGAGCCATCCTACTCAGCGCACATCATACCGGTATTCTTGGGGTTCTCAACCACGTATATTCAGCAAAACTTTCAATCCAACATCATTCAACATCGAAATGCTATCGAAACTCGGATGTATCCTGAAGAAGGAACGGTTACAGATTATATACAGGAGCATGATGCTTTCCGTGAAAAGTGTTTAGCTTCTGCTGTCCCTTATTTTGAAATTAAAGAAAACTACGAAGATGAGATTACAAAAGTATATGACTACATCGAGGGTGAGAAGCAGAAAATCGAAAGTGGAAATCGATAAATAACAAGTCGTGAAATATAAAGGATGAGCCCTATTTAATAATATGGAGTAGCCTATGAAAAAACAATTAATACTTGTCCTTGCAGTGGTCCTATCCATGTTTTTATTATTTCATGTTAATCAATGGATGAAGAATGAATATGAAATATGGACGACCATTGTAAATCGGGAGTGGGATGCAAAAGGGACGGGTGTGTATTTTTATGAAGAAAATAATCAAAAGTATGGTCTCTATATGATATATGGAAGTGGACTTCCAGTCATTTCTTCTCATAAATCAAAGGTCAGAATCATAAATGATCATGAGATTGAGATGGAGATTCCTGATCATCCCATGAATGTGCAGTCAACTGATCAAAAGCTACAAGTATCCAGATTAAAATGGAATCAGGGTAAGCTGACCATGGACGGGCTGACATTTGACGCTTCAGAGACTTCTGAGAAACATGAGTGGGTTTTAAATCTACGAGCGAAATAATATCGCTGTAATCAAGGAAAGGAAGGAGTTATGGAATTATTCTTATATCATTATTATGATGCAGCAAACGGACCCTTTCGAAATTTATCCACACTATCCATAGAAGAAGCGCAGCAAGTACAGAGAAGACTTCAACAAAATAAAAATATGTTTGCGAGTCAACGTGCAGATGATTATATCGTAATCCGACGTGGAATAGAGTCGTATGCAAAAGAGCTATTCATAGCCAAGGGTGGCAGGGCGATGAATAAATATCCACATTACATGACACTTGGCCCTTGTGAATGGATCAAGCGGTGGTATCAGAACGGGAGGGAAGTCAAGATTCCCCTCGATGATGTTGACCCCGAGACGATTAGTTTTACGTATGGTGACTTATTTCCCACAATGCGTTATAAAGACGGAAAGCCTTACAGAGGGAAGGTCTACTTAAAGAATGAAATCCTCCGGCTGGTGGACGAATATGGTTGGCCGCAAGAATGGAATAAAGATGGAGATCATGGACCAGAACGATATATAGAGGTGCAGGTATGGGACGATCGTGTGATCCGTCTTTTTTTGAATAATCTATAGGAATGAGATGAAGTTATAGAACCTAAAGAATGGTGGGAGTACATGCATGATCATAATTGATTTGTTAGAAAATGACATAGAAAAGATAAATCAAACAGCTAGGCTATTGCATGAGAGTTTTGAAGCATGGCCCACAATAGATTCTGCCATACGTGAAGTTTTCGAATCTCTTAGTGATGATTCAATTAGTAGAGTATTAGTTAATGGGGATGATGAAGTTATCGGGTGGATTGGCGGGAGAAGTCAGTATGACGGTAATGTGTGGGAACTGCATCCGTTAGTTATTAGAAAAGATGGTAGAATGCGAGGCTTTGGCAAGTTATTAGTGATCGATTTTGAACGTCAGGTCTACCAACGCGGAGGTATATCCATCATATTGGGTACGGATGATGAGTATAATCAAACCAGTCTAGCAAACGTGAATTTGTATGATGATATTCCGGCCCATCTATCCAATTTTGAAAGTCTAGATCACCCAGCGAACTTTTATAGAAAGTTAGGTTTTGTAATCGTCGGCGTTATACCAGATGCGAATGGAATAGGAAAACCGGATATTATTATGGCAAAGCGTGTTAAATCTGTAGATTAGATTAAAGTATAGAGTTTCCTAACGGATGCTGCTGCCGTTCAGTCCAAATTAATGGGACAATGAGGGCTCCAGACGCTGCAAAGCTATTGCAATTTTATCGATACTGAAGTCGACCAAGCATTGCTTGGGTTTGATGAACATGATAAACGGGAGGCGTTCTTATTGTTGATCTCACAGATGAATCCGGAGACATTAACGAGAGAACAGATCACAACGGTGGTATTCGGGGCGGAAACGGAAGCGGATGATGGTACGCAGTCCGGAGATTGTATCTTTGTGTTTGGCGGAAAAAACCTGGATCGAGTATGGAAAGCGGTTGAATTATACAAAAGTGGACGCGCCCCCTATCTATTATTAACTGGTGGAGACCGATTTGGCGAGTGGGAGCAACCCGAAGCAGTCATGATGCGGGATGAAGCGATAGAAATGGGTGTTCCGGCAGAATCCATTTTTATTGAAACGATGTCCAACCATACGAAGGAAAACATTATGGCCTCCCTAACCGTGCTTGACCGGGCATTGGGATTACAACGAATCCATCGACTCTTGCTCGTCAGTGCACCTGGTCATATGCGCAGATGTCAACTGATGCTCAGGACCTTTATGCCCCCTTGGTATGAGTATGTGTGGTGCCCGGACGATCGTTCTCTAGGAAGACGAGACAATTGGTGGACCAATCCTTTCGAAGAGAAGCGTGTACTGAGTGAGCTTAACAAAGTGATTGGCGGGGTAAAGGGCCGATATTTTGTTGATGCAGATATTGAGATTTGAAAATTATCAGGATTTCGCTGAGTATACCCAATCTTTAACTGTGACTAAGGTTCGAACCTGCTATATTGAAGCATGTTTGATAAGTATGCTACTTATTTGCGATTATTCGCTTTTAAGGGTCTTCCAGACTCCAACGGAGAAGGCGGAAGCATGCTGGAGAAGCGGAGCAGTCCCCTTTGCCCCCGGATTTCAACCTTGGAGAAGTACAATTAAGAAATCTGGGTGCAACAGGGATCGGAAGCATGATCCGCATGCGTGGTGCTGCCTGATGAAGAGTTGGGTTTTTATCACCATTCCATACGGCCGTGAGAGTGGCGAAATCTATCCGGGAGATTCTCGAAACATAACCCATAACCAAACTAACCATACAGCGGCCGTTTTCCTGAACACACTTCAAGGAGGACGGTTATTTTTATCTTGCAAAATAGGGAAGCAACCCTGGCCTAGGTCTTTTGAAAATCTTCTTACATAGACTAAATTGATCCTCCAGAGCTATTTATAATAATTAACATATAAAGTAAATTTTTAACATATAAATCAACTTGCGAAATATGTAAATGAATCAAAATTGAGTAAGTGAAATGGATCATTCTGGTTTTAGAGAATGTAACAGGACGTTTGTATTTTATACAGGAGGTGATGTTTGTCGTCTTATGCAAGATAGGGCTAAAGCTTAAATATCAATTATTGAGGAGGGATTAATGGATGAACAAGGGTTTATCCAGAGTGCTGGACAAATCGAGAGTGATGACGTTGCCTTTATTGGTTGTCGTGTCTATGATTATGAACTTTTTTCCCCTAGAGGTTTCTGCAGCAGAACGGGGTGCTTGGGCACCCAATGTGTCTTATGCCGTAAACGACAACGTGACATACGATGGGAAAGCGTATAAAGCTATTCAATCTCATACCTCATTACCCGGGTGGGAACCGCCTAATGTTCCTGCATTGTGGCAGTTTGTTCAAGGGGGTGGAGGTGGTGATACTGTAGCTCCGATAACCCCTATGAATGTAACTGTAAGCGCAGTCACCTCTTCAAGTGTTACTTTATCCTGGCAAGCATCTACGGACAATGTAGGCGTGACAGGATATGATGTATACCAAGGCTCAGCCCTTGCCACTTCTGTTACCGGTACGACAGCGACAATAATGGGTCTTTCACCGAAAACGACATATTCTTTTAAGGTCATTGCTAAGGATGCTGCCGGGAATCTTTCCCCTGCTAGTGCGACCGTGAATGCAACAACTACAGAAGGACCAGGCGGAGGTCCCCAACCGACGAAGCATATATTGACAGGGTACTGGCAGAACTTTGTCAATGGTGCCAGCAAATTGAAAGTGAGAGATATACCGGATCAGTACGACATCATTGTGTTAGCGTTTGCCGAGATGGACCCTGCTAACCCTGGTGGTGTCACTTTCACTGTAGATTCTGCGCTATCCGCTGCTCTTGGTGGGTACACAAATGCTGAACTGATCGCGGATATTCAGGCTAAACGTGCTCAAGGTAAGAAGGTCATTATATCCGTTGGAGGGGAAAAGGGGAACATTAATTTGAATAACCCTTCCCCGAATGTAGCGAACTTTGTGAACAGCATGTACGGAATCATCACTCAATTTGGACTTGATGGTATAGACATTGATCTGGAGCATGGCATGAATGTACCTAACTTAACCAATGCGATCCGTCAACTGAAACAAAAAGCAGGAAATGATTTTGTTCTGACGATGGCTCCCCAAACGATAGACATGCAGAATCCAAACACCTCCTATATGCAGCTGTATAACAATCTAAAGGATATTACAACCGTAATTAACGTCCAGTATTATAATTCCGGATGCATGCTAGGTCGTGACGGAAAGTGCTATTCTCAAGGCACTGTTGATTTCCTTACGGCTCTTTCGGACTTAACGCTGCAGTGGGTATCACCTTCCCAATTGGGATTGGGCGTGCCTGCTACCTCTTCAGCAGCTGGAGGCGGATATGTATCTCCAACGGTCGTAAATAATGCCCTCAATTGTCTAGCAACTGGAAACAGCTGTGGAAGTTATAAGCCCGTTGCTAAATACCCTGATATACGGGGAGCAATGACTTGGTCCATTAACTGGGATGCCACCACGAATTACACGCTTGCCAAAACGGTGAGACCATTCTTGAACACGCTGCCTTAACTTAAGGATACTGTGCAATGAGTACAACGTGCGTACTGCTCCTTGTGCGCACGTCGCGTGGTCCGGAGCTGTGTGGATGGCTGTCGACCATTAAGTAGATTATAGTTATCAAAAAGGAAACCTCTCTTTGATATGTGGTGGTATAAAACCATCATTAACATGGAGAGGTTTCTGTTTGGTTTTTTTGCCGAAACTAGACGGTCGTGGTGCGCTCGTTAGTATGATTTTTCGAACAAAACTCGAGGTTTGCCGCCGGCGGTGTGTCTATTTTGTACGATATTTCGCACAAATGCTGAGTCTGGTTGCTTGCGGTATGCCCTTTTGTACGAAATATCGTACAAAAGCTAAACCTGTCCGCCCACGGCAAGCCCAATTGTACGATATATCGCACAAATGCCGAGTCTGGTTGCTGACGGCAAGCCCAATTGTACGATATATCGCACAAATGCCGAGTCTGGTTGCTGACGGCAAGCCCAATTGTACGATATATCGTACAAATGATGAATCTGGTTGCTTGCGGTATGCCCAATTGTACGATATATCGTACAAAAGCTGAGTCTGGTTGCTGACGGCAAGCCCGATTGTACGATATTTCGCACAAATGCTGAATCTGGTTGCTTGCGGTATGC
>NZ_JAGGRD010000045.1:17455-53209 GCF_018613005.1 Paenibacillus sp. ISL-20
TTGTACGATATATCGTACAAATGCTGAGTCTGGTTGTTTGCGGCACGCCCAATTGTACGATATTTCGCACAAAAGCTGAGTCTGGTTGCTTGCGGTATGCCCTTTTGTACGAAATATCGTACAAATGATGAATCTGGTTGCTTGCGGTATGCCCTTTTGTACGAAATATCGTACAAAAGCTAAACCTGTCCGCCCACGGCAAGCCCGATTGTACGATATTTCGTACAATTGCTGAGTCTGGTTGCTTGCGGTATGCCCTTTTGTACGAAATATCGTACAAAAGCTAAACCTGTCCGCCCACGGCAAGCCCAATTGTACGATTTCTCGTTCAATATCCGAGACTGCCCCCTCTCGAGCTTCCTTTTAAACCGGCTCTAAATTCGTATAACAAGTTGAATCGGACGAGGAGTCTTTTAAGGAAGAAGATGAAGTAAGTCCAATAGAATTATTAGATAACTATAAGAAGTATTTTGATTAACCTATATAACCATTATCATAAGACATGGCTGTTATGGGAGGTGCATACATGATCATATTAATCAGCGGGAATAGACAGGTAAGACCTACATGGCTCAACAATTTTGTTGATGCCGATATTGCTATTAACTAGGTGCGATCATTTCCCGTACGATCCTATAGAGAGAATGTCGATTCCTTCAAAAATAGTGAAGCAACATACGCCCAGGCTTAGGCCTGGGCGTTTCTTGTCTAAATGCGACTGTAACGTACAATCAAACTGAGCCTCAAGGCTCCCATATCACCGTTGGGTACGGGAGTTGGTCATAAGCACTGGCCCAGTAATAGGAGTCCGCCATGATGCGCCGTGGCAGGAAACCGATCTCGCCACGGGATACGGAGATGAGCTCGGATTGCGATTGGAACACGCCTTCCGCATTTGTTGTGACATTAACATATTTGCCTGCCATATGGGTGAATCGTCCGCTGATCTTGGCCGTAACAGGCTGCCTTGTTTCCATATCGACCATCTGCATGGTTACTCTGGCGGCACCATTAGAATAGGTGATGGTCATCTGATCAATGACCATGGGTTTCATGGTGGACGGCGCTGTGGTTGCTGAAGCAGACACGCTGGGAGCTCCTTCATTGCCGCTGATGTCGACCGCCGTGATTTTATAATAATAGGTGGTGCTTGGCAGCAGTCCGGTATCTTTGTAGGTAAGTCCTTTCGAGGTTCCGGCGTAAGTAGCGGGTCCAATCTCAAAGTCGGCTTCGGTCCCCCGATAGATCCGATATGCATTCACGGCTGTGTTATCCATCGCCATATTGTAAGTTATATTAATGCGTTGGAAATCAAACGTGGCAGCTGTTGCCCCGCTAACCGTACTTGGCGGTTCATGGTCAGCAGGAGGCTGCCATGCGTAGCCGCCAGGTCCCCATTCGCTTGGAAAATCAACGATCGAGGAGTAGTGATGGAGAGCGATGCCTCCAAACGCTGAATCGTTCAGAAAAGCGTCATACACCTTGTTTAACTCCTGCTCCATGTAAGTTCGCCCTTCTTCATGGAAGCTGATGGTTTCCGGATCCCCGCCATCCGCGATGTCTTTCGTCTCGACTCCGATAACAACCGACTTCGGCTTGCCGATCGTATTTGCATAGGCCAGCTCGTTTAGCGCTTGTGCGATAATACCGGCGCTCCCATCGGCCTGATCGCGATAATTCATAATCGAGATATAATCGGCCGTGTCCTGAATATGCTCAGACAGCCATTTCGTCTTTCCATTCCATGCAATATTGCTGGCGTCGGCCGAAGTGTCGTACCATCTAGGAATCGCTGCGCCAACTGACAAGGCGAGTCCCGATGCCTGCTTACGTTCCATCAGCAGCTGCAGCATATCCAGGTACTGAATCTGGACGGAAGGCTTTGCTGTTTTGAAATCCGGCAGGATATACGGTTCTGTATCCAAGTTCACGCCATCAAACCGAGCGGACTCGCCTGAGGCCAAATTGTAATTCAATATCTGCTCAAATTCCCTTACGGCATGAGTCTGATATCGACTATAGGCTCCGAAGTAAGGTGGGGTGGTACCGCCAGCGATTAACGCTTGAACTCGAAAACCCTCAGCGTGTGCCCACTCGATGAATGGTTGAACCTCACTTCGATGATCCTCCAGCATTTTGGTTCCGTTATATTGACCTACAGCCAAATAAAGCGTCGTAATCGGACGTTGATTAAAGGTTGTGGTATCCTTTGCCATGGACGAGAGGACAACGCGGGAGTTCGGATTCAGAACGAGAGGGTAGGAGGCATTTTCCCAGATCCAGATCGCACGATCTTGATCTGTCACCGGTTCTGAGTTATAGGTGCTGCTAGTTACCGTTTCAGGGTTCGTCGCGGAGGGATTGTATACTTCTTCAATTACGTTAACGGGAGTTGGGTGGATGAGATCTGTATAAACGGCATCTGTAACCGTCGCGGGATTTTTGCCTTGGTTAACCGGGGGATGCCCGCCTGTTCTTGCATAGACCGTTAGGCTATAGCCTATATTGCCATAGGAATCAGTTGCTCTGGCTTCCAGGCTGTGAACCTGTAGCGGGGATTGACGCGAATCGAATGTATATTTATAGCCGTATTTGGCAGGGGAGACCTGCAGCCATTCTCCACCATCGATACGGAGCTCGATAAGTGATATCGGATTTTTACCTGTAGCGGATATGTTAATATCCACTTTGTTACGCTGCAACGTATACTCTATAGGGCTGGTAATCTCCACTTCCGGAATATGGGCTGCAGGATTATCGACGTTCAGGTGAATCCAAGGAGACCAGATGCCATAACGCGTAACCGCGTCATTTGCTTTCAGCACCATTTCGACTGAACCGTCCAATTGACTTGTGTCGAGCTTGTAGGACCAGGACCCGCTGTTATCACCGTTGGGATCATCCATCTGAACATCCGTCACAAACTCTCCGTTTACGATGAGTTGAAGCTCATACACACCATTGTAGGTCCCGAATAACTCAGACACACCTGGCTGAAGCGTGTGCCCATCCTGATGGGAATCGATTGTAATTAACGCTGCTGCCTTGGCATGGGGGAGTGGAACCCAGATTGCAGAGATGAACACTGCCGCCAGAAACAAAAGCCCGCACCTACGTAAATGTGAAAGCGTCATCGTAGTCACATCCTTGTCAGTTTGATGTAAACCTAATGGATTCTACGGCAGTTACAATGGCTTGCTTATCCTAAGAGTATACATTTGCGTAAATATGAAGCGCTTACTTTTTAATATTACGAAAAAAACCAATTAGAACTGATGTTAGGAACGTGGCAGGTTATTAATTTGAATAGGGGAATGTCTTTGAGTAGTTCAACAAGAGCTGTGCTCATCTCGAAAACGTTCGGATTGGCAACTTTTTTTGATCCGCATCTCCGTCTTGAGACCGAGGGCAACTCTGTACCTGAGGCGGTGTGAACCTGTGCAGATCTCCTTTATGATGAGATTAACGGAATTTTACTGGAGAATCATGGAATGAAATATTCAATCAAATATATAGTGAGGTGTTTCAACTGCTGCGAAAATTATTTAAAACAGTCATGCAAAGCTCCTGGATGATATGGGAACGTATCTTCAGCTTCATTTCCAGGTTCCGCAGCTCGCATATCTCGCGCTTTGGCATTTGCACGGTCATGATTAAGAAGCATCGAGGCGAGTGCATCGTCTGCGAGGACTCGACGGTCATTCATAATGGAGACCTGGTAGGCGAGTTACATTTGGATAATGAAACGATTTTGAAACTCATCCGATCGGAAGGGCCGGATCGTGCGGCTCTGAAAATAGCAAGACTTGCAAGAAAGTCCATGCTGCAGATTAGCCGTGCATATGAAGGTCAGTCGGAGTTCAGCGAGGTCAGCGCATTGGTCGGGATTACACTACTTCACCGTGGATTAACGCACGGGCTTGGTTTTGAGCATCAAGCGATGAAACCGGACTTGTTCCAGAAGCTGACCACGTCCTACCTGCGAATGTTATTATCCGTGATGCACCCGGATGGCAAGAGCCGGATTGATCGAAGAACCGAATTACTTGTTCCGATGATGTTAATACATACACGCTCATCGCTGATGAAGCGATTTTCAATGGCGGATAAGCGGCCTTCACATGAAGAGGGGCATGCCCTCTTGGTATCGGCTGCGGTTGAAGCTTGAGTAAAAGAGGCATTGGACGTACATAGGGTAATCCAGTTATAAACAGCAAAATTGGAGTTCGACAAGAAATGAGGAGAGCAACAGATGGAAGAATGGTATAAACTTGACCACGCCGGGAAGCTGTTTCCCGCGGTTGCCGGAAGGGAGAATTCATCAACCTACCGGTTGTCGATGATGCTGACAAGTCACGTGAAGCCATCGGTTTTACAACAGGCGCTCGATAGCGTTATAAAGAGATTCCCTCTATTGAACGTTGAGCTTAGAAATGGCCTGTTCTGGAAATTTCTGCGGGAGAAGGAGGCACGTTTGATGGTGGAACCGGAATCCACCTATCCCTGTGCTCCCGCAGCCCTCTCGACGGAGAACGGAAGCTTGGTGAGAATTTTATATCATGGCAACAAGATCAGTGTAGAGATTTTCCATGCGTTAACAGACGGAGGCGGGGCTCTGGAGTTCCTCAAAACCTTGGTGTTCCAGTATTTATATCTGCTCGGTGAGTACGTGGAGGACAAGGAAGGTCTGATTCTGCCGCCCGCTTCATTTGCTCGTTATGCCGAAGCACAGGACAGCTTTAAAGCTCATTATACTTCGGTCACGGCCGATTCCAGAATGCCGGAGGCCCTGCAAATTCCCGGTACCCGATTCTCTCCTTATGGACATAACGTCATCCACGGCATGATTCACGCCTCGCGGCTGAATGGGGCGGCCAAGCAGAAGGGAGTGACCCTCACCGCTTACCTGACAGCGATTTTGATCATGGCGGTTTATGAGACCACGTTGCCTTTCAACAACGAGAACCGGCCGATCGTGATTAGCATGCCGGTGAACCTGCGAAAAATCTTCCCTTCGAGCAGCCTGCGCAACTTTTTTGCGGTCATTAACATAGGCGTACAGATAAAGGAAGGCATGACATTGGATGATGTACAAGGTATCGTGCATGCACAGATGAAAGAGAAAACGACGAAGTCTTATCTAAGCCAAGCGATGGCCGGCAGCATGAAATACGAGAAGAACCTGTTATCCCGATTCACGCCGCTGAAATTGAAGGATCTGGCGATTCGTTATGGATTCGACCATTACGGTGAAGAGGCCAAAACGCTTACACTCACCAATCTGGGCCGAGTCGACATCCCTGCGAGTATGGCTGCACATATCGAGTCGATGGAAACCACGATGTATCCTACAGCCAAGAGTCCAATGAACTGTGCGGTCAGTTCGATCAATGACCAGTTGACCATCACCTTTGCCAGGAATATCGTTGAGAGCGATGTGATCAGGCACTTTTTTCGTCAGCTTGCCAGCTTAAGCGGATTGGATATAAAGATCGTCAGCAACGATTGGGGGATGGGTGCATGAGATGTGAGAGCTGTGAGGTATCCGTAGACCCGGCGCACGCAACATGTCCCTTATGCCGGAGAAATTTACAGGGTAAGGGCGATGCACCATCTGTGGGAGATAATTCTTGGTACCCCGTCTATGAGGCTGTTGAGGAGCAGCGTGCGAGCAGTCTTTTATCCAAGTGGCTTACCTTCATTGCCGTGTCCGTCATCGGCTTATCCGTTCTTATCAATATTCTGGGAAATCACGAAGTATGGTGGAGTCTGTACCTCATGCCCTGCGTGCTCTATGCATGGCTGTTCATCAGACATACCTTGATGTCCAAGTCTCACCTCGGTGGCAAAATCGTCGTACAGCTGCTCGGACTATCCGGCATGCTGCTTTGGCTCAACGTAGCAGCGGGTACGAATTACTGGTCGACCGGCTACGTCATTCCGTTCCTGATGATGGCGGCAACCCTTCTGATTACCGTTATATGCTGCACTAGAAAAATGCGCTGGCGCGAGTTCGCAGGTTACTTGTTGACCCTGATCTTGCTTGGGTTTGTGCCCTTATTACTGTATGCCATCGGCATGTCGCACGTATTATGGACAGCCGTTGCGGCGGCCGTATATGCCTTATTAACGTTTAGCGGGATGTGCCTGATTGCAGATAAGGGATTTCGAAAGGATATGAAGCGCAGATTACATTTTTAACAGGGGGAGAACATGATGTGCTCCATTACGATTAGAAGAATGGCAGATTATGAACGAGACATTCGCGAGGAAGTGGCGGAAGTGTTTGTCGATGGGTATTATAACGAATTGTCCTATTTCACCCAGGACCGAAGCACCTTGAAGAAAGCCTTCCAGAGTCTCTTCAGTCCTGAGGTGTTTTATGTAGCGGAGGTCCAGGGAGTCATAATCGGGATTTACCCTGTTCCCATCATGGGCAGCGGGCCATGCCGGTCGAATTAGCTCCGCTTCAGGAGGCTTTTGGAGACAAGACAGGGGAACTTGCATATAATATCATGAATAACGAATTTAACCCGGCATTGCCCTATGATGACGAGACGGGTTATATCGAATGTGTGGCAACTACTACAAAAGCGCGCGGCAAAGGCGTTTCCACCGCTTTAATGAAGCATGTTATGGAGGAGCTGCCATACAAGCGTTATGTTCTGGAAGTGACCGATAGCAACCAGGTCGCGCTATCGTTATATCAGAAATTAGGGTTCCGGGAATTTGAACGCAAATACGAGGATGATACAGAGGAAAAAGGGTTCAGCGACCGTATTTATATGGAATGGAGAAAACCGGTTATCAGGTGATAATCATATAAACGGAGATTCTCAAACGAATAGGATGGTATGGAGTTTAACAACCTCCGCTTTAAATGTAATTGAAGCGGGAGGTTTTTTTGTTGTTTTTTGAGCCTCTGCCATGATAATTTAGTATGTATTGCCAGATTTACGGCAAACTTCATAAGGAATCTATGCGTGACGAGTAACCGATTCCTAGTCAGATTGCGGGGTGACGCCATGTTTGAACTGCTGATTACAATGACCGAACGGATTGGCATTATTGTGACGATTGCATTTATCGTAACCCGGTTGAGGTTCTTCCGGACAATGATAAGCCAGGACAAGCTGGGGTCTGTACAACAGATACAAGCCATATTAGTCTTCGGTATTTTAGGTATTATCGGGACGTATACCGGTATTACGGTGAACACCGAATCACTTGAAGTTAACAAATGGATGATGCAGGTGTCCGGAGACGAAGCGATTGCGAATTCAAGGGTTGTCGGTGTAGTCATGGCCGGATTATTCGGAGGCTACAGAATCGGGCTCGGTGCAGGACTGATTGCAGGGCTTCACCGTTTTACATTAGGGGGATTCACGAGTTTGGCCTGTGGGCTCGCAACCATACTTGCAGGGCTTCTGGCCAGCTTGTTTCATAAGAAGAATGAGCAGGTTTCTTTCTCAGCTGCGCTTCTAATGGGGGCATTGGCAGAATCCCTTCAAATGCTGATCATCCTGCTTCTGTCCAGACCATTTGAACAGGCGATGTCCTTGGTCGGCTATATTGGAGTTCCGATGATTGTAGCTAACGGGATCGGTTGTGCTCTGTTTCTGCTCATTATCCGATCCGTATTGAATGAAGAGGAGAAGGTAGCGGCTCAGCAGGCTCAAACTTCTCTTCGTATTGCCCGCAGAACCATTGAGTACATGCGTCAGGGGATGAATGTGCAATCCGCGGAAGCGGTATGCCGGATTCTTTACGAGGAAGTCAACGCTAGTGCGATCGCGATCACGAATGATCGGATGATTCTGGCCCATGTTGGGACGGGAGATGATCATCACGCGGCGGGCCGTCCGCTGCAGACGGAAGTGACGCGTCGGGTCATTGAACAAGGGGAGCAACTGATCGCGGATCGGGTGCATATTCAGTGCCAGAAGCCAGATTGTCCACTGGGCGCGGCTGTTATTGGACCTTTGAAACAAGGAGGTCAGACCGTGGGTACCCTCAAGTTCTATTTTCGAAGTCCGAAGGACATTACCCACGTTACAACAGAGTTGATGTCAGGTCTTACGATGCTGTTAAGCTACCAGCTGGAGGCCGCTCAATTGGAGGAAACCAAGGAACTTGCCAGGGAAGCTGAGATCAAGACGCTTCAAGCACAAATTCATCCGCACTTTTTGTTTAATGCATTAAACACCATCCTCTCCTTGACACGGATTGATGCAGAGAAGGCAAGAAAGCTGCTGCGGAGTCTCTCAGACTATATTCGTCAGAATTTGACCGCCGCAACCGCTGAGAAGGCTACGCTTCAGGATGAACTGCAGCATATACGTTCTTATATGAGCATTGAACAAACCAGATTCGAGGATAAGCTGCAAATTCAATATGAGGTAGAGGATTCTGCGTTGCAGGCGCTTGTGCCGCCGCTGACCTTACAGCCATTAATCGAGAACAGCATACGCCACGGTTTCAGGAACAAAACAGACCATTGTGTCATCCTTATCCGCATTCAGGGTGATCCGGCTAGTGGTGTATTCGTTATGATCAAGGATAACGGAACGGGGATTACGCCGGAACGACTTCAGTTATTGGGACGCCAAATGCTCGATTCTTCATCGGGTACGGGAATGGCTGTGTATAATGTGAACAGGAGATTGGCCTTGATGTATGGGCCCCATGCATCATTAAACATCCGAAGTGATGAAGCGGTCGGGACAGAAATTCAATTTCAGATTCCCACAGCCGCTAACGTAAAACTCTACTCATGAAGGCAGGGATTTATTACACATGATCGAACGCATTCGAACACTCATCGTGGATGATGAACGATATAGCCGCGAAGAACTGATTTATTTATTGAAGCAGCATCCTACATTGGAGATCGTTGGGGAAGCGGATTCCGGGGAACAGGCGGTGTTAAAGACCATGCAGTTGAAGCCGGAAGCCGTATTTCTGGATATTGAAATGCCCTTATTGAACGGGCTTGAAACGGCGAGAGCCTTGAACGAGTTGAAGCTCCCTCCGAGAATCGTGTTTGCCACGGCGTATGCTCAATTCGGTGTAGAGGCCTTCCGGTTTGAAGCATTGGACTATCTGTTAAAACCCATAGACGAAGATCGGCTGGCGGAGACGGTGAGACGCCTTGAGCAATCATTACGGAAGGAAGACCCTGCAGCACCTGGGTATTCGAAAGCTTCGGGCAAGCTGTCGCTGGATGTGGAGGGGGAAATCAAGTTTATAGACCCGAATGATATTATTTATATCTCACGGGAGGATGCATACTCCAAGATTGTCACAGCCGATAAGCAATATCATGTTAAAACGCCGCTCAAGGAGCTGGAATCGAAGCTTCGGCAGTATCCGTTCTTCCGGATTCATAAAAGCTATGTGGTACATCTTGATTATGTCAAAAGTCTGGTTCCTTGGTTTAACGGCGCATTCCAGCTTGAGCTTAAGGGTTGTAGCGACAAACTAGCTGTAAGCCGAAATTATGCCAAGGCATTTCGAGAAGCTTTGGAGCTCTAGTCATTTTGGAGATGATGAGGATGGATGGAATGCTCACGTGTCGATGAGGGATTGATGAGAGCTTGATGAGAGAGTTCCGTCGATATGCATAATAACCTTAAATTTGAACATCTTAATGCGTCTAGACGACATGTTAGTTCAAAATCGCCCTATGACCTCGATAATTTCTTATAATCAATGTAAGCGATTTCAAGGAAAGGTGGCGAAGGCATGTATACCTTCATCATATCGATCATTCTGCTGGTTATTGGATATTTCACTTATGGAAAATACATTGAAAAAATGTTCGGAGTTAAAGAAGAACGAACCACGCCTGCTTATGTCAATCAGGACGGCGTCGATTATCTGCCCATGAGCTCGAACAAAAACTCGCTGATTCAGCTCCTCAATATAGCCGGAGTGGGACCCATTTTCGGACCCATTATGGGAGCGCTCTATGGACCGGTTGCGTTTATCTGGATTGTGCTGGGGTGTATTTTTGCCGGGGCTGTGCATGATTACCTGACGGGTATGATCTCCATCCGCAACCGCGGTGCGCATCTGCCGGAGCTTGCTGGCAAATTTCTGGGTAAAGTGATGAAGCATGTTGTGAACGCTTTCGCGATTCTGCTGCTGGTCTTGGTAGGTACCGTCTTTGTGACCTCACCAGCCAGCCTGCTTCACAATCTGATGAACGGCAAAGTCAATTTATGGATCATCACCCTGTTTATTTTCGGCTACTACATTCTGGCTACGCTGCTGCCCATTGATAAAATCATTGGCCGCTTCTATCCGATATTCGGCGCACTGTTACTCATAGCATCTCTTGGTGTCGGCGGGATGCTGATTATACAGCAGGTACCGATACCGGAATTGACATTAGCCAATTTGCATCCGGATCATATGCCGATTTTCCCGCTATTGTTTCTGACGATTACGTGCGGCGCCTTATCCGGATTCCATGCTACCCAGACGCCGATTATTTCCCGGACTACACAGACCGAGAAGCAGGGACGTAAAATCTTCTATGGAATGATGATTGCCGAGGGGATCATAGCCATGGTATGGGCCGCAGCTGCGATGAGTTTGTTCCAGGGGCCCAATGGCTTGAACGAGCTTCTTGCTACCGGCGGAACGGGTCTTGTCGTAAGCGAGGTCGCGAAGGTGACGTTAGGTGCCGTTGTAGGCACGCTGGCTGTACTGGGAGTGATCGTGCTGCCGATTACCTCAGGGGATACCGCATTCCGGAGTGCGCGTATGATCATTGCGGATTATATCAAGCTGCCACAATTCAGCATGAAGCGGCGCCTTATCATTGCCATTCCTTTGTTTGTCATTTCCATTGCCTTAACGCAGATTGACTTTAATATTCTCTGGAGATATTTCTCCTGGGCGAACCAGGCCACCGCGGTTATTGCTCTGTTTGTCGGTGCGATGTACCTGTTCATTGCCCGTAAAAATTACTGGGTGGCGCTGATTCCCGGTGCGTTTATGCTCTACACAACTACGGTCTACATTCTGAACGCCGAGATCGGGTTCAGGCAGTCCATGAATGTTTCTTATATCGTGGGTGCTGTCATCAGTGTCATATTAGTCATTGTATTCTTTAAAGCGGCCCAAAAAGCACGCGCAGCCGAAATGCCGCTTGAGGTCGATATCTCGGATTATCATAAGGTGGCATAACGAAATCATGGAGCGTGCATGTATAAATCTAAACCGTCTATGGAGATTGTCCATGGACGGTTTCTTTTTTTCTCAATAAGATAGCCATGTAGCGGGCATATCCATCGCATATTTGTGTAAATAATCGACAGGCTGTCACTCATAAGATGAAGGTGAAGGGTTCATTTCTAAGAATTGTGGGGAGGTGGCATGACTTGCTGTCGATGTTGCTCTTTATATTTGCCGTCGGTGCCGCAGTGGCCAGCGTGGACACCACCTGTGGGCTGAATGTGTTAGGCAGTCTGGAGGGCACGAAGGTCAGTAAATCCAAATATGCGCTGGTGTATATCGTGTCCTGTACCCTGGGCGGCGCTATGACGGGACTGGCGATCGGGTTCATTAATTTTTTACTGAAATTAACCCCTGTTGGTGTATATCAAAACTATATTATTGTCGTGCTGTTTGCCATACTCCTGGGCTTAGAGTTCATTCAGAAAACAGGGATTCTTCCATCCGGTAATTTTATCGTTCCCTCCGAATGGATCAAGCACGCAGGGTACCGCTCCGCGGCATTATGGGGCCAGATTCTTGGCTTGGGTTTCATCACATTACAGGTGGGCGTCCTCTTTCACGCCTATATCCTGGTCTCCTTGTTCGCCGCTCCATGGTGGCTGAGCCTGCTGGCAGGGGCAACGTTTGGGGTTGTTCGCGGTACCTTGTTCAGTTTCCCGCTGATTCGATCCATCGTGTACCGCATGCTTGAAAAAAGGGTACGCAACCTCACGCTGCTTACGGCCGTGCGGCAAACGGTATCCAAGCTGCTGATCATCGGTTCTATCATCTGGATCATCAGCTACTGAAGAGAAAGGAGTTTACGGACCCATGTATGATTTGCTCGCGATATCCGTTACTCTGCCGATGCTGTTATCAGTGGTGAGCTTTGGCTGGAGCCGTGTATTCGGTGATCCGGATCGTTTCCCCGGAAGTGCCCGTCTGCATGTTCTGCTCATCCTCCTGCAAGTCCTGTCAGTGACCTTGGTATATTGTTTTCCATCGCAGCTCAGCTTCCTGGGCATCTCTTTACTCTATTTCATTCAG
This sequence comes from Paenibacillus sp. ISL-20, assembly GCF_018613005.1. Lineage (NCBI taxonomy): Bacteria > Bacillati > Bacillota > Bacilli > Caryophanales > Paenibacillaceae > Paenibacillus > Paenibacillus sp. ISL-20. The sequence goes on from NZ_JAGGRD010000045.1 coordinate 29,729, forward strand.
GGCGTGGGTGTTGCTTATTTCATCCGAAAAAAAGGATGGGTGGAATGCGGCTGTCTCGGGCCTCAGATCGGCTCCAAGCTTGGCTTTCCATTGATTGGGTTCAATCTGGCGATGGGTCTCATGGGGTTGGCTTACAGCCATCCTGTCTGGTTTGCGCACAGTCACTCTTTCGCTGTTACCGGCCTGCTTATGGAGGGGATGATGCTGCTGTTATCGCTCTTTATCATCATAGGGGTTCCGGATGCGCTGCATGCAATCCGAATATACCGCGAGATTGCCGCACCTTATGTTTCCAAAATTAAAAGGTTGTAAGGAGGCCGCGATGAACACGTTCTTCTGGATCTCATATACCATGCTGTGGATTCTGGTCGTACCGTTGGTCATTCTGAATCTGGTCCTGTTTCGGCAGTTGGGGATTATGGTGATGGGTACCGCGAGAGGCGTGAATCAGTCCGGCATTCCGGTCGGCAATAAAATACCCGGGGCCTCAACGACGACCCTGCAGGGAGCCGAGTGGTCCACGAGCGAGCTGATTGGCACGCCTTCCATCATGCTGTTTGGATCGCCGACGTGTAAGGAATGCGCCGATATTTTGCCGGATTTTAGGCGGATCGCCAGGATGAATAACGTGAAACCCATTCTTTTGCTATTCTCGTCCGTGGATTTAGCATCGGATTATGTCCGAAAAATAGCTTATGACGATGAGGTGCTGATCGTAAGTTCGGAGTTTGCGAATCATCTAGATGTGCAGGTCACCCCCTATGCTTATGCGGTGGATATGAACGGCGTTATCAGGCATAAGGGTTTGGTCAACAGCCGGGAACAGCTTGAAGCGTACGCGAAAGCATCAAGGGCTTCTTAAGATGAGGTGAGAGTATGTGGCGGAAGCCGGAGAACAAGGACGAAGAGACGCAGGTGTTGATCAGCCGGGTTATCCGGAAGATGAATCGGAAGTCGCTACTGAATAAATTTGCGCAAAAAACGGCTGAGACGCTTGCCAAAGTATTGGTCCGGCCCGATGATGACGATATCGTCAAAATCTCGTTTGCTGCGGGGCCCTGCCGGCCCCCGCATGGACAATATTGCTCGGGCTGCGGTGCAGATGCTTCCTGTCCGTCCGATTATATCATTTGCACACCCAAGACGGTGATTAACGATTGTAAAGGTCTATGTCCTTATCCTTCCGGGTGGTGGTATACGAGTGATCCAGTAGGACATCGAGCCAAGTGTCAGGATTGCATCTCGCAATATGTGCACCCTTATATCGGCCGAGATTGGTGTTATCAGGGAGCCCAAGTCTATGGACGGTATGTGATCTGTGCATGCAGGTCAACGGAGCTGTATTGATAGAAGAATGAGGTATGTGATTTATGCAATTCATGATGAAATCAACATTGTAATCGAATGTGACAAAATTCATTTCGATGGTTTCGCACATCATACATACTTGGGTTCCAAAGACTGTGCATGTCAGGAGGGAGCATGTTGTCCAGATTAAGACGCGGAGATATGATCCTGTTTGCCTTGATCCTGATCCTGGGCACCTTGACAGGTCTGCAATGGTGGAAGCATAGCCATGTGGATTACCAGCAAGGACAACTGCAGGCCTTGATTACGGTGAATGGCAAAGAATACGAAACTGTCCCACTGACCGGGGACGAACGTATCATTGATATTAAGACCAAGTTTGGACACAACACATTGAAAGTGTATGACTACGGGATCCAGATGATATACTCGGATGCCCCGAAGAGAATTGCACTGGATATGGGATTTATCTCGGAACCCTATCAGCAGATCATCTGCGTACCGACCAGAGTCGTGGTCGAGGTGTTAGTTCCCGAACATGAACAGCGTGAGACGGAACTGGATGCTGTGGTAGGCTAAGTTCGAGGTACAAGAGGGTATGACTATCATAAATTTTACTAAGAACCGGGGGTTTTTGCCGGTTCTTTTCGTTATTTAGGACATTGGCGTGAATGTAAGGTTAGCGTAACTTTTTAGCTGAAAGGATAGTTATAATTAGAGAGGAAGTGAGGTCGTGCTACCATAATTTCCCGAAAAATAGGAACGAAGGAGGCTGAACATGCTTTCCATTATGAAAGGGCCGTACCTGCAAAACCCGACCGAACACACCATGACCGTGATGTGGGAAACGTCACTCCCTGCAACTTCCAGGGTGGACGTCCTGCATGCCGAGAGAATACATAGCGGACATCAAGGGAACTACAAGCAGCCTGTTGACCTATTCGGTACTTTCGCTGATGAGTCTCCAACACGGATACACCAAATAACTGTGGAGGGTCTCGAGCCCGGAACCACTTATTATTACAGGATCTACTCCCAGCATGAATCAGATAAGATTGATTCGGGATTTTATATGTTCAAGACAGCAGCAGGACAAGGTGAGCCATTCTCTTTTACGGTGACCAGTGAAACCGGAGGTTATAGCGGGTTTGATTCGTCGGGAGGACGAATAAATCAGAGGATTTTCAGCCGGATGAAGCAGTATCGACCCGATATCGCCTTATTTGTAGGAGATGTCGTCCATGACGGGAAGACCGCTGAGGATTGGGACAAGTATTTCTTTGGACCAGGACGAGATTTTTTTGTAGATACGCCTATCTACAGTTGCCTGGGAAATCATGAGGACAACGCGTCATGGTATTACGACCTGTTTGCTTTTCCCGAACCGAAGAATTTCTACGCATTTCATTACGGCGATGTTCATTTCATCTGCTTAGACAGCACGGATTTGATCAGAAAAGAAGATTATCCTCGCAGCTCCGGCGTGATGAGTCCAGGAAATGCGCAGTATGATTTCTTGGAACGCGAGCTATCAACAAGCAATCGCAGGTGGAAAATTGTATATTTTCACTACCCGCCATATGTTTCGGGCGGCTATCAAGTCGAGGATTTGCGACAGCTTTGCCCGGTATTTGAACGATACGGGGTGGATCTGGTTATCAACTCGCATACGATTGTATATGAACGAAGTCATCCGTTAACTCAAGGAAACGTGGATTATGACAACGGTATTGTTTACATCGTTGCTGGCGGCGCTGGTGCCATGCCGGGCTGGTTGCTACCTAAGAGGGAATGGCATACCTCGCAGTCCTTGGCGGTGCCTCATTTTCTGCAAGTTGTCGTAACATCAGATCGCTTGGAAGTGCGCGTCATCGATGATGAAGGGCGGCTGTTTGATACGCTGCGGATACGAAAAAGCACTAAAGGTAAGAGAGAATACATATAGAAGAGATATGGTTGAATGCAGGTCTCCAGTCCAAGCAGTAAGGTGGGGTGAAGATGGAAATGCTCGCATTGATATTAATTGTAGGCTTTTTATTCGTTGTGGTATATTTGAGGGCGATCTGGAACGTATTGCTAGACATTCGAAATGAGTTAAAAAACGTAATGTGATCTGTTCAACGAGAAGCATGTGAACGCAAGCAATCCGTCTGAGTTTCCCACCATGTTCGGATTGAAGGATATGCCCTGGAATGCGTTGTGGTCACGACCTGTAGAGCAGCAGGTTCATGAAGAACTGGAGTTTTATCGCGAGGAATTCCGAATGATTGTGGATGATGTATCGGCCATGCCGGACACGAGCCCCATCATTGTGAAGGGCGCAGCCCTTTTGCCGGTAAAAGTAGCACAGCTGGTATCCAGCCCTCATCAGGCGATCTGGGTCGTGCCGGTACCGGATTTCCAGAAGGAGCATTATGCGAAGCGGGAATGGATCCATGATATTCTGAATCAATGTGATGATCCTGATACCGCGTTTCAGAATTGGATGGGACGAGATATCGGCTTTGCGGCATTTGTGGCCAAGGACGCCATGGATCGGGGATTCAAGGTTATCTTCGTGGACGGAAGCAGAAGCATTCTGGAGAACTACGAAGAGGTTAAACGGCATTTTAATCTATGAAAATAGCAGGGAATATAATGAAGAAAATCAAAATTGCATTATTGGTTTTGTTAGTTCTTGTGCTTCTGTCTCCTTTTGTGTATGTGCAGGCGAACAAAATGATCTACGCTAAGAAGGTGAATGCCTACCTGCTTGAAGAAGAACGTTACAGCAAGGATGAGATACAGTCGGTACAAGGCGTCTGGGGGATTAAGCTGCCTCCCTTTTATGTCGTCGTGGTGTTCAAGGACGAGCCTGATGTCGAGTATATTTATTTTGCCCATGATACGATTATGCAGTTCGAATACCGATTGACTCCTGAGGGGAAAGCCCGTGGAATTACCCGATCAAAGCTAAAGCATTATAACCCAAGGGACTGATATGGTATTATCTAATTTCAGTTTAAGTTGTTCAGGGGGGGAGCATAGCATGTCCATTACGCTACAAACTTCACGTCTACAGTTGAAGACCATGGATCGGGATCGGGCAGCGGATGTGGTGGATTTTATAGTCAAGAATGATGACCATTGGCAGGTATGGGAGCCAGCTAGAGAAGCTGAGTTCTATACCATTGATAAGCAGGCGGAGATTCTGGCTGCGGAGAGTCGAAGCATAGCCGACGGATCTCTGTTTAAAGTGTGGCTGCATCAAGATGATGAAATCATCGGTTCGATTGCGATCAGCAATATCGTTCGAGGCGTCTTTCAATCGGCACATGTGGGGTACAAGCTGGCACAGGCACATACGGGAAAAGGGTATATGACCGAAGCGCTAAGTGCCGTGGTCGCCTATTGTTTTGATACGCTGGAGCTGCACCGATTGGAAGCTAACATCATGCCAAGAAACAAAGCTTCGTTGAATGTAGTGAGACGACTAGGCTTCTACGAAGAAGGACTGGCCATCAAATATCTGAAGATTAACGGCGTCTGGGAAGACCACCTACATAAGGTTATCCGCAATGAACGCATGGAGTAAACGCATGGAAACGAAGTATATACTTCAATGGGTTCCAAGACAAACCGATCATCAAGACTCAGACCTGAGATGGGAGTATTTGGGGGCTGGGTCTTTCTCACAATTACGATAAGTTCAGGAGGTTATCGCTATGCCATGGCCTATGGTCCATTTTGCGGTTGCCCAGCAGCTGGGCGTACCGGAGCCGTCTCCGCATTTGCTGATCGGGAGCATCGCTCCGGATGCCATTCATGTTAGAGGCAAGATCACGAGAGAACAGAAAGGGATTACGCATCTGGTACGTGATGGAAGGCTGCCTGATGCAAACCTCATTAAGGAGAATTATTTGCATTATCTAAATCTGAAGCCGGAGAAGGCTTGGAAAGAATATATATACGGTTATTTTGCCCATATCTACACGGATTTACGGTGGGTTCAGACGTTGTACGCTGATTTTAAGGAAGAAAACATAGAGGACGAAGAAAACATAAGATATATATATAACCAAGAGGTCAGTCAGCTTGAATTCGAATTGAAACGATCAGAGCATTGGACAGACTCCATTTTGAATAAACTTAAGGATTCGGAAGGGCATTCCATACCACTTTTTGTTGAGAAGTCAGAGGTGGAGCAGTACCGGACGCTCAAATTAGAGTGGCTGTTGGATGAAGGTAATGAGCCGAAGGTTGAGCTGATTTATTTTACCTTAGATAAAGTGGAAACGTTCATACAGGCCACAGCTGCCGAGTTGAACACATTATTCGTCCCATCGAGAATTCATGAACATGGAGGTTAAATTGAAAAGAAAATATGCTGACTGGATTGCATTTTCAGCTATTGCTTGCGGATATATAGGAGGTTGTTGGCTCTGAAGAATACCGATGAACAAAAGGATGAAGTTAAAGCGCATGTTATGAAACACACCAAAAATCTGTGAGTCTATTGTAACTGAATGTACAAGGGGGACTTTTCATGCTTCAAGTAGTAGTTAGGCGACCCAATCGCGGCGATATAGATGCCATGGAGCATTTTTTCAGGTTCGTGATTACCGATACTTTTGCCAAAGAAGGTTTATCAGATTTACTTGAAGACATGGAGCAGGAGATCGACAGCAAAAATAGGTACTTGAACGCGGATTTTGATACGCACGGAGAGCAGAGATACTTTCTCATCGGACTACTAGACAACAACTTTGTGAGCTGCATCGAGTTTGGACCATCCAATGCATTGATCCGGGAAGCTACTAATGGTGAATTGCGTGATGTGGTTGAAATTGGAACGGTATTTGTTCATCCTGATTGCCAACAGCAAGGGATCGGAAGTTTAATGTTAAATGTCATGTATCTTACGCTTCTCAATAAAGGAATGACCGAATTTTGTTTGGATAGCGGATACTCCCATGCACAGAAGATATGGAAGAAGAAGTTGGGTGAACCCGATTATGTCCTTCAGGACCATTGGGGGAGCGGGGCAGACCATATGATATGGAAAAGAAGGCTCGCGGATGTTCCTGTTCTATTCAGATTGTAGGAGTGGTACACGTGCATAAGAGAATCGAAGAGCTTACCTTAAACGCTTGGCCAGCGTTCCAAACCTTGACACACCATGGATGGCTGTTACGATTTGCAGACGGTTATACCAAGAGATCCAACTCCATTCATGCTCTATATACGGAGCCTTCCATAGATTTTTATGGCCAGATTGAACAATGTGAGCGTTTATATGTGAAGGCCGGGCTTGACGTCGTATTTAAAATGACACCATTCAATCCGCAGGAACTCGATCCTATTTTAGAATCCAGGGGATATACCATACAGGCTCCTACCAGCCTCAGAGTGTTGGATCACCTGGATGATATTGAGCCTCCATTCCATGAGGAGGTTAAGATCGAAGAAAAGCTGACCGATGAATGGTTGGAAGTGCTCGGGGATATAACCGGAATTTCCGAGAGAAACAAGGCTGTGAAAAGAAAGCTGTTTAACTATTCCGGGATACAGTATGGATTTTTCATCCTATATGATCAAGCTGAACCTGTAGCATGCGGGATCGGAGCTTTGGAGCAGGGCTTTGTAGGAATATATGATCTGGCTACGGCTCCGGCATGTCGAAATCGCGGGTTTGGCAAACAGTTACTGTTACATATACTGCAGTGGGCCAAGAAGAATGGAGCCACGAGCAGCTATTTACAGGTGGTACAGAGTAATCTTGCTGCAAGCCGATTGTATGATCGTCTTCAGTACAAAGAGATTTATTCCTATTGGTACAGACACAAGCGTATCGAAGAGTAAGCACATGCAACCCAAATCATGGATATTGATGAATCCGCTGCTTACGTGAACAAGGGGTTACTCAATCTGATGAACAGTTGTATAATCATGGAAGATGCCTGGCACGGATGACCCGACTTTAGATGATGTTATCCGATGCGGAAAGTTGGTGAATCCATGTTTGATTTATCGTCGAAATATTATGATGTAATTTACAGCCTTAAGGATTATGAGCAGGAGGCGCACCAGGTCCGGGAATATATTGAAGGACAGGGCAAGAATTACCGGACCATGCTCGATGTTGCCTGTGGAACTGCGGAACATGCTTTGTTCTTAAAGCAGTACTATGCAATCGATGGTATTGATCTAAATCCCGAATTCGTCTCGATAGCGAAGTCAAAAAATCCTGAGGGAAATTATTCGGTTGCCGACATGACCCGTTTTCACTTGGATCGGAAATATGATGTGATCCTGTGTCTGTTCAGCTCCATCGGTTATGTGAAAACGCTGGATCTATTGGTGCAGACCCTTACGCAGTTTAAGGAGCATCTGAACGAGGAGGGTGTCATTCTGGTTGAGCCGTGGTTTACACCGGATGACTGGACCGCCGGAAGAGTGGACGCGATCATGACTGAGCGTCGCGGGATCCATATCAGCAGGATGTCCCATTCGGACCGCGAAGGCAATATTTCGATCATGAAATTCGAGTATTTGTTTGGAAGCGAGCATGGAATTGAACATTATACGGAGGAGCATCGTATGGGGCTCTTTACCGTGGATGAGATGATTAAGGCATTCCAGGAAGTGGGCCTTCACGTGGAGCATGATCCGCAAGGCTTGATTGGAAGAGGCATGTATATTGCACGAAATATGAAGTAAGGAGGAGCTAGTAATATGTACACCCATAGGCCGCTGGCAGACGAGGATTTAACAACGATATGCAGCTTTCCTCAAACGCCGGAGGAGCTGTTTTACGTGAGTCCCAGATCGGAGTTTCCTTGGACGCCGGAGCAAATCTTGAGTTTGCTAGAAAATCGATATGATCCTACGGTTATTGTTGAAGAATCTACAGGGCAGGTTGTCGCTTATGCAAATTTTTATGAGGATATTGATCAATCTCTGTGGCTCGGCAATGTTATCGTTGCTCCGTCGCATAGGGGAATGGGAGCCGCGCAGAAGCTGTTACAGACCATGATGGATATAGCCAAAGAGAAATATGGAATGACAACCTTTTCTCTTAGCTGCCATAATACCAACTCCAGAGGGCTGGTTTTTTATCATAAGCTTGGATTTGAGCCCTTCGATGTCCGTATTACGACGTTAGATGATGATCAGAAGATGATTACCATTCAGATGAGACTGAATTTGGTCTAAAGCAGGACGCGTTGTTTAGTCTGGTTCTTGGAGTGAAAGGGGAGTAATGTATGTCCAGCATTCAGGCGGTGCTGTTTGATTTCGATGGTACTCTAGCGGATACGCTGCCGCTCTCGTTTAAAGCGTTCCGGGCGGTTTTCATGAAATATGAAGGTAAAACGTTGACGGATGCGGAAATCGTGCAGACGTTTGGGCCAACGGAGGAAGAGATTATAACTGATAATCTCTCGAATCCAGCCCATGTTGACGAAGCCGTAGCCTATTATTACGAAGTTTTCGAGAAGGATTTTCAGAAGCATGTACAGGTGTCGGAAGCGATTCAGGATCTTATTAGGAAGCTGTGGGATTTACATATACCCATGGTCATTATTACGGGCAAGAGCAGAAGGTGCCTGGATATATGTCTAAGAAATCTGGAGCTGGACGGTTTTTTTGCTGCTACCATCACGGGTGATGAGGTTGAACGTTCCAAGCCGGACCCGGAAGGGATATTCAAAGCCGTTCAATTGCTGGGTCTAAGTACATCGGACGTGGTTTTTGTCGGCGACAGCGATGCCGATATAGCGGCAGGCAAATCAGCGCAGGTGTTCACCATTGGAGCGCATTGGTTTGATACCGTTCAGAACGTAGAATTTAGTGTTGAGCCTGATGATATTTATACTCGGCCCGATCAGTTAATAGCCCTCGTCATGGGCCAGGGAAAATGAGCGAGCAAATGAACGCAGGAGGACTATATTGAACAAGACAAGTATCCATTCCCCAGGAATGCCCTTCACAATTGAATGTGAGGACATCCTGCTCAGGGAATATATGGTGGAAGACCTTGATGCGATCTTTAAGATCACGCACGAACCTGAGATCAGACAGTTCCTGCCCGGTTGGGATGTACCCAGGGAACAGCGGCTCGAATGGTTAATCAACTATGAAATTGTGGAGAATCGGCAGTTCTTGCAGACCGTTCATGACGGCGGGGACGTGGGGAAGCTGCGTCTGCGGCTAGCCATGGTCTTAAAAGAAACAGGCGAATGTATCGGCTGGTGCAATACAGGTCCTAAGGAAGAGCTGCCTCAGCCCAATCGAGAGATTATGTACGGAATCTCGAATCAGCATTACAATAAGGGATATACAACGCAAGCTGTACGGGCATTAATCCAGTTCTTGTTCCGGAATACAAGCGAGCGCGAGCTAAGCGCTTTAGCCGTCGTTCATAATCATGCCTCCAATAAAGTGATCCAAAAATGCGGGTTTAAGTATGTGGGGGATATCGAGCTTGAGCAGGAGCGGTATCATCTCTATAAACTCCGCAGAGAGGGTTAAGGAGGTATGATGAAACAGCTAGCCTTGGGTGTAGGATTCTTCATTTTGACTGAATAGCTTCTAATGAATCAACAATCCAGATTGTCATAAGTTAAGCAGCATGAGAAGGAGGGCAGCCGTGCGTTACAACGTTATTTTATTTGATGCAGATGAAACATTATACGACTATGCCAAATCGGAAGCTTTTGCATTATCCGCCGTTTTTGGCGAGATTGATCAAGAGTGCACGGATGCCATCGTAGACAGCTACAGACGCATTAACCAGCAGTTGTGGCGTGATTTCGAGCAGGGGAAGGTTACACAAAGTGACTTGCGTACGGCCAGGTTTGACCGGCTGTTGGCAGAACACGACATCAAGTGCGCCTTGGATGCCAATGCCTTTAGCGATGTTTACATAAAATATTTAGGGCACTCCTTTCTGATGGAGGGGGCAGAAGAGCTGTGCAGTCAACTTGCGGAACGCGGTCAACGAATGGCTATCATCACGAACGGAATCAAGGAAGTGCAGTTTAACCGAATCAGCGGGTCGGCGCTATGCGATTCCTTTGAATGCATCATTGTTTCGGAGGATGCCGGGTCCCAGAAGCCCCACGAAGGCATATTCGATTATGCATTCGATAAGTTGAATCACCCCGACAAGAAGGAAGTTCTCATTGTCGGCGATTCATTAACTTCCGATATACAGGGAGGCATTCGTTACGGGATTGATACCTGCTGGTATAACCCGCTGCGCAAGGCAAACCTAACATCCATTCAACCTAAGTATGAGATCCATTCTCTTATGGAACTGCACGATATTATTTCATCTGAGTGATCTCTTCAATCTCGTTGGATGAAGTATGAAGGAAGGCAACATGATCCATTGTTGAGTTCGATAATTATGCTAAGGGATTTCACGTGGTTCCACTTGAACAGGGAGGAAGGTGCTGGGGGGTGGTTCAATGTCCATGGTGCGCACACGAGGTAACGTTAAGTGATAATATGTGCCCAGAATGCAAACATGAGGTATTGCCTGAGCATCTGATCTCAGAGACGAATGAACAAACGACCGATCACTATGATCCAACAACGGAAATGGACCACCTCAGTATTGAGGAATTAATGGTTAGTAGGTTCAATTGCCGCCGTTGTGGTCATCTTGAATGCAGCTCGCAGGAAGTCAGCATGAGCGGCACCGGTGTAAGCAAAATTTTTGATATCGATTATCATCATTATCTCTTCGTATCCTGTACCCGATGCGGCTTCGTCGAAGTATTCAATCCCGATGTGCTCAGAGGCCATAAATCCGGAGTGCTGGGAACGTTACTCGATATAATCTGGCGTTAACTAAAATACATATCAACAAAGGAGCATGAACATGATACAGGCATTTATTTTTGACATGGATGGGGTCATTATTGACAGTGAACCGCTTCACTTTGAAGTCGATATTCAGGTGATGAACGACTACGGATCGGCGATAACCCATGAACAGCTGGAGAAGTATGTAGGCATGACCAATCCGGAGATGTGGGCAGCCATTAAAGATGAACATCAGCTTGCTCAATCCGTTTCGGAAATCATTGAATACCAATTGTCCAATAAAATTGAAATACTCACCTCACGGGAAATGGAGCCTATTGATGGCATTCGGGAGCTCCTTGCGGAGCTTAAAGCACGTAACATACCGGCAGCTATTGCATCATCATCGCCACCAGTATTTATATCGGCCGTCTTGCGTAAGTTCGATCTCCTGAATCATTTTGAATGCGTTGTGAGCGGTGAAGAAGTGGAGAAAGGGAAACCGGCACCGGATGTATATCTTAAGGCGGCAGAATTGCTTGGAGTGGATCCAGAGCATTGCATGGTGCTTGAGGATGCAAGGCATGGCGTTGCTGCAGCGAAGGCGGCTGGAATGAAATGCATCGGCTTCGTGAACCCGAACTCGGGGAACCAGGACTTATCGCAGGCCGATCATGTGGTGAACTCGGTTCGAGAGGTCGCGCAAATTTGTCAATTTGAATAGTTCGTGGTTTTAGAGCTTGGCAGTTTGGCCGCACATTGCGGCTAAGCTGTTTTTTTGTTTATGGTCCAAATGGTTATAAACTCAACTTATTGATCATAAAACTCGTTTATACTATATCTACTATATTATATCTACTATTAGTATCTAGACCTAAGTCTAGGTTGATTATCGTCTGAAGACGGAAGTCATCTTTCTTCAATCATGATATTCTTACATTAACATGATATGTGAGAGGAATGTGAACGGATGATTTCGGATATAAATTTGACCCGCGATATCACACAGTATAGGGATTGCCCAGTGTGTAGTCTAGCAGAGGAGACAAGGCCTGATGGATTTTTTACGTAATTTAGGCGATATCGGATTATTTATTCATGCCATGATCGATGCGATTATTTTTCCGATCCCGGCACTTTTCTCGCAATTGTCTTTAAGTGCATTGAGTCCGGACCGTGCGATCTGGCTCGCCTCGATCGGATTTGTCGGCTGCTTGATCGGAACGCCGATCGGTTATGGAATTGGCAAGGCTTCCGGAAATTTGGTCTTAACCAAGGTCATGAAGAAAAAATGGCACGATTCCGCCACCGCCTTGTTTACCAAGCATGGCGAAGCCGCAATTCTTGTCGGTGCGTTTACACCGATTCCTTTTAAAATCTTCACCATTCTATCCGGCTGCATGAGCTATCCCTTATGGAAACTTCTCACCTACGCAGCGATCGGACGCGCCGTGAAGTTCTATACCGTAGGTGTGCTCTTCTACGTATATGGCCGTGCTGCAGAGAATATGGTGGACAGCGTGCTTACGATTATTTTGATGTCCGTAGGTGCTCTGATTGGAGGAATTTGGCTGACGGTTCATTTTATCAAGAAACGCAGGAAAAAACGTTCGGAAATCCCTGTCGTGCAGGGTTCAAAAGATTCAGTTGATGTAACGGCAGGTGAAGAATGAATGATCGAGCGATTACGAAGATTTGATCACCGGGTATTTGTCTGGTGCAACCAGACGATCAGCAACAGAGCCTTTGATCGGCTGTTCGGCGGCATTACCCATCTCGGTGGAGCCACCTTTACGATTCTGAGCGCACTGCTCATCGCCTGGGCTGCATTTGAAGCATGGGACATAACGGCATATCAGAGTGCCATTGCCTTAACCATTAGCCATCTGATTGTTGTCCTCATCAAGAAGATCGTCAGAAGAGATCGTCCGTTTCGGGTTCTGGAGCAGGTGAAGATTGGGAATTTTCCATTGAAGGACTATTCCTTCCCGTCAGGACACACCACGGCGATCTTTGCCGTCATTACACCACTTTTGTTTCTGGTATCTCCGCTGCCTACGATACTGCTAATTATCCTGGCTGCGCTGGTCGGTCTATCCCGTATATATTGGGGATATCATTACCCAACTGATTGCCTGGCAGGCAGTCTGATTGGATTCGGTTCTGGATGGCTGGTCGTTTACCTGATGCATGTCATTGGAATCACATAACGTTAGATAAGGAGTAATATTCATGAGATCCATATATGAGCAAAAAATCATCATATTAACCGGAAGTCTGGGAGAGGGTCACAACCAGGCATCAAAGGCCATTGTGGAATCAGCAAAAAGAAACTACCCTCATCTGCGCGTGAAAGTCATTGATTACATGGAGTTAACCCATCCACGGCTGCATGTGGCTGGTCAGTTTTTCTTTGTGCAATGGATGAAACACTTTCCATCCTTTTATGGATACTTATTCCAGAAAACGCGCGAGGAAAACACCCTCATCCAGATGCTGAAACGCTTTAGTACCTTCAGTCTTCACAGGCTCAGCACGATGCTGGAAACGGAAAATCCGGCTATCGTGGTCAGTACCTTTCCGCCGGCAGCAGCGGGCATGTCTCTGCTGAAAGCGATGGGGTTCACTAATGTGCCGACGGCAACCGTCATGACGGACCATACGGATCACAGCTACTGGATACACTCTCATACGGATTATTACATGGTTGGTTCCGATGTGGTACAGGTTGCATTGGAGCGCAAAGGCGTGCCAAGCGAAAAGATCTCTGTGACCGGCATACCCGTTAATCCGCTGTATAGTCAACCTGTCGATCCGGAACGGCTCCGAGCCTATTACGGCTTGTGTCCATCCGAACAGGTCGTGCTGATTATGGGCGGTGGAGAAGGGATGATCGATAAAGAAATTATCGAACTCTTGAAATCAAGGGCATACCCGCAGGGTGTTCGGTTTATGGTCGTGTGCGGCCGCAATATGAAATTATATCAATCACTGTTGGAAGAGTTTTCAGATCATCCGCAAATCACGGTCATGGGTTACGTAGATCGTATGCATGAATTGATGGCGATAGCGGACCTGATGGTGACAAAGCCGGGAGGCCTCACGATTTCCGAGGCATTAACGATGGAACGGCCGATGCTGTTAGTGAAACCCTTGCCAGGCCAAGAGCAGGATAATGCAGACTACCTGGTTGGAATAGGCGTGGCACGGCAAGCCATGGCGGGTGAACTGCAGCACCAATTGCTAACATTAATTACAAGTCCGCCCTTATTGCAAGAAATGAAGCGAAGAGCGGCCATTAACACGCATAAAGATTCGGCTTTATCAGTCCTGACAAGATTGATGGATATTCAACAGAATCAGCGCCATTCTCGTGAATGGTCTGAAGATATGAATCCGGTGCCTTACGAGGTGCTGAACAAAGAAGTTTATGTAAATGATGCTCTACAACACTACTATGACAGTTATCGGTAAGATGAAGGAGTTTTCCCCATGAATTTGTTTGAATTGGTTGAGCAGTTGTTTGAACAATACGGTTACCTGGTGTTATTGATTGGGCTTCCCCTTGATTTTATTGCTCTTCCAATTCCTCCTGGAAATAGTACCTTAACCTACACCGGGTTTTTAACCTATAAAGGAATCATCGATATGGTTCCTGCCGTTGGATCTGCTTTTATGGGGGCGGCCATGGGGCTAACCATTACCTATATCCTGGGATACAAGCTGGGGATGCCGCTTATAGAGCGCTATGGAAAATGGCTGTTTATCAAGCCGTCCCTTGTAGAGAAAACGCAGGCCTATTACAATAAGTATGGAAATAAGCTGCTCATTATTTGTTTTTTCATACCCGGGGTCAGGCAGTTTATCGGATATTTTATCGGCATGATTCGGGTCCCCTATCGAACGGTGTGGCTATATGGATACACGGGTGTGGCCTCATGGGTGCTGGTCTTTTTCAGCATAGGTTTTATATTCGGCGAACAGTGGCAGTACATTCTGAATGTGGTTGAGCATTATTTGAAAGTAATCTTTATCTGCCTGGGTAGTTCATTTCTCGTTCTGCTGGTGTGGAGTCGTGTTAAACGCGAGAAAACCAAGAAGCTGTCCAAAGTGACCAGGAATGAATAGTTATAAATGAAATCAATACTTGCCAAAGATGGCCCAGCAAACGTGGTTTTATGGTATCTGTGCTGGGTTTTTATGTTTGAGACGAGCCTTACAGAATTTATGATATATTCTAAATAAGTCGGCAGTACATACATAAGGAGTTTGAAAAATAAAGGATGTAGTAGGGGGCAGATCATGAGCAAAATCATACCATTGTTCAGGGTATTCGATGAAACGAAGACAAGGGAATTCTATATCCAATATCTTGGTTTTACCTTGGATTGGGAACATCGGTTTGATGACTCGGCACCGCTCTACATGCAAATAACAAGGGATTCGTTAACGATTCATTTGACGGAGCATTACGGGGATTGTTCTCCCGGAGCAGCCATTCGCGTGGAGATGGCAGGGATTGAAGATTTTCACGAACAGCTTTTAAACCAGAACTATCCGTATTCGAGGCCCGGAATAGAGGTCGCCCCCTGGAATAGCAAAGAGGTATGTGTTACGGATCCTTTCGGCAACCGAATCACTTTCTACGAGGAGTTGGAATCCAAGTGAAGAAGCTAAACAGGATGCGATTTGAACAAGCCAGGCAATATATGCTGCACCAGGCCAGGGACCTTGAACGGGCGCTATTCCGGTATGAATTCGAGGACGGGGCGTTTACGGACGTGTTAACTGAGCTTGCCAGCTATCAGAACGAGGACGGTGGATTTGGTCATGGTCTTGAGCCCGATCTTCGCTGCAAGGAATCATCTGCTCTGGCAACAACCAGAGCGCTTGAGATTCTTCGGCTAAATCCAGATCATCCGGAGCGCAGCGAACGGGTTATATCCGCGTTAAAGTATCTTGAGCACTCCTATGTGCCAGAACGGTCAGGGTGGGACATTATTCCTAAGGAAGCCGAGCAGTCTCCAAGGGCGATATGGTGGCAATACGGAGCCTTTAAGGATCATTGGGGAAATCCGAATGCGGATATCATCGCCTATTTTATCGGCGAGCGGGAGTTATACCCTTTAGAGTTTTTGGAATCAAGGATTGATTATGCTGTGAACTACCTGAAACAATCTAGCGATCTTCATGAAATGCATGAATTGTTTTGTTATTTGCGCTTGAACGAAAGATTGCCGAAAGAACAGGCGTCCGAGATCGAAGAAACCCTTGAGGTCTTCATGGATAATTGCATAAGCAGGGATCCTGGCAGCCGCGAGGGATACGGAGCAACGTCTCTCAGCATTATGGATTCTCCGAATTCACCTTATTTTGCTAAATACCAAGAGCTTCTGCCGCTGGAACTGGATTTGCTTATGGAGAATCAAGGGGAAGATGGTGCCTGGGAGCCCAATTGGAGCTGGTACCAGTACGAAGAGGTATGGCCGTTGGCCAAGGAGGAATGGAAGGGTGTTCTGACATGGAATGCACTTCGGACGCTGCGTAATTTTGAAAGGATTGCGGTGGATTGACATCGGATCAGGAATACTGGACTCGTTGTAAAATGCTAATATCATTACCATACGAATTTTACAAAAAATGATGGTCAAGGAGTGAGGGAACATGGATTTGAGATACCCGATAGGACAATTTGAATGGGAAGGGCACTCCGCGCCTGAACAAAGGGAGCTCTGGATTCAAGAGATTAAGAGCCTGCCGGAGAAACTGAGGGCTGCAGTCCAGGGGCTAAGCCAGGAACAGCTGAATGTATCTTATCGAGATGGCGGTTGGACGATCCGTCAAGTCGTTCACCATCTTGCAGATAGCCACATGAACAGCTATATTCGGTTTAAACTTGCTTTAACGGAAGATAACCCAACAATTAAGCCTTATGACGAGCAGAAGTGGGCAGCCCTTCAAGATTCATTGATCCTGGACATTGAGGCATCGCTTGTTTTGCTTGATGGCATGCATGCCAGATGGGGTGCTTTATTAGACATCATGAATAACGGAGACTATCTCAGAACGTTTTATCACCCTGAGAACCAGCGAAAAACCAGTCTGGAATACGCCATGGGCATGTACGCCTGGCATGGAAAGCACCATACTGCACATATCACATCTGCAAGAGAACGATTGAAATTTTAGATCCAGCACAGCCTACTCCGTCAACTGGCGGAGTTTTTTACGTGTCACCATGTCGTGATATCTAACTTGATTGTCGCAATTTTACACTGTGAATCGGGCGGTTCGTGTGATAGATTAATGGCATGATGTCTTAATATTAGATACTGAGGTGACGAGAATGATTAGAATCGGAAAAATTAGTTATTGGCATGTGCACGCGTGGGATTATACGAAACAAGCGCAGGAGCATCCGGATGCTCAAATCGTAGCGGTATGGGATGAGAACCCAGAGCGCGGAAGAGAAGCAGCGGAGAAGCAAGGCGTACCTTTTTATGAATCCTTGGATGACATGCTGCAAAGTGACGATATCGATGCCGTGATCGTGGATGCTCCGACATCCATGCATAGAGAAGTGATGCTGAAAGCTGCGGCAGCAGGCAAACACATTTTCACGGAAAAAGTAATTGCCGCCACCCTGCAAGAGGTCAACGATATCATCAATGCCGTGAATGAGAACCAAGTCAAATTAACGGTATCACTTCCGCGACTGAATGACGGCTATACCTTGGCGATCCGTGAGGTATTGCAGCAAGAGTTGCTCGGCACCGTAACACTCGTTCGTGTACGCTTGTCTCATAATGGCGCGACTGCCGGATGGCTGCCAGAGCATTTCTACAGCCTGGAGCAGTGCCGTGGAGGCGCCTTAATCGATCTGGGATGCCATCCGATGTATTTGACACGTCTGTTCCTCGGTGAAGAAGCGGTTGATGTCAATGCGAATTTCGGTTACATCACGGGGAAAGAGGTTGAAGACAACGCCGTTGCTACGCTCTCTACGGCTACAGGGGCTGTCGGTGTGGTAGAAGCCGGATTTGTTAACAGTTTCTCGCCATTTACGATTGAAATTCATGGTACGGATGGAACGATTCTGTACGGAACGCCGGATAGCAAGCTTCTGATTCGTTCAACGAAAAAAGAAGAGTACAAGGATGCTTGGGTTGAGCTGCCGGTACCGGCGAATCGTGCGAGTGCATTTGAACAATGGATTTCCCATATTCAAGAAGATACCGTTGCAGAGGAAAATATCGCATATGCTGTTGAATTAACCAAATTGATGGAAGCATCCAACCGTTCGGCCAAAGAGCATCGCGCCATTCGTTTGGATGAACTGCAAGCATAAGATACAGGGATGATGCATCAG
The DNA here is from genome assembly GCF_018613005.1 of Paenibacillus sp. ISL-20. Lineage (NCBI taxonomy): Bacteria > Bacillati > Bacillota > Bacilli > Caryophanales > Paenibacillaceae > Paenibacillus > Paenibacillus sp. ISL-20. Next base: position 48,198 of record NZ_JAGGRD010000045.1, read on the forward strand.
GATGAATAACCATTTTCCATACGAGTTGATGAAAGATCGGCAGGATGCCTTGGAGCGACTTGATCTGAGAGTCTATTGGGGACGTTATGAGATCCGGGTTCTTCGGTTTCATCTCACCACCTTCCCGCCAGGAAAGATTGTTTCCTTCCATAAGCATGCGGAGTATGAGTTTCATTTCATACCTCGCGGCAAGGGGACCGTTATTATGGAAGAGGAACCTTATGCGCTGAGGGAAGGCATGTTTTATTTAACAGGTCCGAATGTGCTTCATTATCAGGAGGCGGATGCAGCGGAGCCGATGGACGAATTATGTCTGCACGTGGACATTATTCAACGCGATGAGGTATCCGATCATGAGAGCCTGGCACTGCCTGTTTCGGATCCATGGGAATTGGCCGAAGCCGATGACTGTATGGAGAAGCTGAGGGGATTACCGCTGAAGCCAACGATGGATATCCATCGTGCGATGCCTTATTTCCTTGAGGCTTATCAGGCTTCTCAGGAGAAGTATTCGGGTCTGTATACAACGATTAAGCAGTGCATTATTCAGATATTGCTGCGCGCTGTACGCGCATATGAATCCGAGCCATCGGAAGCGGAACTGCCTTCAAGGGATATGAAGGCTTACCGCTATCAATTGGCCTTGGAGTATATTCATGCAAACTCTTCGGGAGAGGTTGTACTGGATGACGTCGCGGAGAAGCTGCATATCAGCTCAAGGCAGCTGCAGCGAATATTCAAGGAGCAAGCGGAAGGGCAATCCTTCAGCGAAATACTGGAACATGTCCGCCTTGAAGCCGTATGCAGGAAGCTGATTGATACCAATTGGTCGATTGATAAAATCGCAATCCATGAAGGCTTCTCAAGCGGAAGTTATTTGCATACCGTGTTTCGAAAGATATATGGATATACTCCATCAACTTTTCGAGCAATGAATGTGAAATTGTAGGGGGAGTATCAGCCATGAGCAAAACCATTCGAATAGGAATTATTGGAAGCGGCGGCATTGCGGGGGAGCATGCAAAGTATTATAAACAAATTGACGATGTGCAGATTGTCGCCGTAGCTGATATTTTACCCGGCAGAGCCGATCAATTTATTGAGCGCTGGGGACTTCAGGGAGCGATCGGATTTGATGATCACCGCAGATTGTTGGATCTCGACCTGGATGGCGTAAGCATCTGTACGCCAAACGTCGCTCATTACAGTACCACGATTGATGCGCTGTCAGCGGGCAAACACGTAATGCTCGAGAAACCGATGTCGGTCACGTTGGATGAAGCCATCGAGATGGTCCAGATCGCGAAGAAGACCAGGAATATGCTCAATGTAGGCTTCCAGCCGCGTTATGATCCGAACATGGGCATCATTAAGAATCTGATCCAAAACGGCGAGCTTGGAAAAGTCTATTATGTGGAAACCGGAGGCGGTCGCCGCCGTGGAATGCCGGGTGGCACGTTTGTCCGACAGGAGATTTCAGGGGCAGGTGCCATGGCGGACATTGGCTGTTATTCCTTGGACATGGCCCTGAACGCACTTGGATACCCCAAGCCGTTGACGGTATCCGCGTATACATCGAACTATTTTGGCACAAACCCCAAATACCACTCCGAATCCGGAGCGTTTAACGTCGAGGATTTCGGCGTAGCGATGATTCGATTTGAAGGAGACCTTGTGCTTAACTTTAAAACCTCGTGGGCTATGCATATGGATACCTTGGGGGCGACCATGTTCCTTGGAACGGATGCGGGCATGAAGATTACACCGGCAGGTTCAGGCCCTTGGAGCGGTGTGTGGGATGGGAAGGTAGGGTCGATTTCCTTGTTCCATGATATCCAAAGTCATCATACCGAAAGCGCAATACCGCTGGTCCACCATGAGCTTAACGTATTTGAGGAGAAAATCAAGGATTTCGTAAGCGCTGTGCGCGAAGGCAAGCCGGCACCGATCCCGGGCGAGCAGGTGCTTCGGAATCAAGCGATTCTGGACGGCATCTTGCGGTCTTCCCAAAGCAAAAAAGAGGTTGAGATTCATATTCCGGACTTGGATTGATGGTAAGAAAGCCGCGCGTGCAGCGCGGCTTTTTTTTGTGCTTGTTTATACTTGTGAGGTGATATTTTTAACATATAAAAGCTTCCGTTTTTTAGATGGATATGATAGTATAAATGCGAACAATTGTTCCTCGGAAGAGTTGGATTGGACCCAGACATAATATCCGGAATGAAGGATGGTGCAGACCTGATGACTGATCGATATGCTGAAATCGATGAGGTAATCGCGTATATTCACAATAATATTTATGAGCCTCTTCCGTTATCGACACTGGCGGATTACATAGGATACAGCCCATATCATTTTTCGCGTATATTTAAGGATCGAATCGGACTGCCTCCATTATATTACGTGTCCTCGCTTCGTTTGGAGAAGGCGAAGGACTTGCTATTACATACACATCTGAGTATCCGGGATGTCGCCATGGAGATCGGTCAGCAGAGTCTGGGTACATTTACGACACGCTTTACGGAAAGAGTAGGAGTGACCCCTTCCCAGTTTCGAAACTCGAGGGAAGAGGCGGACGAGCATCTGTTATCCCTGCAGAAACTGAACAGCTGGCGTGATTCCATACCGGTTGTGAATCCCAATCTGACAGTTGAGGGCACGGTAGAGGCAACGGCTCCATTTCAGGGTGTCATCTTGATCGGGCTGTTCGCCAAGCCGATTCCCGAAGGTTTACCGTTATACGGAACTTTGTTATCCTCCGTCGGCTCGTTTCGGTTCAGTGACGTCAGACCCGGAACGTATTATCTGATGGCCACTTCGGTCCCATGGGGCATGCAGGCGGTTGATTTCTTGCTTCCTAAGTCTACCACGCTGCGTACCCGTTCGAAGGAACCCATTATCGTTACCCCAAACTTCAAGACCCCGCATCTTCATGTAACATTGCATGTTCCCCGGCTGGATGATCCGCCGATTCTGATTTCTTTGCCATTATTAATGAATCATTTTCTCAAAAGGGTTGCTCCCATGCTGCGTTGAGCCCTGGAGAGGATCGGTTCGTATGTTGATACACTTTTGGCATTGAAGGCTACCGCACACCATGGCAGCTCTTCATTGCATTTCGTTGACATTTGGGTTCCGATTCCTGATACTTGAATGAGGGCGAATGGCATAGGCAGTATTGTTATTTGTAAGTAAGAACGAGAGATTTGAGGTGTCACCTGTGATTGTTGTAAGCTCGTGTTTAGCCGGTTTGCAGGTTCGTTATAACGCTACGGACAGTTTGGATGCGAACATTCAGCAGCTGGTCAAATCGAAGAAAGCTGTGACCGTATGTCCCGAACTTCTTGGCGGATTCTCAACTCCACGGGAGCCTGCGGAGATCGTTGGAGGAAACGGTGATGACGTACTGGCAGGGAATGCTAGAGTGGTTGAATTGTCCGGGAAAGACGTGACCGAGATGTATATAAATGGTGCCTACCAAGCGCTTCGAGTGGCGCAAGAGCTCGGAGCATTGCTGATCGTCCTGAAAGAGAGCAGTCCTTCCTGCGGCAGTGCCATGATTTATAATGGAGAATTTGCCAATGAGAAGATAGCCGGTTATGGCGTAACTACGGCTCTGCTGCGCAGGGAAGGTTATAAGGTTATTTCAGAGCACGACCTTAGCGTATATGCAGCACAGCCGGAATACGCCTCTCTTTTTATTGGGAGATAAATCAAACGTCTTCGTTTATATATTTTCGTCCTGCTCTATAATTATGATAGAATTATCATATCGACTGCTTACATGTTGTGATTCTTTATATTGGAGGGAATTATGGAACTCATAAATCAAACTGAAGTACAACAAATGATTGATAAATTGAAGGACCAGGATTTATATATTCACCTTGAGATGACAACAGGCGCTTATGCTGCCCATTATGACAGCACGAAGCACCCCGCGGCTAACTTTATTACGAATGCAACCATTCGTTACAGCCACGGTTCGATATCCGGCAATGGACCCTATCGGGTTGGATTGAAAATGAGTCAAGGCTGGGTATATACGGAAGGACTCACCCATTTCGAACAGAGTGATACCGATCGGCTGATCATGGCAGGTCATGACAGTCAGGGCAAACTGGTTGTCGCTTTGCAGCTGAGCCGGGAGCCTTTTTAATAGAGAGAGGAGACGAGGATTGATGGAGCAAAACATACTGGTCATATTGCCGCACCCGGATGATGAAGCATTTGGTTTATCCGGAACGTTGGCTAAATATATTATGGAAGGCGCTCATGTTACCTATGCTTGCCTAACACTTGGGGAGATGGGCCGCAATATGGGCATTCCCCCGTTTGCGAACCGTATCACACTTCCAACCATTCGCAAAGCAGAGCTGGAAGAATCCTGCAAAGCAATAGGTATACAGGATTTGCGATTGCTTGGTTTCCATGATAAAACGATTGAATTCGAGGATCAAAATAAGCTGGATAGCGCGATTGCTTCTCTGCTTCAGGAGATAAAGCCATCGCTGGTGTTCACGTTCTACCCTGGATATAGCGTTCACCCTGACCATGACGCAACGGGCGCGGCTGTAATCCGCACGATTCAGCGGATGCCGGCCGGTGATAGACCAGTCGTTCAATGTTTGGCATTCTCCAACAATTGTGAGCAAGAATTGGGTAAACCGGATGTTTATCAAGATGTATCCATGTTTATGGTACAGAAGCTGAACTCCATTCAAGCCCATCGCTCTCAATTCCAGGCAGCGGAGCTGCTAGGCAAGAAACAGATGAAGGCCAAGGAAGTGGAGCAGCGCTTCGGAACGGAACGTTTCTGGACCTATACATTTGAATAAATCCCCATCAGGGGATGGATCCATAAAAAGAGCCGCAGATGCTAATTGAGGCCACTGAAAAAGTCCTTCTCATAAAAAAAGGTACGGCTCCTCAAGAAAGTTGAGGAGCCGTACCTTTTTTTCGTTTATAATTAACGCATCATGGAAAGCGGGTGAGCGGATGATTCGACAACA
>NZ_JAGGRD010000046.1:0-78059 GCF_018613005.1 Paenibacillus sp. ISL-20
AATTGTTAGACAGCCTGACGTCCGGATCTGTGAGAGGCCCATGCAATTGCGCATGGGCCTACTCGATTTGTCTTCATTCGGTTGATTATATTATTAGATTTGCCTCGCTTTGCTTCTTCTGGCTGTAGTCAGTCGTTAGGCTTCCGTGTACCGCACAAAAGACAGGATGATATCCTGCGGATGATCTCCGAAACCCGAACCATATAGATTCAGGCCGTTCGGGTGCTCGGCGTCTTTCTTCACCTCAAAGCGGATGCGGATTGGCCGGTTAAAGGCAAGCTCCAGCGAATCGATGGTCGTAGCACTGGATTCGTGGCCATTGACCTGGCTGCCCTGCTTGGTTACGCGCCATTCCGTCAGCATGCCGTACTCACTGCCGCTCCTCCATTTATCCGGGGTGAGTTTCCCCTTGCGATCACCAAAATCACCGGGACTTGTCCAAGTACCTACAGGGAGGTCGTTGATGCTAACGGTGATGTCGGATGGCCAATCCTGCTGGAAGGAAGGCGCCTCGGAGCTAAGCTCCGCGCGGATGCGCAGCTCATCAAGAGCCGCTCCGGGCGGCATAGGGTTCGCAAAATAATATTCGATATATCCTGATCCCGAGAACCAGAGCAGCGCAGCCTCCGTTCGTTCCGGCATGTAAAAGGCGCGCGGATCGTCAGGCGATCCGATCAGAGATCCGTCCCGAGCTGCCATACCGCAGGTTGGCTCGATTAAGCAGTGGGAGAACATGCCAATCGGCATGTGGATTTCTTCCGTGCGCTGCAGCCCCTCGCCGGGCTTCGAGGGGAGTTCGAGAAAAATGGAGCGGCAGGTGACGGCGCAGATTTTTTCCCGATTCGCTCCTTGCGAAGAGACGATCAGATCCGCTTGCTCCAGCATCTGGACATTAATGGACACCGTAGGCTGCGCAATCCCAAGCGCCTCCGCCAACTGACCGACACTCATCGGTTTATCGCCGAGCGCTTCAAGGATGCGGACACGGACATCACTAGATAGGGCTTTGGCTACTTCCACGATCCGGGATGCCGGATAACGGTTGGTTTCCAGCTTCGATTCGTTCATAATTCCCTTCCTTTACTGAAGAGTTGTAGTGACTCCAAGTGTACAATAAATTCGTTATATTGTAAAAATATAATGTACATTGCATTTATTATATACAGGTGCTAGAATAGGGGAAAATTCAGAAAAAGGAAAGGTTGTGTTCGCTTCATGAAGACTCCTGTAGCACCCTCCATTCACACGGAAATTCCGCGCGCGGAGTACCCCAGACCGGATTTTGAACGAAAAGACTGGTTGAATTTGAACGGCCAGTGGTCGTTCCGGCTCGAGACGGAAGGATCAGATGATGTACGACAGCAAGCGGGTACGAGCGCCGGTGATGACGCTACTGGCTTGCAGGGTGGAGACACCAGCCTTTTTACCTCAGAGATTACGGTGCCGTTCTCTTGGGTCAGCCCCTTGTCCGGTATTGAGCGTAACGAGAAGGGGGTAGGCTGGTATCGTCGGTCCGTGAAATGGGAGCCGGCGAAGAAGCAGTCCCGAATCTTTCTGCGGTTTGGCGCCGTGGATTATCTGTGTGATGTATGGGTCAATGGTAAGCATGTCGGCTCGCATCAAGGCGGTTACGGAGCCTTTGAATTTGACGTGACAACGGTGTGGGATTCGGCACAAGATAATACAATCGTTGTGCGTACAGAGGACTTCGACCACAATTACCAAGCCCGAGGGAAGCAGGGGTATGGCGAGATCAGGGGCATTTGGCAGCCGGTTTGGCTGGAGGCCAGACCCCAAACCTACTTGGAGCAAGCCATCTTTACAACCTCCATTGACGGTCAGATCGAATTGAAATCCAAGATCCAGGCTCAAGAAGCAGGCCCAGTGACACTCCAACTCTCGTTTGCGGAGGGCTCGGTTACGCATCAGGTGGAGTGGGAGCTGCAAGAAGGCGCGAATGAACGGACAACGGTGTTCAAAGTCCACGACCCGCGGCTGTGGAGCCCCGAAACCCCTCATTTATACGAAGGGGAGCTGCGTCTGGCCGGTTCATCCAGCGAAGATGTCATCCATACTTATTTTGGCATACGCGAGATCGGAACGGCGAAGTTCGACGGACGGGATTATCGCTGGATTACGCTCAACGGAAAGCCGGTCTATTTAAACGGGACGCTGGACCAATCCTACCACCAGACGGGATTCTTCACCTACCCGACGGATACGGAGATGCGGGACGAGATCTATCTGATGAAACGGCTTGGACTGAACTTCGTGCGGATTCATATTAAGCCGGAGGAGCCCCGCAAGCTGTATTGGGCGGATAAACTCGGGATTCTGGTGATGGAGGATATGCCATGCTTCTGGGGTAATCCGGATGAAACGGCGCGTTCCGCATATGAGCGCGAGGCGCTGGAAGTGATTGAGCGTGACCGGAATCATCCGTCGATTTTTTCATGGGTCATGTTTAACGAAACTTGGGGGCTCCGTACCGACAGTAAGACGACGGGTTTAACGGGTGGAGAGGAGCAGCACAGCTATTACCTTCCCGAGACGCAGGAGTGGGTAAGGGAGAAATACAGATGGGCCAAGGAGCTGGATCCGACCCGGATTGTGGAAGACAATTCTCCATGCGCATACGATCATGTGGAGACGGATATCAACACCTGGCATTTTTACATCAACGGTTATGAACCGCTGCGCAATCATATGGAGGAGATTGTCCAGAAGACTCACCCGGGATCCGAACATAACTATATCGGCGGCAATCAGCAAGGCGACGCTCCGCTCATGAACAGTGAATGCGGAAATGTGTGGGGAATTGACGGGGGAGCCGGGGACAGCGATCTCGCGTGGCATTACCATTACATGCTGAACGAATTCCGGCGCCATGATAAGCTGTGCGGTTTCGTATTTACGGAATTCCGTGACGTGACAAACGAATTCAACGGCTACTACCGTCTGGATGGGACGGACAAAAAATTCGGGTATGAGGATTTTGTGCCGGGCATGACGATTGCCGACCTGCACACGCCGGACTTTATCGTGATTGACGCACCGCCTTGCCAGACGCTGGAGCAAGGGGCTGAGGCCGTCATACCGCTGCTGCGCTCCAGTTATTCGGATCAATACCATGGACAGAAGCTTATTCTGGCTTGGGAATTATCCTATGATCAGCTCGGAACCAAGGTTGTCGCTGATCAAGGGACCCTGGAAGTGGCTTGGGACGGCTATGGTGTTGCGCCACTAACGGAACTCAAGCTTCGCATGCCGAAGACCGGTGCGGTTGCGATCCTCGGAGTTCGTCTTTTGAATGCAGCGAACGGTGTGGTAACGCGCAACTTTACGACGTTTGACGTGCGTGGCGGAGAGGGACAGGGGAACGGTGGAGTGGAAGGCAGAACCGTAAGCATCCCGGTTAACACATTCCGCAAGCAAAGCTTCGCCTATATGTGGGAGGCCCTTCAAGGCTCCAAAGTGAATGGTGGCGGAGAAGGCCGATTCGTCTATGAGGTGCAGCTGCCGGATCATGACGAACAGACATTGATCCGCGATATCGAGATTTTCTTCGAGGCTGGCGCGAAACGTTTATTGGCCAGAAATATCGAGGGTGCGCGGCATCGCACGCACGGCATCGACTTTATGCACGGGGCGTCGGCAGACGTGGAGTATAACCCAAGCACTTATTATATGACGGATGAAGAGCTGCATGAATCCCGTATATCCGTATGGGTGGACGATGTCCAAATCGGCGAGGCTGTGCTCACGGATGACCCTGCCGATAGCCGGGGTGTACTGTCGTGGCACTATCAGCCGGTCCACAACCTTCTGGAAGAAGCCGGTTCGTACGGATACCTGTGCCAGGCGCAGGTACCGGGAAGACTCGCGGCAGAGCTTGACCGCAAGCGCAGCTTCCAACTGGAGCTGCGGGCCGAGGAAGGCGGCATCAGTCTGTATGGTCGGAATGCAGGCCGCTATCCGATCGATTTGCTGGTGCGGTGCCAGTGATCATGGCAAATAAACCATTGATGTAAAGTATAATAGTAAGTGGGCTGTCCATTTGTAGTGAATAACTACGTGCCGGGCAGCCCATTTTGTATGGAGATTTTTCGACTTGATAGCCTTGAGGTGGAAATATGGTGTTATCGGGTATTCTCGCCTTCTTTGAAAATAACGCCGCTCTCATTCCTCACTTAGTCTGTGCGTGCAACAATACGAGCAATCGCAGAATCTGTCTTTATAAGTAGCGGTAATGCTATAATCTCAAAAGATTTTAAATTCAATAACTGATCAACATTCACTAGATTCTCAGCTATAAGTACCTGATTATCAAATAAATATTTATGAATTTCAAATGGAAATTTATCAGGTGAGGGTGTATCCAACCCAATCATTTTTATCTTCTTTCGAACCACCAATTCAGCAAACTCTTTCGTTAAAGTTGGATATTCAGTAAAATACTTCTCTTGCCTGAAGTAGATACTGTGTCCTGTATAAAGAATCAATATTGTTCCTTCATTTATCAAATGCTCGTATTCATCCTTATAATCGATTCGATTCATTCCAGAGACATTCAACAATGTTCCTCTCCCAATAAATGATTCTAACGGGAAATCACATAAGTATTGATCTGAATCAATTAAATGCATAGGACCATCAATATGTGTTCCAGTATGCATATTGATGGTTAATTGATGATTACAGTAACCGTCTGTCATCAGGTTTTTTGTTTGTATTAATTCCATCTCACTGTCACCAGGATACACAGTTAGCTGACTTTGGATCATGTGAGTCAAATCTATAAGCTTCATTGATATCCCTCATTCTTTTTTTCTTGATCCCAATCCATATAAAAATTCACCACGAGCTTTTCTTGCTCACAATCAGGGCAATCAAGTGCTTCCGAGCCTCTCCCATAAACTCAACCACCGATCAAGAATAATCTTGTATAAGATGTTAACTGATTTTTCTAAGAACTATTTTTCTATACATCCCATTCAGCATGACCGGTTTATCTTCTTCTATTATTAAATTCCCCCTATTTCTTAGGTACAACTCTTCAAAATTCAATCCAATATCTGTTCCTAAGACTTTAATGAGTGGTCTAAACAACTTTTTTGATAACGAGAGTTTATGGTTACTAGGGGTAAACTTATCGAAAATAACGATCCTTCCTTCTTGTTTTAAAACTCTACCTATTTCTTGAAAACACTTGTCAGCATCGGGTACTACGGAAAGAATTAGACTTCCAACCACATAGTCAAACGACATATCGTTAAATGCCATATTTTGAGCGTCCATTTCTAAAAACTTAATGCGAGAATTCTTGAATTTCGCTCTTGCTTTTCTCAACATATCTGGTGAGAAATCTATAGCCGTTATATCTAAATCATAATGGTTCAATAACTCTAAATCAGCTCCTGTGCCTACGCCGACAAAAAGTATCTTTTGTGTGTTATTGAAAGGAGTCTCTTGAAATATTTGTTTACGTGCATGGAGAAAAATGTTTGAATTGAAAATTTTATCGTAAATGGGAGACCAGATTTTATAAATAATTTTATTCCAATTGTTATTCATTAGTTGGCTCCTGAATGTGATTAATAATGATATCTCTCGCTAATTTTTACAAATCCGAGGTTACTTCTGACAACCAAGGGGCGAATGCCCCATAGCGAAGATGTAGCGTTGTTTGTTTTCGATAATTCTTCATTTATTCCAAGCTTTGATTCATTTTTTCTAATATGATAGTATATATGTAATAAAGACCAAGTGCGCTCACACTTGGTCAGTACAATTGGCTTGGATGGTTATCCCTTCTAGGTCATATAAGGAATAAAACCCACCTTCGGCTTTCAATCTTAGGGTGGGTTTTACTTGTTCTTGTTGTTATTATTGATGTATGTTAAAAGAGCAAGAATGAACGTTCCAAAAAGGAACATAATCGTTAATGCATCTTTTACTTCCATGGCTTCACCTCCTTTCGAAGGGAAACCATGCCCACCCAAGATTCAATTGTAGTTATATTTTACCTTTGTTTACATCTACGTACAAGCGTTCTTATATGAACTTTAATAGGGTTTATAGATTTGATTCTGCATCTAGAATACTTAACTATCTCTTTGATCCTTCATCATTACATTTATACTATGTATTTCGATTCGATCTTCCTCTTTTCAAAGAACTTCAATAGTCTACTCGCTTCCTCAGCCATTTGTTTATGTACTGTAATAATGGAATCAAGGCGGGTAAGTCTTTCTTCGAGTTTTATATTATTAGGCTCGTCTTCTAACTGAGCCATAATGGAAAAGAATTGTGGGACCTCCCACACACTTCTTAGGGCAATGCTTAAACAGAAACCATATCTCACTAATCCCATGTCACCCTGCCATCCCATATCTCGCAACCCCTCTAGGTATGCATTATATAAAGAACTTTGAAATCTTATGTATTGTTCAGGCGGAATAATTCCAAGACTTATGTTCACCCCATATAACTTACCCAAGTCTTCGCCAATACCAGATATACTCATGAACTGCCAGTCGATTAGAACGAGTTGACTTTCGCTCGCTTCTTTTTTAACGAGCAACATATTCATCTGGCTCAAATCTTGATGTGCCAGTACACGCGGTAGCTGTTGGAGCGAGTCTATTGAAGAGTCAATGTTTTCGAGCATCTCTTGATACCAAGCCCAAGTACTTTGCACATTGTCTGTAGATATTCGACTTACATACTCCTCCATCTTAGGAGCGTACATGCGGCATGCAGTTGACCAAGACTTGAGCCAAGCTCTGCATATCCACTCATATTCAGGCATCATTTTTATTCCTTTAAGATAGGCCCCATTAAAACGACCTAATTGTCGGGCGATGTATGAAAATTGCTCAACTGTTTTTGGGTATACGCCCTTAACATATTCCATCCAGATCCATATGGTACCATCTTGTTGTTCTTCAACTAAATAGCACTCTGCACTATAAATAGAATCAGGAAGTTCTCTTAAAACTCCTGACTCCAATACAAGTGCTTCACGTCTCCAATAGTTGTGATGTTCAAAGTTATCTTTCTCGGGTGTGTCTGGCTTAATGATTTTTAAGATAACGTACCACGGTTTCAATTCGTTATATAGCTTTACCAACCCATGCAAACGAAATATACCAGAAGTTGTGAAGTTTGGAGTCCTATAACCAATATCCTCACAAGTTATTGACACAAGTTCAACAGCTGAATTTCCATGTATAGATTTAATACAAGCTTTGATCTGGTCAATCTTATCCTCTATAGGTATGTTGGAATTATTTTTCAATATAATTTCTGAGTGCATTTAATCTGACCCCTTATTTCATTTGTACTTGCATTGATTTCAGATAACGTCTTTTCCAGGAATGCACACATACAACTATATTAGACAAAGAGGAGGCCAATCCTGCTCCATCTCCGACAAGGTTGCTTCAAATGAAAATCAAGCCTTATAAAAAAGCCAGCGTCATCCGAAGGTTGGATAACACTGGCTTCTTTTGCCTGTCTTCCGACTAACCTGTTTCACCGCTTCTTCCAGAACAGCTGCAGCGCCATCTTCGCGCACCATAGGGAGAACAGCAGGAACAGCAGCGCCCAGACGAAGGCCGGGAGCACGGTCATGTTGGCCAGGTTGGAGGCATCGCCCGCTTGCTTGGGCTGGGTTAGCGCCATGGTCAGGAGGGTTAGCGGACCGACCACGGACTCTTCCAGCACGAGAAAGGCGAGCAGCAGGTAGTAGAAATTACGGACCTTTTCGCCGAGGAAATAGAAGATCAGATTCACGATCATAAAAATAATGAGCCACCATAATCCATAGCCGGCGCGAACGAAGAAGATGATCATAATGAGGGCAAGCACGGTAATGGTGATCAGGCCGGTGGCCTGTTTTCTCTTGGCATAGCCGTAGAACATCAGAATGGCGAACAGGGATGCCGACATATAGCCTGCAAGCGAGACCACAATCGGACTCCAGCCGCCTGAAGCCAGCATGGAATAGGTTACGCCGCTGTGATCGGGATTCAGCTCGATGCTGAGCACGCGCCCTGACATGAGAAGGGTCATGGCGGCATGCCCCAGCTCATGGATCATCGTATCCAGGATACGGAACCAGGAAGAGAAGGGGATCAGCCTTGTCAGAATAGCCGCGCCCACAAGAAATAACAATGCTTTCAGCCATTTATTCATTCGAAGGTCCTTTCAGCATAAAGTCATTCGCTAGACTATCATTCCGTCCATTATAATACAGATGAGAAACATGTGAAAACCGGTTAGTCCCTATAGGTTAAATGGTATAATTGAAGTTGTGACGGAGGTTCATATTCGATGAAAAACGATAAGCCTAACAACGACAATCACATAGAACATATAAGACATACTACGCTTGTAAATGACCAAGGGATTCGTTTTGCTGAATTCGAGCTGGCCGGCGACGAGCAGGACGTCTCGTTACTGGACAAGCCATCAGATCATCAGGGGCAGGAACCCGTTGATTCTGCTGCACAAACGAAGGAATCCCTGATTGTGAAGCCTCAGCAGCCGCTGGATATGAATTGGGGCGAGGACTTCCGCTACGTGACCAAGGAGCAGCAATTCGTGCAGAAGGCAAGGGAGCTCGCATGGCATGTGGAGGGAGAGTGCCCTTTTGTTGCCTTCAAAAGCTATTGGCCTACCTACGACCAGATGGCCAGCGACCAGTTCAAATGGTATTTTTACTGGCGGGAGGAAGTAAGGTCCGGGCGGTACCCGGATACGGACTTATCCTATTTGTTTGTCTATTTTTACGAGCTGATCCATGGCGTCGGCTGGAGCGATCCCCTGCAGGGCTATGCATTGATGGAGCAGGCGTGGACGGCCTACCGAAAGCGTTATGCCAAGCTGGATACGTACCTGCGGGAGTGGCTATATGATTTTATGATCGTGCATAGCCTGGATATGCCGATCCGGGAAACGTACCAGCGCTTTCCGCGCGTCTTGTCCGCTGAGCTGAAGGAGAAGGAATGGAAGCGCCGGTTCTCTCTCCAGCCCGTGGAGCTGACGTGGGAGCTGCTGTTGGATTTGCTGGATTATGATGTGGAGAAGAGCCGTTTTTACCAAGAGAATGGCCGCAAGGACTTGGAACGGTATGCCCCGAAGGTGATTGCGCTCGTAGACAGCTATTGGGCCAAAATGAAGGGGCAGCGCTTCATCGATCGCTTTCAGCCACGGCCCCGGCAGGTGAAACGGTATTTATTCCGCAGCGCGGTGTACGATCATGGGTTATACGGGCGAAACGTCGTGCTGACGGTGGTGTCCTTAAGCGAATACGCTCCTCTGCGTTCCTATATAACGGGGCTGGTTCGCTTGACCGAGAATAAGCTGCGGGAATTGAGAGGTTTTAAGGGACGGCTGCGCGGCGCGGATGCGGTGGAGCCCGAAGTGGAAGTGATCATCACCCGTTATCTGAAAAAAGAGATTCAGGAGCAGCTGGAGGCTCAGCGCAAACAGGCGATACCTGAGGTTCAGATCGACACAGGGAAGCTGCGCAGATTACAGCGGGAGTCGGACCAGGTCCGCGACATGCTGCTTACGGAGGAAGCCGGGCAGCAGGCTGAGGTGATCAACAGCCAGCCGGCACTGGAGCCTGCTCCGTCAGTTGGAGCTTCTTCAGGCCACTCCGAAGATGCGGGAACAAGTACTAACATGGCTTCGCCTTCCAAAGGCCGGTCCTCCCGAAAAACGGCAGCGAAGAAACCGGACGTGTTCCAGGCGGTGATGGATTTTGATGCGGACCCTTATGAGCCGGGCACTATAGAGGTGCGTGATCAGCTTGATGAAGCAAATGGCATCGTTCGTTCCGTGAACACGGAACAATCAGAAGCAGATAACGGAAGGTTTATGGAGCCGTCAGGGAGCGCTGATGATAGCTTGATGCAATCCATGGGTTCTCTAGAAGAGCATTCATCTGAAGCTGGGGGGATCCATGTTATGGACCCGCATGTCGTAGATGAAGAGATCTATACAGTGATGCCTATAGCAGGAGAGCAGTCATGGCAATGGGAGGTAGAGGATGAGGAATGGCAGGAGCTCGCAGAGCGTCTCAATCCCATCCACCTGGAAGTTCTCCATTCCCTCAAGACGGGACCGAACCGTCCGGGGCTGCAGCAGATTGCAGAGAAGGCCGGTTCTATGCCGGCGTTACTGCTCGATGAGATCAATGAGGCCGCGATGGATACCATCGGTGATCTTCTGATCGATGGAGAGGCCATTGCGGATGATTATATAGATATGCTGGAAACATTAAAGCCCGTGTAATCGGATGGATTGAAATCGATTTGACTCGTTATGCTTTAGAGATGCTTGTAAGATGCTTGAAAGAGGTGGAACTATGACGGAATTAAAAATACCGAAACGGCTCACAACGGCCCTCGTAAACTCTTTAACGGCAGGGGTTGTGCCGCGGGTGGGGCTTGAGTTCATCGCTGTCGGCCGGAAGCCGGAGGTGGAGTCCATCCTGCGCGATATGGATAATATCGCCGAGGGCGGCGCTGCCTTCCGCCTGATTACGGGCCGCTACGGAAGCGGGAAAAGCTTCCTGCTGCAGATCATCCGCAACTATGCGATGGACCGCGATTTCGTGGTGGCGGATGCGGATCTTTCGCCGGAGCGGCGGCTGGTGGGCACGAAAGGGCAAGGGCTTGCGACTTACCGTGAGCTGATGACCCAACTGTCCACAAGGACGCGTCCGGACGGAGGCGCACTGGAGGCCATTTTGCAGAAATGGATCGCGGCGATCCAGCAGGACATCATGCAGGAGACGGGTATGCGCCCGGATGATCCTGCCCTGAACGATCGGGTGGATCTGCAGATCTATGCGGTGACCAACGGCATGCAGAATCTGGTGCACGGGTTTGATTTTGCGAAGGTGCTGGCTGCTTACTGGAACGGCTATAAGCTTGGTGATGATGACCGCAAAGGGGCGGCGCTGCGCTGGCTCCGCGGGGAAGTCCCGACGAAGACGGAGGCCCGCAAGGACCTTGGCGTCGGGGTCATTATCGATGACGACAACTGGTATGATTATATGAAGCTGTGGTCGGAATTTACGGCGGCCATCGGTTATAAGGGATTGCTGCTGTTCATTGACGAAGGGGTCAACCTCTATAAAATCACCAACAGCGTGTCTCGTCAGAGCAACTACGAGAAGCTGCTGACCATGTTCAACGACACGATGCAGGGTAAAGCGGAGCATTTGGGCATTTATATGGGCGGAACGCCGCAGTTTGTCGAGGATGAGCGCCGGGGGCTGTTCAGTTATGACGCACTGCGCTCCCGCCTGATTGACGGGCGTTACGGCAGTGGTTCGCTGAAAACCTACACCTCGCCCATTTTGAAGCTGGACATGCTGTCGTATGAGGAGATTTTGATCCTCCTGCAAAAGCTGCGGGACATCCACGCCCTGCACTTCAAATATGAAGCGCAGTTGACGGATGATCAGCTCATCGCATTCATGCAGACGGCCGTAAACCGGCTGGGGGCTGAAGAACTGCTTACCACACGCGAGGTAGTGCGGGATTTCATGGATCTGCTGCATACGCTGCATCAGCATCCGGAGGCCACGTTTGATGATTTGCTGGGTGAACGCGCTACGGCACAGCCGCAGGGCAAAGGGACGAACGAAACGGCTTCGGACGATTTGGACGATCTGCTGGCGGAGTTTGAATTATGAGTACGAATCCTTTTTCCAGACTGGCCCCGTTCATTCAGGAGTTTATCTATAAAAAAAGATGGGACACGCTTCGCGAGGCGCAGGTGGAAGCCTGCCGCGTCCTGTTCGATACGCACAATCATCTGCTGATCGCTTCCGGTACGGCTTCGGGCAAGACCGAAGCCGCATTCTTCCCGGCGCTGACGGAGCTGTATAACGAGCCTTCAAGCTCGGTAGGAATCTTGTATATTGGCCCGCTTAAAGCGCTGATCAACGACCAATTTGAGCGCATCACCGATTTGTTGAAGGAGGGCCAGGTGCCGGTCTGGCATTGGCATGGCGATGTGTCCCAGGCTGAGAAAACCAAGCTGATGCAGAAGCCGTCCGGCGTGCTGCAGATTACGCCGGAGTCGCTTGAGGGGCTGCTGATGAACCGGCCGAACGCCATCCCGGCGCTGTTCCAGGACTTGCGGTATGTCATCATTGACGAGGTTCATGCCTTTATGGGGGCCGACCGCGGCATTCAGGTGCTGAGCCAGCTGACCCGGATCGAGCGGATGGCTTCCTGCTCGCCTCGCCGTATCGGGTTGTCGGCAACGCTTAGCGACTATGAGACCGCAGCCGGCTGGCTGGGTGCGGGCACGAAGAACGCGGTCGAAGTCATCGCCCCGCAAGGAGGACGGAAGCTGCGGCTGTCGGTCGAGCATTTCTCCTTCCCGGATGCGCGGGATGAGAAGCAGGCGGAGCAGCTGGAGCTTGCTCGTAAAGCCTATTACGATTTCGTGTACGACAACACGCATCTGAAAAAAGCGCTGGTCTTCACGAACAGCCGCTCGGATGCAGAGCTGACCACGCTCGAGCTGCGGCGGATTGCCGCCAAGCGCGAGCAACGGGATGTCTTCCATGTGCACCATGGAAGCATCTCCGCGATGCTGCGCGAGGAAGCCGAGGCCGCGCTCCGCGAAGGCCCGGGGCCAGCGGTTGCGGCTGCCACCCTGACGCTGGAGCTCGGCATCGATCTTGGCGAGCTGGAGCGGGTGATCCAGCTTGGCGCGCCGTACAGCTGCTCCAGCTTCGTTCAGCGGCTCGGCCGCTCCGGCCGGCGCGGGGATCAGGCCTCCGAGATGATGTTCCTCTGTCCGGAGGACGAGGACGAGGAGGCCATGCTGCCTGCGCGCATGCCATGGATGCTGCTCCGGGCCATTGCGGTCATTGAGCTGTATATTCGCGAGAAGTGGGTCGAACCGCTGGCCCTGCGGAAGAAGCCGGTGGGTGTGCTTTATCATCAAACGATGAGCACACTCAAGAGCATGGGCGAGGCTGAGCCGCCGGATTTGGCGAGAGCGGTGTTGACGCTGCCGGCTTTCCGCGGCATTGAGCCGGAGGAATATAAGGAGTTCTTGCAGTATTTGCTCCAAACCGATCATATCCAGCGGACGGAAGAAGGCAGTTTGATCATTGGCCTTGGCGGGGAGAAGATCGTGAACAACTACCGCTTCTACGCGGTGTTTAAGGACGATGAAGAGCATGTCGTATACAATGGGTCCGAAGAAATCGGATCGATTACGACCGTGCCGCCGCCGGGCTACTGCTTTTCGCTCGCGGGCAAGCTGTGGAAGGTGGAGGAAGTCGATACGAAGCATAAGGCCCTGTATGTGAAGTCGGCCAAGGGCAAGGTCGATACGTTGTGGCTTGGCGCAGGCGGCGATGTGCATACTCGGGTGGTGCAGAAGATGCGGGAGGTGCTGGCCGACAGCGCCATTTATCCGTATCTGGCGCCTGGCGCGGTGAATCGTCTGGAGCGGGCTCGCCGTCTTGCCCGAGAAAGCGGGCTGCTGAAGCAGGTGGTCCTACCGGCGGGCGGCGATTCCCTGTTCATCCTGCCTTGGGCGGGCAGCAAGCAGTTCCGCACGCTGGAGCGATTGCTGAAGCATAACTTGTCCGAGCGGTTGCCCCTCCGATCTATCGTGCCGATGGAGCCGTATTACATGGTTGTCGCGGGTAAGGTCGATAACGAAACGCTGATGGAGGAAATCAAGAAGGAACTGATGGATTGCGAGGACGCCGGCGCGCTCCTCGATCCGGATGAGGCGCCCTATCTCGGCAAATATGACGAGTTCGTTCCGCCGAAGCTCGTTCGCACCGCTTTTGCCGCCGACGGACTGGATCTGGAAGGACTGGCTGAGGTGCTGGGAATGGCACATGGAGCAGCGGGAAAGGGAGCTACGGATGTGTGACAAGGAAGAAATACTTCCCGGTGGGAATGTTAACGAAGTCGTACGTATCGGAAATAATGTTCACCGTACTACAAATTGGAGTTCTTTCGTGCATGATTTGCTTCGACATTTGGATAAGCAGGGCTTTGAAGGCGCCCCCAAGTTCATAGGCATTGATAGTAGCGGTCGAGAGATCTTGTCCTTTATTCCGGGAGAGGTGCCGGGAAACCAATATCCTGATTTTAAACCCTATATATGGTCGGACCAGGCCCTTATCCAGAGTGCAGCATTGTTACGGCGTTATCATGACGCCGTACAAGGCTTTGCAACAACTTCAATCCAACCGGAGTCTGCACATAACTCTCAGGCTTCGGAGGAATGGGACGATGAAGTGATCTGTCACAATGATGCCGCTTTGTACAATATCGTGTTTAGAGACGAAGTACCGATTGCGCTGATCGATTTTGATTTGGCTGCACCAGGTCCACGAATCTGGGACATGGTTTATATGCTGTACACCTCAGTCCCGCTAGCAAGCTTTGCAATAGATTCCAATACAGGGACATCGATACCTTATCGATCGGAATACCATGCTGCGGATCGCACTCACAGAATATCGCTGTTCTTTAAGTCTTATGGTATAGCACCGCCTCCCAACATGAAAGATTGGACTGTAAGACGCATCGAGGCATTATGCGATACACTTACAACCGGTGCGGCACAAGGCAACAAGGCATACCAGAGAATGATCGATGAGGGGCATGTGGCCCATTACGAAAAAGAGATTCAATTCCTGCAGGCACACTTTCAAGAGTGGTACCGATGAAGGGTACCGCTTTGAAGAGTGCCTGTTTTTTCAATATGTCTGACTACCGAGGGTTGGGACTAATCGAAAAAATATTTGAAACCCCTTCCAAAAAAGCATTGTGTTCACCTCACATGTATGGTAACTTATGTACATAAAAACGTTTTTATCGCAAAGGAAGAATGGAATGGTTATATGGGTAAAGTAACAATCAAGGATGTGGCAAGAGAAGCCGGAGTCTCCATTTCTACGGTTTCGAATGCATTAAATGATGTAGATGTATTGAACCCGGAGACCAAATCCCATGTGCTGAAGGTGGCGGAACGGCTCAATTATGTACCTAACCTGAACGGAAAGCTGTTGAAGTCGGGGAAGACCAAGATGCTGGGCTTCTTTACAACAAGCGTGTCAGGGCCTTACTTCTACACATTGGTGGAGTCGATGTCACGGGAATGTGACCGTCTGGGTTATGGATTGAACGTGTTTGTGACGAAGGATAAACAGGTGATTATGAGCAATATTATGGGCGGCCGGGTGGATGGCGTCATTATCTTCGAAGAGCTGAAGATCGACGATAGAGACATCGCCGCCATGGAGAAGGACAAGATTAAGGCCGTTTTCCTGGATCGCGAGGTTCAGAATGAGACGATGGGCAGCATCATATTCGACTCTTACGTAGCCGGTTATGAAGCAACCAAGTACCTGATCAGCCTGGGGCATAAGAAGATCGCCTACATTTCCGGCGTGGATACGATGTTTGACAGCGTGCAGCGGAAGGAAGGATATCTGGCTGCGCTCAGGGAGTGCCAGTTCCCGATCGACGGAGACTACATACTGCAGGGCTATTTTGAGGAAGAAGGTTCGTATAACGCCGTCAAATCGTTTCTTCACTTACACCCCGGGAAAGTGCCGGATGCTTTTCTTGCCGGTAATGACGTGAGTGCCATCGGCTGCATTCGGGCTTTGAAGTCCCATGGATACGAGGTTCCGCAGGACGTCAGTGTCGTGGGCTTCGATGATATCGATATCGCGCAGTATTTTACGCCGCCGTTATCGACCGTACGCAATCAGATTGCCAGACAGGGGATTCTGGTCGTGGATCATCTGGTGCGCATGATTCAGAAGAAAGAGAAGGGCAAGATTCAGAAGCTTCCAGGGGAACTGGTCGTTCGCGGTTCCAGTCATGTGAAGATGAATCGGAATGAATCGGTTTAAGCGAAGAAAGCGAATCACAACAAGTCGATTTTTTTAAAATGATTTTAAAAAATCAGGGGTTTTTTCGCCAAAAATAAAAACGTTTTTATGCGGTTTTTGATCAAAGGAGGCTAAGAGGTGAACAAAACAGCTGCAGTTCAGTCAACCGGCACAAGCCCGGTTCAACCAACCGGGAAGAAGCCGTTGGGGCAGAGGATCAAGGAATTCTTCATCGATTACAAGCGGCAATGGGAGCTTCAATCGATGATCATTCCCGGCGTTATCTTCATGTTTATCTTCTGCTACATCCCGATTTACGGTTTGACGATTGCGTTTAAGAACTACACCGTTATCGATACGCTGGATTCCGCTCCGTGGGTGGGCCTGGATAATTTCAAAATTATTTTGTCGGACAAGTATTTTTGGGATTCCGTCGTTAACACGCTGGGCATTAGCTTCTTAAAATTGGCGATCGGCTTTGTCATTCCGATCATTCTGGCCATTATGATTTATGAGGTCGGCATGGGGCGTTTCAAAAAATTCGTCCAAACCGTGTCGTATCTGCCTCACTTCTTGTCCTGGATCGTATTGGGCGGCATGCTTATTACCTGGTTCTCGACATCCGGCTTGTTCAACGAGATATTGCTTAGTCTGGGCCTGATCTCGCAGCCGCAAAACATTTTGCTCGACCCGAGCAAATACTGGTGGATCGCGACCTTGTCGGATATATGGAAAGAGGCCGGATGGGGAACGATTCTGTACCTGGCGATCATGGCCAAGATTGATCCGACCTACTATGAGGCCGCAAGAATCGACGGGGCTAGCCGACTAAGACAGATTTGGAACATCACCTTACCGAACATGAAGATGATTATCAGCTTGAACCTGATCCTAACTGTAAGCGGTTTATTGGGATCGAATCTGGATCAAACTCTGGTGCTCATGAATTCGCAGAACCGGGAAAAAGCCGAAGTCATTAACTCGTACGTGTACCGGATGGGTATGACGCAGGGCGATTTCTCTTATGCAACCGCCGTTGGTTTGGGTGTATCCATCATCTCCGTCATTCTGCTCGTTACGGCCAACAAAGTGACCAGTAAATTGAATGATAATCAATCCGTCCTGTAGGTCATGCAAAAGGGAGGTATTACGGTGAATTTGAAAGCAGCAAAAGGAGATCTCGATAGCCGGATCTTTGATACGATCAACATCATTTTACTGGTTACGTTTACCATCATCATTGTCGTTCCGTTATGGAACGTTGTCGTTTCATCCTTTAGCTCGGGCAGGTCTCTTGCCGAGGGCGGGTTCATCTTCTGGCCTACGGAATTCTCGCTTGAGAATTATCAGGCCGTGTTCAGGGATGCAAACATATGGAATGCCTTTTTCATCTCGGTGGCCAAAACCGTGATCGGTGTCATCACACACGTGTTCTTCTGTGCCATGGTGGGTTACGGCTTGAGTAAAAAATACGTCCGCGGCCGCAAGTTCTATGTTGCAATGGGTGTCGTCACCATGTTTTTCTCGGGCGGCATGATTCCGACGTACTTGTTGATCAAAGACTTGGGGCTGCTAAACAGCTTCTGGGTTTATATTATTCCGGCTCTGTTAAGCTTTTACGACGTTATTATTCTGATGAACTTCTTCCGAAACGTGCCGGATTCGCTGGAAGAGTCGGCGAAGATCGACGGCGGAGGCGACTGGAGGATTTTCCTGAGCATTTTTATTCCTCTTTCCATGCCGGCCATGGCAACCATCGCGCTGTTTAACGGGGTCGGGCAATGGAATGATTTTATGACCACCAAATTGTATATCACGGACCAAGCGCTCTATCCGTTACAGATGATGCTGTATGAGATTATTGTGCAGTCCCAGACGCAATCGATGCAAAACATTGGGTCCGTCGCGATCCAGACGACAACCAAAGGGGTCCAACTAGCAACCATTGTCGTGACGACACTGCCAATTGTTGTGATGTATCCAATATTACAGAGATATTTTATCTCCGGCATGATGCTCGGAGCTGTTAAAGAGTAGAGTAGCTGCTCTTTAAAGGAGTGGAACAGAAGCAAGCCTGTAAAAGATTGGGGTCTAATAAGTAAGCGCTTTTATTTAAAAAGGAGGGTTACATGATGTTGATGAACAAGGCTTGGGGTAAGAAAGGACTTACGCTGATTACGGCACTGATGGCAGTTGTGCTGGTTGTGAGTGGCTGCGGGGGATCGGGCGGGGAATCGGGGTCCAAGAAGGAAAACTGGGTTTCAATTGAGGATCGTTATACACCGAATGCCGAGACACCGGCTTGGCAGCTGGATAAAAAAGAAGAGACAACCGAGCTTACGTGGTACGTAAATGCGGATTGGTGGAATACCGATTTCGGCAAGGATGTTGTAACCAAGAAGATTAAGGAAGACTTGAACATTAATATCAAATTCATCACGGGTGACGACACCAAGCTGAATACGTTTTTTGCCGGTGGGGAAATGCCGGATCTGATTACGACGTTTGACTCCAACTCCCCGGTCGTGCAGAAGGCGGCGACATGGGCGCTGCCGCTGAACGATCTGGCCGAGAAATACGACCCTTACTTTAATAAGGTAGCGGCACAGGATACGCTCAACTGGTTCCAACTGAAGGATGGCAAAACCTACGGATATCCGAACTACTCCAATACTCAGGAAGACTATGACAGCGGTAACATTCCGGCCAAAACGGCATTTATTATCCGCAAGGACGTTTACGAAGCGTTAGGTAAGCCGGTCATGGGAACGCCAGAAGAGTTCCAGGCCGTTCTCGCTGATATCAAGAAGCAATTCCCTGCTCTGATTCCACTCGGCTTCAACTCCATTGGCGAAGGAACGGGCTCGCTTGGCGACGTGCTGCAGGATTTCATCGGCGTGCCGCTGGAGGAGAATGGCGGTTTCTATAACCGTAACCTGGATGAAGATTATCTGACTTGGGTGAAAGCGTTCAATACCGTGTACCGGGACGGCGCGATTAGCGATGACAGCTTTGCCGATGACGGAACGGCTTTTGAAGAGAAGGTCAAAGCAGGCAAATACGCAACGATTATGCTGGACGGAACGCCGCAGCAGGGCGGTAACCTGCAAAGCTTCTACAGCAACAATAAAGGCAAAGAGTACATTGCAATTGACGGGCCGCAAAGCACGGCAGGACGTAAGCCGGTGTTGAATCAATCCGGCATCACCGGCTGGATGATTAGCTTCATTACGAAAAATAATGCAGATCCTGCCAAATCCATTCAGCTCTTCACGTACCTGTTAAGTGAAGAAGGACAAATGCTGATGAACTACGGCATCGAAGGCGAGACCTACCAAGTGAATGCAGATGGAACGGTGGAGTTCCTCCCTGCCGTGAAGGATCTTCAGATGAACAATCCGGATACCTTCAAGAAGGATTACCGCATGGGTGAATTCATGTTTTTCGGACATGACCGCCACAAGGCGCTGAGCGGGGATGCATTCCCGGATGCGATCAAGCAAATGCAGGAATGGGGTAAGGGCAAGCTGACGCCGCACTTTATTCTGGAGAATATCAACCCGGACCAAGGAACACCGGAAGCACGCTCCCTGACGGCCATCAATACAAAATGGAACTCCACGCTCGTCAGCATGATTCGTTCCAAGGATGATGCAGCGTTCGACAACCTCTTAAACGAATACAAAAAGTTCCTGGACGATAACAACTGGGATAAAATCATCGAAGTCCGCAATGAGAAGATGAAGGCGAACAAAGAGAAGCTGGGGCTGAAATAAGTTAACGTTTCATGATGGGAGGGCCCCTTTCTACACAGGAAAGGGGCTCTTTCCAAGTCAACTTCCAATATACAACGGGATAGGAAAGCCAGAAGACCATTAGAAACCTGGAGGGAAACAGCATGCTGAACATGACAATCTATCAGTCAAACGGGGAAGAGGAATTATTTGTTAGGAAAGACAAGGAGCAGCTAGCTCCCGGATCAACGGATGTGCAGCAGCATATAATTGTTATTGATGAGGAGCAAATGTTTCAGGAGATGGATGGCTTCGGCGCGTCCTTCACGGACTCCGCTGCTTATCTGATCCATCAAGTGCTGGAGACGCAGCAGCGTTCGGAGCTCATGACAAGACTGTTTGATCCGAATGAAGGGATCGGGTTATCTGTACTCCGCCAACCGATGGGCGCATCCGATTACGCACGTGACTTCTACAGTTACAATGATATGCCTGAGGGCCAGACGGATGTGGAGCTGAATCAGTTCTCCATTGCGCATGACGAGAAAGACATCATTCCTCTCCTGAAAGAAGCGCTGCGATTGAATCCGGATATCAAGCTGATGGGTTCCCCATGGAGTCCGCCAGGCTGGATGAAGACGAGCGGTTCGATGATCGACGGAGAGCTGAAGTCGGAATACTATGCGGTGTATGCTGATTATTTTGTACGTTACATTCAGGGGTATGAAGCCAACGGGCTGCCGATTTATGCGATCACGCCGCAGAATGAGGCGTTGTATTCGCCAGGACATTACCCTGGCATGATCATGCTGCCCGAGGCGCAAAGCGATTTCATCAAGAATCATCTGAAGCCGCAATTCGTGGAGAACGATATCGATACGAAAATTCTCTGTTATGACCATAACTGGGACAAGCCGGACTACCCGCTGACCGTTTTTGAGCAAGCGGGTGACGCCGTGGATGGCGTTGCTTGGCACTGGTACGGCGGCAAGCCGTCGGCCCAATCCGAAGTGTTCGAGGCATTCCCGGGAAAAGAGGTTCATTTCACGGAAGGATCGGGCGGGGAGTGGATCCCGCCGTTTGAGCAGGCCTTCTCCAATGTGATGCGAACCGGGATCGAGATTCTCCGCAATCACAGTAAATCCTATGTGCTGTGGAATATGGCGCTCGACGAGAATAACGGTCCTACTGTTCCGGGCTTTGGAAAAAGCACCTGCCGCGGCATTGTCACCGTTAATCAGCAGACGAAGGAGCTTACCTATACGCTGGATTATTACGCGCTGGCGCATTTTAGTAAGGTGATCCGTCCGAAAGCGGTTCGCATTGCTTCTACCAGCAATGAGTCCATCCGTTCGGTAGCATTCAAGAACACGGACGGCTCGATTGCCATTGTTTTATTTAACGACAGCGAGCAAGAGGAGAATGCTGCACTGCACATGCAGGGAACGGAGCAGCTTAACCTCCGCCTTGCACCGAAAAGCGCCGTGTCCGTTTTAATAGAGGAGTAACTCTGAGGTAATAGTTTATAGGTTAGCTAAGATAAGGCACCCTAGTCGGCGCCGTCGGCCTTTCGGTTGATGGCTGCCTAGGCAGGGGTGCCTTTTCATATATAGAGTTGGTTATTTCATATAGAAACGGTAGAATAATAACAAGAATAAGGTTGACCAAAGAAAATATAGGTGACAATCATGACCATTAAAACGTTATTTATTGCTCCGTATCCTGCTATGAGCCATTTAATAGAAGAATGCCGGAAGGAAGAGCCGGAGCTTGAAGTCCGAGTCGAGGTCGGTAATTTACTAGAAGCAGTTCCTCTGGCAAAGGAAGGCGAACGCCTGGGATATGACGTGATCATTAGCCGGGGCGGTACGGCTAAGCTGATCGAACCCGAGGTGCGGATTCCCGTTATCGATGTCCATGTTTCAGGCTATGATATGCTGCGCGTGCTCACGTTGGCCAATCATTTTCCAGGCAAAAAAGCCATTGTGGGCTTCTCCAATATTACGCTTGGAGCCAAAGCCATTACTGATGTGTTGGATATCGAGGTTGACGTGTTCACGGTAGAGAAGGCGCAAGAGGTGGACCGGCTGCTGGAGGATCTGAAGGCGAAGGGCTTCGAATTAATCATGGGCGATGTGGTGACGATGGAGGCAGCCGCCAAGCACCACTTGGAAGGGATTCTGATCCAATCCGGGCGCGAGGCCATTTTCGATGCGTTTCAAAAGGCCAAGTCCGCGTTTCGGTTACATGAACGGACGCAGTGGGAAATATCCTTTCTACAAGCACTGCTGGAGGAAACGGCCGCGAGCCTTACCGTATTGGATGCTGAGGGAGAGGTTGTATATGAACAGTGGCCGGATTTCGGTTCCTGTCCGCTCCCTGTGGAAGCCTTACAAGCCGATCTTCGGCTAAACCGGGAGGCGGAAGCCTCCATCCTGATACATGAAAACGGAACCCGGAAGCTGAAACAGAAAAGGACGCTGAAAGTAATACAGGGAAAACGGTACTACCTGTACACTTTTTCCGAGGTGAAGCAAAATGGGGAGGCCGCAGGCTATCATATCGAGGCGGTGACCCAATTGCCGATGATGATATCGCAAAGCGAGGCGATGCACGATTGCCTGCAGCGGATCGAAGACCATCTGGACAGCCGTGTCCTGATTCTCATCGGCGAAGCCGGAACAGGCAAGCAGCTGCTCTCCCGGTATATTCATTACCGAAAGAACGAAGGTCAAGGTTTATATGTTCGGCTTACCGGAAAGCAGGCCATGACCTTGTTAAAAAAAGACGAAAAAGAAGCTTGGGACAACGATATCCGCACGCTATACATCCATGGATTGGATGAGATCGTTCCACAAGAAATGACGGATTTGAAGCAGTGGATTAACGAGATGAAGGACCGGGGGTTCACGATCATTCTCTCGCTGGAAGAGGATGATTCGAATTATCATCCCCTCCTGCTGGATGAGGAGGCGGCAAGGATCACCGTGCCGGCTCTGCGCGAGCGCAGGGACGATATCAAACCATTGGTGACTTATTATATTGCGTCCTACCATGGGACGCTAGGGACTTCACCGATCAAGATCAAGGATGAAGCGATTCTCCTGCTGACCCAGTACGATTGGCCGGGCAACGTGTCGGAACTGAAAATCCTGCTCCAGGACGCAGTGACGGAGGAGAAGGGCTACGTGATCGGCAAGCAGCTCATTACCCGGCTTCTAGCCAAGAAGGAAGAACATCCGTCAGCGGCGATGAGTCCTGAGTTTCTTCGCGGTACGCTGGATGAGATCGAGAAGAGGATCATCGACGCGATTATGGAGGAAGAACAATTTAATCAGACGAAGGTTGCGGAACGGCTCGGTATCAACCGTTCGACCCTGTGGAGAAAGCTGAAACAATAGTTTCAGCTTTTTTTTGTTTTGCGATCAATAGATCCCTCCGTTTCGGCAGATATTAGGGGAGTAGGAATATATTTCAACAAGCTGGAGGCATTATAATAGTTAATTGTTTAAATTTGCAACAATTAATCTTTGGTATGTTGCAAATTTAATTGAATGCACTTACAATAAATCCTGCAAGCGATTTCAACATGAAATCACTGTTTAATATTGAAACAATTATTAGAGGGGTGTTACAATAATGAAGATTAAAGCGACGTTAGATCGGATTCCTGGAGGTATGATGGTAGTACCGTTGCTTATTGCAGCAATCATCAACACCTTTGCTCCGGACCTGCTCCGGATCGGGAATTTCACGGAGTCTTTATTTGTAAACGGTTCAAGTACATTGATCGCGCTGTTCCTCCTCTGTACGGGGGCACAGATTAACGTCAAGTCCTTTGGCGTTTCCGTCGGAAAAGGGGCCACGCTGCTTGTCACGAAGTGGGTGGTCGGCGCAGCGTTCGGTCTGATTGCTTACCTGTTTGCCGGAGAGAACGGATTGTGGCTGGGTCTGGCTCCGATTGCCGTCATTGCGGCGATGACCAACAGTAATGGGGGATTGTTCGTAGCTTTGGTAGGCCAATACGGCAGTAAGGAAGACCGCGCCGCATATTCGCTGCTTGCCCTGAATGACGGACCTTTCCTCACCATGGTTGCGTTATCGATCTTCGGTGCCATGGGATTCGTGGACGGCATGTTCTCCTTCGTGTCCTTTATCTCGGTTCTTCTTCCGATTATTGTAGGGATGGTGCTGGGTAATCTGGATGAAGAGATGCGGAAGTTTTTGGACAAAGGCAGCTCCATGCTGATTCCGTTCTTTGCATTTGCGCTCGGAATGGGCATTGACTTCGGAGCGATCGTGGATGGTGGCTTGTCGGGTATCATTCTTGGACTGCTGACGGTTTTCGTTACAGGTACCGCAGGATACTTTGTGTTTAAAGCGTTGAAATGGAACCCGATCGTGGGGGCGGCGGAAGGCTCTACAGCCGGTAATGCCGTGGCTACGCCTGCTGCGATTGGGGCGGCGAATGCATCTTTTGCTGCATTTACCGATATCGCGACGGTGCAGGTTGCGGCGTCCGTCGTAACGACCGCCATCCTGCTTCCTTTATATGTCGGATTTTTAGTGAAGCGTCTAGAGAAGAAAGGGCACTCATTTGATACAAATACAGCAGATGCCGAATCATAGAAGGTGTGATGAAATGTGATAAAACAAATTGGAATCATCGCGGACGATCTGACCGGTGCGAATGACTCGGGCGTACAATTGGCGAAGAAGGGACTGGTTTCCACCGTCGTATTCGATCATCGCCATTACCGTCAGGACACCCGTGCCGAAGTGCTGATCGTTGATACGGATAGCAGGGCGAAACGCAGCGTGGACGCCTATGAAGCGGCGTACGAAGCCGCTCAATTCCTTGAAGAGCAGGGCTGCCGCCACATCTACAAGAAGCTGGACTCTACTTTGCGCGGGAATGTTGCAGAGGAACTGCGGGCGGTGCAGAAGGTATTCCGGCCGGACTTGGTGCTGATCGCCCCGGCTTTTCCCAAAATGAACCGCACGACGGTACAGGGGCATCACTATGTTCAAGGTGTGCTGATCACCGAAACGGAGTTTGCTAAGGATCCCAAAACGCCCGTCATGGAAAGCTATATTCCGAAGCTGCTGCAGAAGGAAGGAGAGCCTGAGGCGGTGCTGGTCTCATCAAGTCAAGTGCGGCAGCCCGCGGCGCAATTTCTGCCATGGCTCCAATCCAAGCTAGCGGAAGGTCAAACCTGGTTTGTATGCGATAGTGAGACGGAAGCGGATTTACAGGCGATATCGGCATTATTTTCACAGCTGGACAAGAAGATTTTATGGGCTGGTTCTGCCGGATTAATCGAATACTTGCCGGAGGCGCTGTCCCTGACTTCCGTGGAGGAGGGGAGCCAAGACTGGGCCCAGGCGGATAAGGCGCTGATCGTATCAGGAAGCTTGTCCCAAACGACCCGGCAGCAGCTTCGTGCCGTCGAAGATATGCCCGACTCGTTGATGCTGGAGATCGATCCGGCCGCGTTGATTCGTGAAACTTACGACACAGGGGATGTCCTGCGACAAATCGCTCGAGATATGGACAAGCGCTACTTGGTCCTGTACGTGGACGCTTCGGAAGAAAACCGCAGACTTGCAAAAGAAGCAGGGGATGAGCGGGGATTATCTTCAACCGAGGTAAGTGAAGCAATCTCGCTGGGACTCGGAAGAATGACAAAATCCATTTTACAGGCATACGCTGAGGTCCAAGGGTTGGTATTAACCGGCGGTGATACGGCTAAAGCTATCTGTATGGAACTTGGAATGGGAGAAATGCAGCTGTATTCGGAAGTAGAGCCCGGCTTGCCGTTCGGAAGGCTTCAGGGCATGGAGAAAGGTTACTGGACCGTCACCAAAGCCGGGGGCTTCGGAAATGATCAATCCCTGGTAGATTCCCTGCACTATATAACAAATAAGAAAAAGGTGAGAACATGAGCCAGCACAAACCGGTTATCGGGATTACAATGGGAGACGCCGCAGGCGTAGGTCCTGAAATTATACTCAAGAGCCTCATGAATGAGGAGATGTATCATATCAGTCACCCGGTTGTGATCGGGGATCTGAAGATATTGGAGCGGGCAAAGTCCTTCGTGGGCAGTGACTTGGCTATCCAAGCGATTACTGCCGATGAGCTGGAGCAGGTGGACTACCGTTTTGGCACGGTTCATGTGCTTGATCTGGATTTGCTGCCGGCGGACTTGCCGATTGGACGAGTTGCCCCGGAAGCCGGACACGCCGCGTTTAAATTTTTGGAGACGGCCATCGAATTGGCAAAGAACCATAAAATCCAGGCCATATGCACCGCTCCGCTGAATAAGGAAGCCCTGCATAAAGGGGGCCATAAATATCCGGGCCATACGGAGATTCTGGCAGATTTGACCGGAACCACGGACTACTCCATGATGCTGTCCGCGCCGAATTTGAAGGTCATTCACGTTACGACGCATGTCGGCATCATCGACGCCGTCCGTTCGATAAATCCGGAGCGCGTATACCATGTCATTAAGCTTGCTCATGAGACACTGCAGAAGTCCGGCATCGCCGCTCCGCGGATTGCCGTTTGCGGAATCAATCCTCACGCAGGCGAGAACGGATTGTTCGGATATGGCGAAGAGGAAGAGAAAGTTATACCGGGCGTCGAGAAGGCGCAGGCGGAAGGAATCCAGGTCGTAGGCCCGCTGCCGGCCGATACGCTGTTCTTCCGGACGGTTCGCGGTGACTTTGACATAGTAGTGGCCATGTATCACGATCAGGGGCATGGTCCCGTCAAAGTGCTTGGCTTGGATGCAGGTGTCAACATTACCGTAGGCCTTCCGATTATCCGCACCAGCGTCGATCACGGTACGGCATTCGACATTGCCGGTCAAGGCATCGCCGACGAGAAAAGCTTGATGGAAGCGATCCGTCAGGCGGCGGAGCTGGCGCCTAAAGCCTAATGATGTTGTTGCTGGACGGGGCATAGCGGCCGCCATTACCTTTTAATCGAAGTGATAGCAGGAGTTAAGCTATCCATGTCAAAAAGATGACTCCACCTGTGGGGTCATCTTTTTTTAACGTTCCTCAAGTCTATTGCTGTAACGTAGACGTAAGATTTAGTCTCTCCGAGAAGAACGTACTTCTTCGGGCTATCGAGACTTTCTCGACAGCCAAATTCTGCCCAGTTCTCCTCCTTACTCAGCCCACCATATTCTAATAGAGTCAAAGTGCATGAGTGCTTTTATCTTACAGAGTGAGTAAAAACGATACGACATAAAGGAAGAAAAGACTGCAAAGCCGTGGCCTCCGGGACCTCAGCTCCCAAAATCGAAGGAATGGGGTTTTAAACCCCGGCTGGCTTTTTACTACACACCCACTTGACTTCCTGAGCAGCGTTCGGGTATGATTTCCAGTAACTTGAATAACGTTAAACAAAAGCAATGAAGAGAAAGAGTACCTTGGTAACGTCTTTGAACAGAGAGCCCTGGCTGGTGAAAAGGGGTAAGGAAAGAACCTTGGGAATATGGTCTCTGAGCTGTGCACCGAAACCCTGCAGAGGGTTGTAGGCTGTACCGGATCCCGCACCCGTTAACGTGCTAGGGTATACACGCGATATATGGCGTCGTATCCGAAGAGGTGAATGCCGCAAGGCATGAATGAAATTGGGTGGTACCACGTGAGCGGCAAGCTCTCGTCCCTTTTGGGATGAGGGCTTTTTTTGTTGTCCAAAAAAAGGAGGATGATTGATATGACGAACATTTTTATCGGCGGTGCCTGGCCATATGCCAACGGGTCCTTACATTTGGGGAGGCTTGCAAGCCTCTTGCCAGGCGACGTGTATGCCCGTTATTTCCGCGCGAAAGGCGATCAAGTCCTGTACGTATCCGGCAGTGATTGTCATGGAACGCCCGTGGCGGTTCAAGCCATTCAGGAGGGCGTGGCTCCGGGGGATATTGCGGATCGATATCATGGGGAGTTTGTGGATTGCTTCGAACGGCTGGGTTTCTCCTACGACTTATATACGCGAACCGACCAGACGTTTCATCACGCCGTGGTGCAGGAACTGTTTTTGAAGCTGCTGGAAAACGGCCATTTGTATCGAAAAACCGTGCTGCAAACGTATTGCGAAACCGATCAGCGGTTTTTGCCGGACCGCTACGTGGAAGGAGATTGTCCCGTATGCGGCAGCAGGGCCCGTGGGGATCAGTGCGACGCCTGCTCCACCATACTTGATCCGTCGGACCTGACGAACAGGACCTGCAAAATCTGCGGAAACCCTCCGGTGGAGCGGCCCACCGAGCATTTTTATATATCGCTGTCACATTTCCAGGCTGAGCTGGCGGATGATTTGAATAAAGCCCGAGGCTGGCGGGATAATGCCGTGCAAATGACCAGAAGATACTTGGAGGAAGGGCTTCAGGACCGGGCGGCTACGAGGGATCTGACCTGGGGCGTGGATGTCCCCGTTCCGGGCTTTGAGGATAAGAAAATCTATGTCTGGATCGAAGCGGTCAGCGGCTATTTATCCGCCAGCAAGCAGTGGGCCGCGGAAACGGGCGGCGATTGGGAATCCTTTTGGCTTAAGGGACGGGGAGAGGTTACGGCTTACTATGTTCATGGGAAGGATAACATCCCGTTTCATACGCTGATCTGGCCGGCGCTGCTGAAGGGGGTAGGGGACCTGCATCTGCCGGACCGAATCATATCTTGCGAGTACATGACGCTGGAAGGGAAGAAGTTCTCGACCAGCCGGAACTGGGCTATATGGGTGCCGGATTTGTTAAGCCGTTATCAGCCGGACTCGATTCGTTATTTTCTCATAGCGAACGGCCCCGAGAAGCGGGATGCGGATTTCTCCTGGAGGGAGTTCATTCACAGCCATAATGGCGAATTGCTTGGCGCATTTGGGAATTTCGTCAACCGTACCTTGGTGTTTGTGAACAAATCGTTTGAGGGGAAAGTGCCCGAGGGCAGCATATCCGGAGAGTGGCAGGGCAGGGTTGAGGCATTGTACCGCGAGGCTGGGGCGCTCATTGAGGAAGGGCGGCTAAAGGAAGCGTTGGAGTCAATCTTCAGCGTGGTGCGCATGGCGAACAAATATTTTGATGAACGAAAGCCGTGGATTCAGGTCAAGGAGGATCGCGAAGCGTGCGGAACAACGCTGTACACCTGCGTTCAGATCATAGCCAATCTGGCGAACCTGCTGCAGCCGTTTATTCCGTTCTCTTGCGATAGGGTACGAAGCTTTCTCTCGCTGGAGCAGCCTGCGTGGGAGTGGTACCATGTTCCGGCTGGCAGGCCGATCCATGACGTAGAGCTTTTGTTTGAGCGGATCGATACCAGCCGGATTGAGGAGGAGACGCGCAGGCTGGGAAAGTTATCACTCTGATGAGGGAGCTCTCCGTTTCCCAAACCCCAAAGAGCGAGTCAGATGGAGTTGGGAGGGCGTGAGGAGCTATTGTCGTCATGATGCAATTGGTACGATGACCCTGCGAGGTAAAATAGGAGCATGATCAAGGGATATAAGGATCTAGGGAGCTGAGTCCAAGGAATTAAGGAATCAAGGAATCAAGAGTAGAGGCGATTAACCAGGATATCGGGAACCGAGAATCGAGGAATGAAAGTATCAAGGGTCGCGTACTCAAAGAATCAAAAAATCAAAAATTCAAGAAATCTAGGTTTTTTTGAATGGGTCGTGACTTTTTAAGGACAGTGGTTCCGCTATTTCTGTGTTTTTAGCCTTTTCGTAGTGGTTTGAGGACATGAGATCCGCTATTCGCAAAATATTCCGGGATTAATC
The DNA here is from genome assembly GCF_018613005.1 of Paenibacillus sp. ISL-20. NCBI lineage: Bacteria > Bacillati > Bacillota > Bacilli > Caryophanales > Paenibacillaceae > Paenibacillus > Paenibacillus sp. ISL-20. The sequence goes on from NZ_JAGGRD010000046.1 coordinate 29,432, forward strand.
CGTGATTGTGTTACATTAACGGATTCTGTGTCCGCATGAGCTTGAAAAACGATGGAATATCAGCAAATAACGGATTCTGTGTCCGCATGGGCTTGAAAAACGATGGAATATCAGCAAATAGCGGCTCCTGTGTCCGCATGGACTTAAAAAAGGAGCGGTTTTCAGCAAGAAGAACATCCGGACGATGCCTCTGAAGCCGTATAAAGCGAGAGTTTACCGGTTAAAAAGCAGATGCAAGAGGAGCCCCAGCGGGAAAGCTGCGGGCTCCTCTTTATTAGAATAGTGGCGGCACGTTTCATCTTCAACGGATTAGTTACCCGTTTCATGAATCCAATCCGTTAATATGGCATCAAAAAGCTCAGGCTCTTCGAACATCGGATTATGGCCGCTCTTTTCAAAAATGACTTTCTTCACGTTCTCTTGCGAGCCCTCTACAGCATCCCAGAACGATACGGGACTGACCAAATATCGTACCGCCCAAGACCAATGAAGACGACGGTTAATACAAACCAAGCCAACTCTCCTTTAGAAGGGGGGCTTGGTTTAACTTCAGCGATCTGTTATATGCTTAGCCCGTCCCAAGCAACGGTAATTGGACAAGGGAACGATTGGTCTGCAAACCAATCCACGAGCTCAGCATGGTTGGAGGTAAAGTGGTTGATATGAGTCAGGTAGATACGCGAATTGGCATGCAGTGTGCCTTGTTCAAGCAGTGTGTGAAATAATTCCATGCAGCTGAATGCGTCCAGATGCCCATTCGGATGGGGTCCGCGCCCAGGCGTCAGGCCAAAGGTGCATTCGCTAATCAGCACGTCCAACGACGCATTCTCCAGGGCCCGGAACGTCTCCGGCAAATACCAACCGGTGTCTACGCCATAGTAAATTTTCTGCCCGTCCGGCCGTTCAATTAAATAATTCGCGCAGCTCTCACCCATGTTGCCCAAGTGATTGCCGCGGAGCGGCGTCACTTCCATGCCGGAGATTGTAACCTTATCATTAAACGCCAGCTTATGAAAAGCGACAATGTCGCGCGCCTCCAGGTCGGAAGTCATTCCTTTCATAATCGGCCGGCTTTGCCGATAGAAATCAACGATGTCATACGCTTGATCGGTAAAATAATAGTGCAAGGGCTCCGTCGTGCGTTCGATCGACATATTCCTTACATTCATCATCATGTAATTGAAATGATCCTCGTGCGTATGACTCACCAGCACATGCTGCAGCTTGGTAAAGTCGCCGTATTCGATCGCTTCCTGAAAGGCGTCCGCCCCTAGGTCGATGCAGAGCCGTTCATCAAGCCGAAGCATGGAACGGCGGCGAATTTCGCGCCCTCCCTTTGTTCGAGCGTTGCTGCAAACAGAACATGAACAGAACGGGTTCGGAATTCCTTCAGCTGCGCTTGTACCGTAAAAGATCATGGACTTGTTCCCCTTTCCCTCGGTTTCTCATCTATTATTGCTGATTCCAACGGTCGTAAGCCGCTTGATAGATGGCAAGGTATTTATCCAGCTTCATCTTGTCGAGCGTCTCCACAAATTTTTCCCAGTCGTCAATCGGTCTTGCGCCCGTGATAAATTTAACGATTTGTTCATCTGTGAACGCTTCGATATCTGTTGCGTATGTGCTTAACTGAATGTTTTCTTCTTCCGTGAAATTCGGTATCATCAGCTTCTCGTCCTGTACCAGGAATGAACGAATGACATCCTTATTGGCAATCATTTCGGGAAGGACAGCCGCGCTTTGGTCTACATTTTGCGTGACGCGCTGCGGAATATTGCCGCCTTGAAAAATAGTATACTCCGAAAGCGCCTCATCTACAGTAAGCCCGTTAGGATTGTTGGCGAATTCATCCTTCAGCTTATAGAAGCCGTCTCCATCAATCGTGTAAGTAACGTCCTGGATGCCAAGCCGTGCCAGCGCGGTCCCTTCCTCACTAAGGAAATAATCCGCCCAGCGAAGCGTCGCTGCAGGATTCGGATTTTTGCTCGTAATGACAAAGGAGCCGATATCCCGAACCTTCGGGCTGACACCTGTCCAATACACGTCCCCATCAATTGCTTTAAAAACAGGATTTTGCACGTAATGGCCACGATTGTCTCCCATCCAAAGATTGTTGTTGCCTTTCGCTACGTAACCAATCCGTTCTTCATCGACCTTGGAGACCACCTGGTTCATATCCTGCGAGAAAATTTCTTTATCGATCAGCCCTTCCGCCCACAACTTGCTGAAGAAGGTCAGCATATCCTTAAACGTATCGTCTGTTGCGATATAACGAATCTTGCCCGCATCATCAACATCCATATAAGGCGCGATAATGCCTGAATTGCCGCCGAAACCCCAGCTGCCGTAAAACGATCTGAAAAACTCATTGCCGCTGCTATTGTTTTCCTTGTAACCGGAAATCGGCAGTTCATCCGCTTTGCCGTTTCCGTTCGGGTCTTGCTCTTTGAACGCTTTCAATACTTCATAGAACTCGTCCATCGTTGTTGGCATCGCAAGCCCCAGCTTGTCCAGCCATTGCTTATTGATCCACGAGGATGCAATCCGGCCGTCTGCTTCGCTAATATTCGGAAGTGAGTAAATATGACCGTCGGCTGACGTAATGGATTTGCGAATCCCGTCATTGGCTTCCATCAACGCCGAGAGGTTCGGCGCATAACCGGCTTCGATGTAATCGTCAAGCGGGATGATTTGACCGGAAGCCGCGTAAGAAGTTATTAATTGCGGCGACAGCATCGCCCGCATGACGAAATCCGGCAGGTCATTGGATGCAAACAGCAAATTTCTCCGCTCTTCGAAGGTGTTTTGCGGGACGGAATCCCAATCAATGATGACATTGGACTTCGCCTCGTAGTCCTTCAGCCCCTTATGCTCGTTCCAATCCTTGACCAGCTCGTACTTTGCAACCAGCCCTTTCAGATGGACGGGCTCATTGGCAATCGGCATGCCCGTTTTATTAATAGTGGCTGTGCCTTCATTTGTGCCAGGCGCCGGATTCGCTGTATTATTCCCGCCATTACTGCAGGCGCTCATCATGAGCAGCGATACGCTCAGCAAGGCAGACAAGAGCAAAACATATTTTTTCTGGGTCATTCGTTGTCATCTCCTTTATTATTCAGCCTTTAAGAGCGCCGATCATCATGCCTTTGACAAAAAATTTCTGAAGAAACGGATACAGCATTAAAATGGGCACGCTTGATACAATAATAACGGCGTATTTGACCCCTTCAGCGACAAGAAACTTGCTCGAATCGGTCTCAATGGAATCCATCATCACGTTATCCGACTGATTCATAACCAGAATTTCCCGGAGGAACAGCTGCAAGGGATATAATGATCGGTCTTTCAAATAAATCATCGCCTCGAAATAGGAGTTCCAATGATAGACGGCATAGAACAGGACAAGGACGGCTATGATCGGTGCGCATAAAGGCAGTACGATGGAGAAAAATGCCCGTATATTGCTGCAGCCGTCCATATAGGCCGATTCATAGATCTGCTCGTCGATGGTCGATTCGATGAACGTCCGAGCGACGATCATATTGTACACGTTAATGGCGGTTGGCAAAATCAACGCCCACATCGAATTGTACAGGCCCAAATTTTTAACGAGCAAATACATCGGAATGATACCGCCGCTGAAAAACATCGTTATCGTGAAAAAGACCATGAACCCTCTGCGCCAAGGGAAGTTTTTGCGGGCCAACGGGTAAGCCCCCATCATCGTCAGCGCAATGTTCACTATCGTTCCGATAACCGTGTACAGGATTGTATTACGATAGCCGATCCATATTTCTTCGTTCATAAATACCCGTCGGTAAGCCTCCAAATTAAACCCTTGCGGAAATAACCCGATTTTGCCGGTTACGACCAGCTTGGGATCGCTAAAAGAGGCACTGACGACGTGAATAAGCGGATAAAGAATGATTAATACCAAAATACCGATTAATGAATACGTAACCGTCAGAAATAAACGGTCTCCATAAGCCTCTTTAATTTTGTTGGAACCAGCCTGCATGGTCATTCCTCCCTTTAGAACAAGCTGCCGCTGCTGTATTTTTTGGCGAGCTTGTTGGCCGCAAGCAGCAGGATGATGTTGATGACATTGTTAAAGAGCCCCACGGCAGTGGAAAATCCGTAATCCATGTTGATCAGACCCATCTTATAAGCGTACGTGGATATAACCTCGGACGACTCGATATTCAAGCTGTTTTGCATGAGCAGGATACGCTCATAGCTGAGTGTCATCATTTTTCCCATCTGCAAAATAAATTGAATGACGATGGTTGGCAGAAGGCATGGCAAGTTTACATGAAGAATCCGTTTCCAACGGCTGGCCCCGTCGATTTGCGCAGATTCATGCAGCTGCGGATCTACACTGGACAATGCAGCGATAAAAATAATGGAATTCCAGCCTGCGTTCCGCCACACGTCGGTCCCGATGTAAACGCCGGGAAAATATTGCGGATCGGTCAGAAACGGAATCGAACCGAAACCGAACATATTCAGCATATGGTTAATATATCCGTTCTCTCCGGCAAGAAATAAATTAATAATGCCGACAAATACAACCGTTGATATAAAATACGGCGCATAGGTGATCGTCTGGAACGTTCGTTTCAACCGTTCGCGTTTAATCTCATTAAACATGAGAGCCAGGATGATTGGAATCGGAAAGCTGATCAGCGTCTTAAACAAATTAATGACCAGTGTATTGGTGAGAATTCGGGAAAACTGGTATGAATCAAAAAGCCTCGTAAAGTTATCCATGCCAATCCAAGGGCTGTCGGTAATCCCCGTGGCTGGATTAAATCGTTTAAAGGATAGCTGCACCCCATACATAGGGCCGTAGCAAAAAATAAGGAAATACAGGACGACCGGAATAACGAAGATCAGATAGTCCCAATTTTTCCGCAGTGCAAACCTTTTTCTCCGTGATCCGGAAAAGGTGGCAGTCTTATCTGTAGCAGCCATTTAACGGGCCTCCTTCTTCGTGGCCGAAAGCGGTTCGGCGCCTGAAACGCTTTCGTATGGCTCGATAATAAGTGAATTTACGGCCTGCAACAACAAGCGGATATCGGCTTTTGCACGCTAAAATTGCGATTCGAACCATAAAAACACCCTGCAAATCTTTCAGCACCCAGTCAATTTTTGCTTTTTGGCGAAGAAGAATTGATATGCTTATATGAAATCCGTATACTCGAAATACGCTATAGACCTAAATCATCAAGGATGTGACGATGGTGCGCAAAGCAATCCAGTCCAAGCTGTATCGTAAATTTTTGTTCCGGTACCTTCTCATATTGGCCGTGTCCGGAATTCTATTCTTATTGACCAATATCATTTCTTTATCGAACACCTATAATCGGCTTATGGACAACACGCAGAAATCGATGGCGCACATGACCGAACTGCTCGATACCCGAATATTCGATTTGCAGATGCTGACCTTGTCCGTATCGCGAAATACAAGGCTGCTCCCTTATCAATTGCAAGAGCAGGTGGCTTATCCGTATTCTATTGCGAATGAACTGGCAAATTTGAAAGCGCCTTCAGCAAATCTCGATTCGATAGGCCTTTACTATCGTCAATCCTCTTATCCTTCGCTGGAGAACACGATATTTACGGATACGGGCATGTATACCCCGGAAAGCTATGTTCGTTTAATCGGCCATAACCGAATAGCGTCAGAGCAATTATACGATGTACTGGATAAGCTGAAGGAGCCTGCGTTTATTTCCTCGCTGACCCATACGAGTGAAGAACCGGGGAAGGAACAGGTTCTTCTATTGTTGATCCCGCTCAATGGTACGCCATATTCCAGCGGGGTGATGATTTATAAATTGGACTATTCCGCTTTATTGAATAATTTCCGGCAAATAACCGATAACGAAAGCAGTTTGATCGCTTTTGACCGCAGCGGCACACCGATTTTCTATTTAAAAGGTCATAGCGACTTGGATTGGAGAAGGCTTGCCCTTGCCATCAATGATGCTAAGATGCGCATTCCAGGCTATCTTCTCCTGCAGGAAACGTCCGAAAAACAACAGTTCCATGTCATTAACGCGATTCAACGCAGTGCCTACAACCAAGAGTATTATGCCGCCCTCACGATTTCCTTGGGAATATTCCTGTTCTCGCTTGTTCTTGGTGTGGTGCTTTGCTTCCGTTCGGCTTTCAAAAGCTATCAGCCGATCCAGGAGCTATCGAACCGTTTTTCCGGGTTCACGGATAAAGCCGAGGTTACCGAGCAGGATGAGCTGACCCGGTTAACGCAATATATCGAGCAGATGAGAGATGAAAGCCTACACTTGTCCCACATGATGCATAATCAGGAAATTTTGACAAGAAACCAGCTGTTGCTGGCTGTACTGATGGGGAAGTTGAACGTAGATAATACGTCCGAGGCCAATCGGAATGCATTGGACAAGCTGCTTGGCATGCGAAATACAAGCAATGTACTGATGTTTATGTTTGACGACTACAATGCCAAAGTAAGCAAAGATCCGCTAAGCGAGCAATGGTTGATGAAGTATGCCATCTGCAACGTTTTTGAGAACTTATCAGGCGAGCATGGCGCCAATTATGCGCTTGATTTGGCTATCGACAATGGTATTGTCGGTATCGTATCGTGGAATACCGACGAGGCAGACCGCTGGGAGGAGCATAGCCGCGCGTTTGCCGAGCAGATTTTGGCGTTCATGGAAAGGCATTTCGCACTTTCCTTGTCCTGTGCCGTTGGCGAGCCGCAGCCAACCAATGAACTGCATCAATCGTTTAATTCGGCGACTTCACTTTCGGAATACCGGATTTTTGCCGGCAAAAAATCGATTATTACGCCTTCGGCAGCCGCTCCGAGAATCGCGAGTGAGGCAGCTGCCGGCACGGGCGACGTGCGGCAAATTTCGCTGCTGGCAGATGCGCTTCATGCTGCAGTCTGCTCCAAAGATCCTGAAAACCTAGAGCGGCAAATCGTCGAGCTTAAAGCACGGTTCACGTTTTTGGAAGATGCATCAGCCTTCCGCTTAACGTACCAGCAAATGATCTTCACCTTGAACCAGCTTGTCAATAACATCCCGCTTTCGCATCGCGAAGCCATTAAATACAAGCTGGATGCTCTTACCGAATACCAGTCGAAGACGATCGACGAGGCTTGCGGCAATATGTTTGAAGCCGCCCACAGCATTCAAGACAGCTTAGGGGAGGATTCGAGTCACGACCGATTGTATACGGCCATGCTGGAGTACGTGGCCCGATCGTATATGGACTGCAATCTCAGTCTCTCGACCATTGCTGAAGAGCTCTCGTTGACTCCGTCTTACGTAACGCGCTATTTCAAGAACAAGAACGGATTGCCTTTAATGCAATATGTCTCGAAAATCCGGATCGAAAAAGCAAAGGAGCTGCTTGAAACAACGCCGCTGTCCATTAAAGAAATCGTCGAGCAGGTTGGATTTGTTGATGAGAATAATTTCTCGCGCGCGTTCCGTAAAAGGGAAGGTATCTCTCCATCGCAATACCGCTCTGTTCGGCTTGGCTAAAGTCGTTATTGCCGACGCTTGGATGCCCATACGCAACGGAAGTAACGTTGCCTCTTGCCGGAATCGTTATAGAAAGTGAAACTGAAGCCGTATGAAGCGAGAGTTTACCGGTTAAAACGCAAGTAGACGTAAAAGGAGCCCCCAGCGGAATGCTGAGGGCTCCTCTTCATTACAGTAACGGCATGCGTTGTATCTTCACGGGTTAGTTGTCCGTTTCAAGAATCCAATCCGTTAATATGGCATCAAATAGCTCAGGCTCTTCGAACATCGGATTATGGCCGCTTTTTTCAAAAATGACCTTCTTCACGTGTTCCTGCGAGTCGTCTACAGCATCCCAGAGTGATACGGGACTGACCAAATAGTCGTACCGTCCAAGACCGATGAGGACGGGCTTGGCAACCTCTTTCAACGAATCGATCAGATTGAGCCGCGCGAAGGCTTCTCCCCATAAATGATCCATGACGGGCATGCTGGTGAAGACCCCTTCCCACATCCAAGCCGCATCATAAGCATAGTCATAGAAGCTGTGCGCTCCCATTCGGATGCACATATGAGCAAAACGACGTTCCGGCTCTCTCTGGATGTCCCCCGCCAGCAGGGAGATATCCGCTTCAAACTGCCGTTTCCGTTCTGGGCTTGCCGTTTCATTGAAAAAAGCGATGCTCTGCTGCTTCCGCTCCGGGCTGTTGGTCGGGGCCGTGTTCAGCAGGACCACCTTCCGGACATGTTCCGGATATTTTTTGGCATACTCCAGCGCCATAAAGGCATGGCCCGAATGCCCCAATATAATAAAATCCTCCAGTTCCAGCGTTTGCCTTGCCGCTTCGATATCATCCAGAACCTTATCTAGCGCATAGTCTTCCGGCTCCAGTGTCCGAGGGGGCTTCACAAAGCCTCGATGGTCCAGGAAAATCAGTTGAAATGAAGTGTAGAGTTGTTCCGAAAACAAGCGGGGGTAGTAAATACTGCTTCCCACCACCAGAATAGGCCTGCCGTTTCCACGAATGGAAACATTCAATGCAAATCCTTCGCTTATTACCGTACTCTGTATGCTCATGTGTATCGTCCTCGTTTCGTTTTTTATTTAATCGCACCATCCCCTTTCCTGTTCTGATTCCATTACATTCTCCATAGAACGTTCCAGCATTCTATATCACCTCGATTAGCGTTCGTTCAAGCTCAGTATAGCACCAGACATGTGTTCGGTCGACAGCCATCCAAGCATGCCCCGGACCCCAGACCACGCACCATGTGCGCAGGGAGCAGTGCCCACGTTGTGGCATCTGAGTGTGCTGTTATGAATAAGCTTGATGCGCAGCTCTAAGCCGCGAATTCTCCAGCCCCTTTATTCAGCGGTATCGCGGATTGTTAGGGTGAGTCCAGGATAGTCCGCGGCAATTGGGCTCTTACGCTCGATGATGCGGTCAAATTCAAAGGCAGAGCTGAATAATTCTGGCTCAGGCTTGAATGTCACGCTGGTACCTGTCTGCTGAGTCATGCCGACAATCAGAAGCCCGGTCTGTGGAATGCCGTGCCTGTACTCCTGCCGGTATATGTTCCCGTCACGGCGAATTTCCACGGTCAGCTGCTTGGAGAGGGCATTGACTACGGCGATGCTGATGCCTTTCTCCGCGCCGGGGACTAGAAAGTGTGCGCTGGCGTTCAACCGGTGGACATCGGTTAGAATCGACTGCACAACAGGGACGTTGGAATTCGGGAGTGCTTGCACGGGAATGCCTCTTCCGTTATCGGTAACCGTCACGCTGCCATCCTCATGCAGGAAAATGCCAATCTGATCGCCATACCCGCTCGTGTGCTCCAATATTGAATTTTCCACCACGGCCCAAAGCAACTGATGAATATCGAAGCCGTGCGAGGTCCCGAAATACATTCCCGCATTGTTGCGGGTTTCGGTCATCTCCAGGTAATCACTTGTATCGAGCAGATCGCCTGCAGCAGACAGCAGCAACAGGAACGGCAGGCTCCGATGCTTAGGAAGAGCGTACCGGCCGCCCTGCTCCTGCACAAGGAGATCCGCGCCGAGCAGCGCCTTGAGATGGTGATACAGCTGACCCGTTGTTCCCATATTCAACCGTTCTACCAGCTCGGAACCGGATAGGGGCTCTGCCATGACGACCTTTAAAATATCCAGGCGCTGCTTGTTGCCCAGTGCTGCGAGGATTTTGGCAGCCTTCTCGGTGTTCATGTCCAGCAATTGATCCATTCGCCGTTCCTGCGGCTCCCAGCGGATGTTTTGTCCGTTCAGGTGCACTTGACCAGAGTAGAAGACGGAGCCAGCTTCGGGGTTTGCTTCATTTATCGTAGGTGCTGTTGCAATCTCTTGGCGGTGTTGGTTTGATGCGGATGCAGGTTTTCGTTCCATAAGTGCCTGATAAACAAGCTGCTGCAGCTCCGTCATTTGATTCTTTAAGACATCCATCTCTTGGATCAGATCACGTGTCATGTGGAATCATCAACCTCACTTTATCAATATTATGTTATTACGTAATTATTATATTACGTAATTCCGACATTGTAAATCGATATTAAGGAAATAGGTACATGAATAAGCGATTTATTTATCTATAGTTGTTTTTTATCTATGTTTATCATCCCGGGTCGTCTTACAATGAACGCAAAGGTTGGTGACATTCATTTGGGTGAAAGAATCATACGGAATTTTAAGCAGGACGATATGCCTCTGCTGGGGGAGCTGTATCAGGCGGTATCCGCAGCGGATGCACTGTTCTGGTGGGTGGGTGACCAGGAGAATTGGGGTAACGTGGTCTGTGCTATTGAAGACGGGAAGATGGTGGCCAAGGGACAGGTCGACATTATTAACGTGATCCCGCCGGGATGTGGGACTAACTGCAAGCATCACATTTATGTGAACCTCAAGGCTGTACCGCAGCGGGAGCGGGATTATGATCTGTTAGGTGAAATGTATAAGGTGCTCTATGAACGTGCCCTTGTGTTAAAGAGGATGTTGCCGGAGACATACGGGACGTATTTGTGCGTGGGCAACTATGCCCATGAGATCGGCAATAACGTTTTTTTTACAGAGGAAATCGGATTTCAGCCGCTGGAGAAGCTGTATTCCATGAAGCGGTCACTTAAGGAGCCTTTACATGCCTTGCCGTTAGAAGATGATCGCTATCGCTATCGATTGTGGAAGATGGAGTCTGCTGAAGAGGAATAGATGTATCTAAAGCTCGAGGCCGAGATTTGGCCGGAAACGCCGCTGGGGCTTGAACGATTACGGGAATATAAAGAGCATTCTAGCTGGACAGCGACGAATGTCCTGGAAGGGGACACGATAATCGGCAGTACCATGGCATGGCTGGATGAGGGGAACGTCGGCGTGATTGAAGATGTGTTTGTGAGAGACCCGTGGAGACAACGGGGAATCGCCAAATATCTGCTATACCGTGCCATGTCCTATCTTCAGGATCAGGGATCCGCCTCGGTAAAACTTGAAGTGAAGGCAGCCAATGAGGCGGCGTTGTCACTCTATCAGTCGGTTGGCTTTGCCAAAGACCAAGAGGAGCACCGATTTTATCTGTCTCTATAACCGAAAGGCCGCTAATACAAAGACCACGTCAAGGAATAATCCTGACGTGGTCTTTTTCTATATAAAATGAGGAGTTATGAGGTCGATTCTTGCCCGTCTGTTACATTCGGATTGGCATCCAGAATGCCTTCCGTGACGCTCCATAGTTTCGGCAGGAACCGAAGAACCTCGTCGGCCCGCTGCATCAGGTCATCGGAGGAGGTAATGCCGAGATCCGCAAGGATCGCATCAAAAGCAGGGGCATACTGCTCTTGAAACTCAGGAGTCCCGTCGACTTCCAATATGTTGTGGCAGCGAGCGAAGGTGGCCACCATCCAGAAGACGGCTTCTCGATGGCTTCCGGTTAGGATCAGCTCGCGGCTGCCGTCAATGGCAATCGGCCTGGCATCGGGCGTAATGTCACTGCTGAAGAAGAAGGGGGTCTTCGCAATCGCAGCAGCGGCATCGAAGGTTCGGGCCAGTCCATTAAGATGATGGAGCGCCTGTTCGGCACTCATGTCTTTACAGCCCAGCAGTCTTATCAGTTCCTCGTAGATTTCCTCTTGGTCATATTCCTTGAGCACATCGCGAACCGCCGCATAGCGGAGCCTGACCGTGGGGTTGCGAAGAGCGGCGACCAGGAGCATATGGGTGGTTACGCCGGTAGGGAACAGCCAGGAGGTAACCTGGCGATGCCAAGGGGCAGAAGGATCTATGGAGCGGAGTCCGGTTATGATTCGTTCGCGCACGTTCTCACAGCGGCGGGCGACCCATATCCGGTCGGCAAAATGACGCGAAACCTCCGTCTGCAGCTTACGCAGCTGCCCGGTCGGATCGGACATCAGGGTATCCACACGGAAACTGCCCGCAAGATGATAGGACGTTAATACCTGCTCGGGCGAGGCGAGGTCCCGCCAGGACAGATAGGTGGCTTCGATCAAAGCATCCTGGAAGATAAACTTCCCCGGCTTAAGAGGGGGCTCCGCATCCTGGGTAACGATAACGACATCAATGTCCGAGGACGGAGCCATCTCTGCTTCATCCGGCTTTCCGACCGTGGAGCCACTAAAATAGGCACCCATAAATCCAGGCTCCCTGCTGGCATGCTGCAATACCCAATCCGTCGCCGCTGCGCGTGCTGATCCAACGTTCATAACCTTTATTCCTCCTCTACTTGCATGGTGTCGCGTAAAATAACAAAATTATCCTGATTATCATTTCATTATTCATTATATGGGCTTCATTTCTAATTTGAACCGCCTTGACCTTGATAGAGAGCCAGGGACCGCTAGGTAGCGCCCAACTCTTCATTATATTAGCAGACGGGTAGCGTTCAGCTATAGTTAATTATTACCGGCTTAAGCGAAGAGAAATAAAGTAAGATGTATTCAGATGCTTTTGAAAGGACGTGAAACCGTTGGTATAACGCGTTGTATTGCATGTTCATGCTGTTTGATAATTTCATATCATACCCATGGGAGGATACAATGAGCGAGATACAGCGGATTGTAGAGAATTTAGATCGGATATTGCCCCAGTTTATCCAAGATGAACCGTTGCCCGGCCTGGCCGTTGGCGTGGTATATGATCACCAGATGATCTATGCCAAGGGATTCGGGGTAACCCATATACGGAGTGGCGAAGCCGTTACGGAGCATACTCTGTTTCACATGGCTTCGGTCTCCAAAACGTTGGTTGCCACCGGTATTATGCAGCTTGCTGAGGAGGGCATCATCAGGCTGGACGGATGGGTATCCGATTACTTGCCTTATTTTGAAATGATGGATGGCGAAGCCCGGGATTTAACGATACGCCAGCTTTTAAGCCATACATCGGGACTGCCGGATGAAAGTGACTTTGCATGGGACCGTCCTGAATATGATGAGGAAAGCCTGGAGCGATATGTAAGGAGCTTGAAGGATTACAAGCTGCAAAGGGAGCCGGGTCAGGCTTTCGATTACAGTAACATCGGCTACGAAATATTAGGCGACGTGATAGCGAAGGCCACCGGCCTTCCGTTTGAACAATATATGAAACAGAAGCTGCTGAGGCCTGCTTCCATGTTAAATAGCACTTTTCTAAGAGCAGAGGCAACAGACTACCCTCTGGCAAGCCCCCATGTGCTCGGGCTTCAGGGAGGCTACGGAGCTGAATTCAGCAGCATATTCCCATACCATCGTGCCCATGCGCCAAGCTCAACTCTTTACTCCAATGTGGTGGATATGTGCAACTATGCATTGGCTCATTTAAGTGGGAGCAGTACGCCTCGGGGAGCAAGGAAATCGATTCTTGAAGCTAGCAGCTACAGTGAGATGTGGTGCAGTGTGGCTTCAACTGATTATGGTGATGGTCTGGAGGACATCGGCCTAGGGTGGTTTATGGGGTTATATCGAGGGCACCGTGTCATGTCCCATATGGGACGGGATATCGGGTTTCGCAGCAACTTGATGCTGCTGCCAGATGAAGGAATGGGCATCGTATTCATGATGAATGCCGATCATGTTGGAGGCAAAATACTCAGTTCAGCAATTCTGGATGTTTTGCTGGGGGATGACGTTCTTTATGTACAAAGATCACTCGCCCATCACTTATCACAGCTTACGATCAGGTCTGGGGTAGATGCAGCGGTCAGGGAGTATAACGAGATTCAGCAGTCGTGCCCGGAACGCTTCCTGGTGCTTGAAGGCGAATTCAATGCAGGTGCGTATACGCTGATGCGGGGCGGATGGCTTCAAGAGGGAATCCGGCTGCTCGAGCTGTCCGTGCAGATATTCCCGGAATCCTCGAACATCCATGATAGTCTTGGAGAGATGTATCTGCTTGCGGGTGAACGCGCGCTTGCGCTGAAGCATTATCGAAAATCGGTTGAGCTGGACCCGGAGCATGCTGAGGGAATTCGTATGGTGAATGAGCTGCTTCAGTCTAACTAAAGTTTATTTTATCAAAAAATACACTACCACCTAACACAATTTGGGATCGAACTGGCGCGCCATGCCGTGACCTGCTTCGGGGACGATGAACAGCTTCTTTTGCTCCGGACCATTCTCGTACAGCTCATACACCATCTCGGTAGGTACGAACAAATCGCCGCCGCCATGAATGAACAGCGTCGGTGTTTTGGATTTCCTGACCTGCTCCAGTGCGGATGCTTCGCCGAAGGAGTATCCGGCGCGGATCTTGGTCAACAGGCTTGTGGATTGAACCAGCGGGAAGGACGGAAGCTTATACATGCGCTTCAGCTGATAGGTCAGCTCATCCGTGACCGAGGTATACCCGCAGTCCTCCACAATGGCTTTTACCTGGTGAGGAAGCTCTTCGCCGCTGGTCATCATGACCGTTGCACCGCCCATGGACACGCCATGAAGGACGACTTGAGTGTCTTCACCCGTATGCCCGATGACCTGATCAATCCATTTCAGATAATCCTTGCGCTCCGGCCAGCCGAAGCCGATGTAATCGCCCTCGCTTCGTCCATGGCCGCGCGCGTCGGGCAGAAGCACGTTGTAACCCAGGTCCTCATGGTACATTTGGGCGAATCCGCTCATCTGCTTCGAATGACCGGAGTAGCCGTGGGCAATGATGACGGTTTTATCCGTAGATACTTTGGCAGGTAAAAAATAAGCATGCAGCTTCAGACCGTCGTCTGAAGTAAGGTTCCATTCCTCGAAGCTCTGCTGGGCCCACCAATCCTTGCTGTCCGCAAAGGGATTGTCGATATTCGAGTTGGCTTCCAGGTCCGGGTTACCGTTCAGAAAGCCCTTGTCGGCGCGGGCAATAGCGACATTATAGAAGTAGAAGCTTGCTGCGATAATAATGACAATTAGAAATGCGATGATAGCTGCTGACATGATTTTAATCCTTTTTTTCATGTTGATTGTATATCCTCCCCGTATCCGTAGACCACGATGAATGAAGGTGATAAGGAAGGCATATGCCGATACGAGATCGTTGCTTCCACCTATCATATCGCACACACCCTGATTAATCTATATCGCGGATCACGTTCGTTTCGCGGGTGTTACATCAATCCTATCGGTTGGGGTAGCCTAAATATAAAGAGCTGCAGCAAGGAGGCGAGAGAGAAATATGACAAACCCTTCGTCAGCCTAATCCTTGCCGTCGTTACGGTTATGGGTTTACCGCTGCCGTCCCATGCCGAGGGGACCTACTCTTCACCGAAGAAAGATAGTGCGCAGCTGCAATATCAGTATATGCTGATGTTATTTCTGCTTCCTCATATCGATGAGGCGGTTCGCGGGCATTATATCCATACGTTGAAGGGGCAGCCGCTGGACTAAGAACGAATCAAGGTGATGCACTATGGCGAGACGCTGCGGATTCATCCTGAACGGCGCAAACTTTATGTATAGAATACAAAGGTAACGGCAGAAAGATGCCGCCTAGCTTCATGACGAAGAGGGCGGCATTTTTTGCTGGTATCTGCCCTAAGATGACATGGATTCATTCATAATAAATTCCAGCGGTTTCGACAGCGTCTTTTTGACAGGACAGTTTTTTACCATATTCAATACGATCTGTTTCTTTGCTTCATCCAAATCGCCTGCAATATCAATCTGATAATTAAAAATCGTTTTGGTTTCGTCGCTTCGGTCCAATTCCACTTTCACGGTAACCTCTTCATAAGATATTCGCATGGCATCGAGTACCATTCGTGTAGTGATATTTCGATGAGGTCATGCGGTCTGAAGTGATTTCCGCTTCCTCCTTTGTCAGCGGTAACGTCCGAATAGATATGATCCGTTTCATTGTCAATACAGGTCAGATACGATTCACGCCCGCTTTTGGAAATAACCATAATCCATTCACTCCTTCCTTTTAAATTGGGCTGATTTTTTATGGAAGAACAGAAAAGCTACTCTGGGTCTATTATCCATCTTTCATTGGAAAGAATGAAAGATGGAAATGCTATATCATTCATAGGCAGATTCTATAGGCCAGCCCGACGGTCGGTCCTCATATTACGGTGGGAAAGGACCGGCTTGTGTTTGAGGTGGCTCCGACGATTCCCGGCGGTATGGTCAAGCTGGTGGAATACAAACATATGGAGACGTATGAGCTCCCCCCGCATTGGCAAGATATCGTTGAAGTAACGGCGGCGAAACCAATCCAATATCACATCCAAAAAAACAAGCAAACGCAGCTCGCGCGTTTGCTTGTTTGGCATGGACATAACGGTGCGTTTATCGGGTGTCACACCCTCAAGCATTGAGCAGCAGGCAGGGTGCCTGCAATAATTATCGCATCTCGTAAATCGGTCGATCCGGTCCGGGTTCGGCCTGGATCCAGCCGATGGCGAGCAGAACGACGATGGCGATGAAGGCAGCCGGCAGTACCCATTTCCAGGCATATGCGAGCATTCGTACAGCCGGGGACATCATGGCAAGTATCAGCCCGATCAGTACAACGCTGAATAGGTGAATCCCTGGCGGCAGCATGAGGAACACAATATGAAAGACCGAAGTGAACAACAGAACAGGGATAAGGGACGTTCCCAGTACAACAGCCGGATGGTTTAAGGATTCGATCGGGTCCCGGGTAAATGCCGCCCATGTCAATGCCGCGAACTGGACCAGCAGCGGAATCGCAAATAAATAGCTTGCGCCCGGCAGGAACCAGGTTGAACCGACAAGCAGCAGCAGGAACAGGAATGCGCCCGCCAGCAGCATCTCCAATTCATTCACTTTCCGCACGATCCAGCGGGTGAGCGCAACATGAATGATGAAGGTTACCAGTATAAAGCTGACACTGTATAGAAACGAATCATAGGTTGCGCCTGTGGGCTGCGTCATTTTGCCGGCCCACAACGTATCAACCAGCGACCACAAGCCAAAGCTTAGCGCTGCCGAGAGCACGACGGCCAGAATCGGGGTTAGCAAGCTGATCAAACTTCCCTTTAGGGAGAGTCTAGAGATGCGGGCAAACAATACCGCGAAAGCCAGCCATATCGCCGCGAACACCACGGTGATCGGGACCGCCCATTTTGCAGGGTAATGAACCAGCAGGCCAAATAAATTGAAGTAAATACGGTTGTCTGTTGAAGTCAGGTCAGTCAAGTCGAGATTGCCAAAATGCTTTGCCATGGCGAGTGCATTCTCGCCTTGATGCTGCATGGTTTCAAGGGAGACGTTCTCCGTGTTGTCCATCGGGGTATGATAGGCTACCCACCCATCGCCATAGGCAAAGTTCAGTCCCGGGAGACCATGCTCCAGCGCCACCGTCAGATCGGTATCGTTCGGCAGTTGTTTGTAGAGGTCCACCAAGAGCGAGTTGCTGACAGGATTGGATACGGCCTTGGCGTATTCTTCAATGATCCGACTATTGCTGTCGCTGGTCTGGAACATGAGGGAGGAGCCTTTTGATCCTCTGGCTTCAAAATTCGCAATCATGCCAACCTCACGATGCTGTGGGTCACGGAAGAATACTTCAGCCCCCAACAGGCCCTTCTCCTCCCCGTCTGTCAGCAGAATCCAGATGTCATTCTGCGGTGGAGGCCCGGCCTGGATTGCTCTTGCCGTCTCCAGCAATGAAGCTACGCTTACCGAAGCATCATTCGCTCCGGGTCCGGTAGGGACCGAGTCATAATGGGACATAAGCAGGAGCGGTTTGCCCGATTCGGTGCCCTTAATGACGCCCAGAATGTTCGTTAGCTGAATGTCGGTGTCGATGTGCTTGGTTGTCAGGCGGTCATTAAATTCTTGAACGTCCGGGTTCAAGCCGAGTTGCTTCATCTGTTCCACCAAGTAAGCTCTGACTTCCGCATTGGCAGGCGAACCCATCGGATGGGGCTGCTGTGCGATCTGCTCGACATGCGCCATCGCGCGTTCGGCAGAGAATTCGGTTGCGGGTGCATCGATGCTACTGGCCTGCGGCGGCTTCTCGAACCACAGCATGAGGGAGATAAAGAGTATGACGGTGAGGATGGTTGTAAGCGGCAGCCAATAAGGAGGTTTGTAATCCGGCGGTCTACTCAATTGAATTTGCATGATAAATACTCACTTCCTTTTATGATCATTCAGGCGTTTCGTAAAGCGATCTTTCATCGTATGTAAGAAACGTGCTCTTACACAGCGTAGTTCCAGAATATGACATGTGTCAATATAAGATTGAGAATGATCAGCTTTTCATGCATAACACAAAGCAAGAGCCTCCATCAGAATGGAAGCTCTTTAGATTTATATTCAATATTCATTTTTTCATACCATGCATTCAGTCCGGTCCAGAGCTGTTCACAAAGCTCATATACATGATCGATCTGGAGAAGCTGACCCCGCATGACCAATTGCGCCAGTTCATCGTATCCGGAAGGCCTGGATTTCAGGGACAGTGATTCCTCCAATGTCTTGGCTCTTGTATTGTAAAATGTTCGGTTGGCAAGTCCAATCAGCTTGGCCGCCTGCCAGGTCAGATCTTTGGCGCCAAGCGGGAGGTAGCTAAAGTTACCGGATTGGACGTTGTTTCGTATTTTGCCCATCGTTTCGTAGGGTTCCCAGATCATGAATCCCCGCATCGTTTCTTTGATGGCTTCCTCTGAAACCTGGAGGGGCAGCTTCCGAATCTCAGCGAGCAGGTTCGCCGGATCGTAGATTTCCTGTAGATGGACATAAGGGCCGGCTGTAATCGCCCATGAGTCGTCCACAGACGCGGCAGCCTTCAGTATGTCCTGTTTTTGTTCCATGCCGATTTCGATTTTGAAAGGGGGGTATATGAATTCGTGTCCGGTCAGGGAGACTCCGTCCTGTGTAACAACTTGAAGTTCAATGTCCGAGTAAGGGCCATCAATCCCTTGCGCGATCGAACCGTACAGGCCAATGGCCAGAATGTCATCGCCGTGCAAGTGAAGCAGGCGGTCTTTGATTTGATGAATGATGTTCATTTTCTCTTCTCTGGTCGTAGCCGCAGGATAAGGTAACATAAGGTAATCCCCTCCGAAGAAAGTTAGTTATCTATATTATAATATAAATAGAACGGTTAAAAGAGGAGTGGAGTTTGGGATTCTGTGAATAAATATAAGGGTTATCCGGCATTCCACCATATGGTAATATATACTTGCGGATGTGGGGAGTAGTTGTCGCACCCGCACCCACAATAAATAGCTGAGGTGAGAAGAGATGAGTAGAGCTGAGCAGAGTCAAGGCAAGACCAAACAGGAATTGGACCGGGTTGTATTTATTGGCCGCACGTTTGAAGAGTACACGCATATGTTTGATTTGGAAATGTCGGAGCTTGCCGGCAAAAGGGTATTGGATTGCCCTTCCGGTGCGTGTTCGTTCACCGCTCACGGTTCGAAGCATGGTCTCGATATCACGGCCAGTGATATTGCCTATGATCACAAGCCGGATGACCTGGAGGCCAAGGGGCTGCAGGATATCGGGCATGCGATGGAAACGATGGAACAGGCGAAGAGTAATTATGTTTGGGACTATTACGGAGATGTGCAGGGGCTTCGTCGGCATCGCGAGCAAGCGCTCCGTGACTGCGTCCAGGATATGAGGGAGTTTCCGGATCGTTATGTCGCTGCAGTACTGCCGGAGCTGCCTTTTGCTAACGAACAGTTTCACCTGGTGCTGTCCGCCCATTTTCTGTTTATGTACAGTGACCGATTGGATTATGACTTTCATGTCCAGACGATTCGGGAGCTGCTGCGAGTGGCCTCGGAAGAGGTGCGCATCTTCCCGTTGACCGATTTATCGGGGAGTCGTTACGGCCATTTGGACCGCTTGATTCATGAGCTGGAGGCAGAAGGCTTTCGGGTAGCGGAAGTCACTGTGCCTTATGAGTTTATGAAGAACGGCAATTCGCTGCTAAGCATTCGTAAGAGATAGACAGACGTATAAAATTAAGATATAGAATGAATGTAAATACGGGAGGGGGCCGGCCAATGCCGGCTCCCTCTTTTTGCGCGGATGTCCTTTTCAGAGAGGACGCTCTTTAATCCTCTGTCTGTTCTAATTCTCCTGTCTTACAGGAGCACGGAGAATGGTTTTCATGGAGGAGGAGGCGGCTTTTCGTGGATCGGACAAATAAATCTCATGATGCAGCCCGTCCTGGACGTAATGATGCTGTTCCATGTAGGCATACATTTTCGCCAACGTATCAGGCTCCGTGCTGTAGGGGCCGATATGCATGATTTGGACGCATAGTCCCTCATGGATCGTTTCCAATACCACTTGCTGAATGGGTTCCAGATGATTTTTTTTGGAGAAGGCCCTGTCCCGCGCGGAACTTACGATCTCCGGGGTGACGAACGCCGGCATCCGAATGAGCAGCTTCCAATGCCATTCTTCTTTCGGAACCTCCAAACCGTACCGATCCGAGTTAACCCACCATTGTCCTTCAAGTTTAGGAATGGTAAAATCCTGAATTTCCGCCTTGCAATGTCCCTTAACGCCATAGGCAACGGTATACAACGCCTCGGTAGCATCCTCGAAAAGAGAGCTTTCGGGTGCCCCTTGACCTTCGAATGACAGATAGGGCAAGGGATCAAACTGCACAAGCTCAGGGGTGTTCCCGGCTGTGTAGTAGGTTTTATCGCTTTTGGCCAGATCGAGTTTAGGAAGGGTCATACGTAAATCTCTCCTTTATGGTCATGATTTACGCCTATCATAAACCAACTTCACTGACTGCATAGGAGTCAGTGAAGTTATCGAAGGATCAGTCCTCGTAATATGCGGCCAGGTCTCGGGCCGTCTCAGAGAGAATGGTTCGCAGCTGCTGAGGCTCAAGTACATTAACTCCTCTGCCATAAGAAAGCAGCAGATATGGCATGTATTGCAGCATCCAATCCGGATGCATACGGAATTCAGCTTCATCGTCAGTTCTTCTTGTGACAAGATAAGGCTGCAGGAACCACTGGTTGCATATCGCGTCCAGGACCTCGGTGAGACCTTGAAGGCGAACGGTTACCAACGTCGTTTCCTTCTCCTTCGTATTCTGATCCTGATACTCATGAATACGGCTCATGTAATCATGTACCGAGAAATGCTCCGGCATTTCAAATGTGCGGCCTGTTAAGGACAGGCTGTTCATCCGGTCTACCCGGAATACACGGAGGGCTTCCCGTTGATGGCAATAGGCAATCAAATACCATTTGCCGAGCCGGTAGATCAGCCCATAGGGATCAATGTGGCGCTCTTCCGCGGAGCCTCTGAAGGACTTCGCATATTGAAGGATCAGGGTCTCCCGACTGGCAATGGCTTGCTCTAACTCGCGCAACATAGGGTGAAGCAAGGCACTCTGGGATGGCGAGGGGATATGGATGCTGCCGACATGACGCCTCAAGTCTTCCAATTGGGATTCTTGAAGACGGTGTTCAATTTTAGTTCGTGCTTTTTCAAGAGCATCCGTAAATGGATAGTCGGCTTGTCGGGCAAGAAGCACACTATGTTCCATGGCTTTAAGCTCGGTTAGTTCGAAGAACAGCGGCACGCTTAAAAAAGAGTCGGGCAGCCTGAATCCCCCGCCATGCCCGGATTCGGATATGATGGGTACCCCACTCATACCCAGCGTATCGATATATCGGTAGACCGTTCGGACACTTAGCTCAAGTCTCTCCGCCAATTGCTCGGCTGTCATTTTTTTATGGGATCGAAGCAGCCATAGTATGGATAACAGATAGTCCAGCTTAGCCATGGACAGCACTCGCTTTCTTCATGTTATTTAGGTTAAATCCGGATTAATGAAGCTATTATAACAATCCATGAGGGGGTGTAATCAAGGGTATGAAGCCGGGATTCCAGTTATAACAAATAACAAAAGTTCAATATTGATATTGAATGATGGTTTGTTATAATGTGTTCAACAGAGAGGGGGCGTAAAGATGGGCAGTTGGGAGGAAAATCCAAGGTCTCTATGCTCATTGAACCTATGTCACATGATCAACCATTAACGAAAGAAGCCATATTGGACGCTGCCGAGCAGACGCTTCGGCGCTATGGCCCTGACAAGACCTCGGTTGTCGATGTTGCCAAGGCGCTTCAAGTGAGCCATGGATCTCTATACCGGCATTTTCCCAGCAAGGCCGCTCTGAGAGAAGCCGTAACGGAACGATGGCTGCAGCGGATTGCGGATCCGTTACAGAAGATTGCAGACGGAACGGAAGGCAGCGCCGCTGATCGCTTGCGGCTATGGACGGATACCCTCATCCGGGCCAAACGGGCTTATGTCCTTGAGGATCCCGAGATGTTTGCCATGTATACGACCGTGACGCTGGAAGCCGTCAAGGTGATTGATACGCATGTGAAGCTGTTAATCGGACAGATTGCCCAGATCATCGATCATGGCATGTTTGCCGGTGAATTTAAGCCCGGTCAGTCGGAGTCGGTGGCAAAAGCTTTTTTCATGGCAACGTCCCTGTTTCACCATCCGGCGCATGCCTCTCAGTGGACCTCGAAGGAGATTGAAGCCGATTTTGACTCGGTGTGGGCGCTATTGTTATCTGGAATCACGAAACAGTAAACAGGCGAGAATAATAGTAAGCGGGAACTAAGCAGTGCTCGCGGCCGCCGTTATGCGATACCGCAAAAGCTCCGTGGAGCTAGCGCGGTAAGATCACCACCTACGTTAAAAAGATGCTATTCTTGGCGATACTCGCATGGGATAGCGTCTTTTTTGTTCTCATTCAATTACAAATGACAAAAATATAAAATTGTCACTTGTAATTTGTTATGTGGAGACATATAATCAAATTACAAAAAAGACGTACAGATCAGAGGATCCATCTGATGAGATATTCGTACACCTAATTCACCTAATTCCTATGCGGGAGGTTGTATCATGACAAAGAGTTTATCGGGCAAGGTAGCTATCGTAACGGGAGCATCAAGAGGCATCGGGCGTGAAATTGCGGAGATGCTTGCGGAAAAAGGGGCTAAGGTGGTTGTAAACTATGCGAGCAGCCCCGCTAAAGCAGAGGAAGTGGTGAGCGCCATTAAGCAAGGCGGCGGCGAAGCTCGGGCCATTCAAGCCGATATAAGTCAGGTAGTAGCAATTGAACGTTTGTTTAGTGAAACAATCGAGGCTTATGGCGGAATCGATATTCTCGTGAACAATGCCGGCATCATGACAACCAAGCCGATTGCGGCCATGACGGAGGAAGATTTCGATCAGCAGTTTGCGATTAATGTGAAGGGGACTTATTTTGCGATCCAGCAGGCTTTTCACCATATGAATTCGGGCGGGCGTATCATCAATTTCTCGACGTCTGTAGTTGGGCAAATGTTCCCGGCATACAGCGTATATGCAGGCACGAAGGGCGCTGTGGAGCAGTTTACGCGTCAGTTAGCCAAAGAATTCGGACCCAAAGGAATTACAATTAACGCGGTGGCGCCGGGGCCGATTAATACGGAGCTCTTTACCGTAGGTAAGTCGGAGGAACAGATTGCGGGGATCGTGAGCACGAATGCTTTCGGACGTCTGGGGGAGCCGGACGATGTCGCAGGGGCCGTCCTTTTTCTGGCCGGCGAAGAATCGAAATGGATCACAGGTCAAACGATCCGCGTGAACGGCGGGTTTGTGTAATACTCGTCAATATTGCAAAAACAAAAAGGCACCGGGGGTCCGGTGCCTTTCGTTACGGGATATGGTCGATCCGTGGAGAAGGTCATAAATACGCATCAACCTACTTGTGAGTACGAGGCTTCCCCTGAATGTGGGGGAATGATCGCTATTTTCCGTAAACGTCCCTTAATCTAGGTCCTTCCACTTCAAGTCCAGCGTCGGAGGTGTATAGCTATCCATGAGCTCGAGCAGCTTGAGCGGGTCATCGGAGATGTTGATCAGGTTTAAGTGGGAGGCATTGGAGAAACCTTCTGTGATACTGTACTGAATCAGCTTCATGAACGGTTCATAATACTCCCGGACATTCAGCAGTCCGATCGGCTTCTGATGAATTCCAATTTGCGACCAGCACAATACTTCGAACAATTCCTCAAAGGTTCCAAAACCGCCCGGCATGGCGATAAACCCGTCGGACAGCTTCGCCATCGTCGCTTTGCGCTCATGCATATCCGCTACTTCAATGAGCTGGGTCAGCTCGGTATGTACAATCTCACCTTTAAACAGTCCGCTCGGCATCACACCGATAACTTCACCGCCATGCTGCAGAACGGCATTAGCTACTTCACCCATCAATCCGATTTTGGAGCCGCCGTATACGAGCTTGTATTGGTTGTGGGCAATGTGTCTGCCGAGCTCGGCAGCTTTCGCTTTATAGTCTGGGTGTTCCCCCATGTTCGATCCTGCAAATACACATATAGATTTCAATTCGCACACTCCTTGACAAGATGTTGATATTTCATTTGAGTAATTATACTATATATAGTGATTTATGTCATGGCATCGATGGACTATATTGTTAATGCTCATCAGACGGCACCTACTTATATTATGGCATACATGTTAGCATTATCATGAGTTTGTTCTTGAATTATGTAAAAAGTATAGTTAAGTCATCCCAGGGAATTGCGGAGGTAGGACAAGCATGGATATGAATGAAGCGCAGCAATGGATTAAACAGTTTTACGGGGAGCGAGGATGGACCCAGTACGGCCCCTTTATTCGCGTTGGCTTTTTGATGGAGGAGACAGGGGAAACGGCGCGTGCCGTCCGCGCTTATGAGATCGGCAGGGACCGCCCAGACGAGGAGGTTCAATCCAAGGAACAGCTCAAGCAGGATTTGGTGGAGGAGATCGGCGACGTGCTCGGCAACATTTCGCTGTTGGCGGATCTCTATGGCATTTCGCTGGAAGAAGCATTTACGGCTCATCAGCAGAAGCTGCTGAAGCGGTTTGGTTCTTAAAATGAACGAAAGCGGGGCCACTCCTATCAACAGCATGGTGGGTCGGAGTCATTGAATGGTAAATGGCAACATACATAACCGGCTGGATAGCGCATTGCAGGAGTTATGGTAATAGCCAGAAAGCCGAAAGGGTACGTCAGGGTTTGGAACAGTAAAAGGCTGCACCACAGGGTCCAATCGACCTTGGGGTACAGCCTTTTCATATTACATCTTCTAATGAGCTGGAATCATGCTAGGGTACCAGTACTTTGCGGAATTCCTGCGTTAGCAGCGGAACGATATCGAACAGATCGCCGACGATGCCGTAATCGGCTACCTTGAAGATCGGTGCCTCAGGGTCTTTGTTAATCGCAATAATGACCCGCGATTGGCTCATGCCGGCCAGATGCTGGATGGCGCCGCTAATGCCGCAGGCAATATAGATCTCGGGCGTGACCACTTTGCCGGTCTGCCCGATCTGGAGCGCGTAATCGCAGTAGCCGGCATCACAGGCTCCGCGCGATGCGCCGACGGCCCCGCCGAGCAGGTCCGCGAGCTCCTCCAGCGGCTGGAAGCCTTCCGCGCTCTTAACGCCGCGACCGCCGGAAATGACGATTTTGGCTTCCGAGAGGTCGATTTTCCCCGTGGTTTTGCGGACGACGTCCTTTACCACGGAACGAAGGGACGGAGCCGGATAAGCGATATCCTCAATGCTGGTGCTCGTTCCTTCGATGGCTTCCGCTGCAGGAATATTGTTCGGACGCACCGTGACCACCCACGGTCCGTTCTGGAAGACGCGCTTCTCAAAAGCTTTACCCGCATAGAGCGGACGCGTGAACACCGCTTCTCCACCTTCAGTCTCGATCGCGGTTACGTCGGAAATTTGCCCGGCATTCAGGGAAGCGGCGACAAGCGGTGCTAAATCGCGGCCGATGGCCGTATGTCCGAAGAGGACGGCATCGGGCTGCGCTTGACCGATGACCGCTTCAATGGCCGATATATAAGCTTCGGGATTATAGCTCTCCAGATCATCATGCTCAACCGTATAGATCGTGTCGGCACCGTAGGCTTTCAGGGCCGATACGGCCTCGGTAATATTCGAGCCTGCGACCAGAATGCGGATGCTGTCACCGTCACCAGCAATCAAACGAGCTGCACCAAGCGTCTCGAGGGCAACCTGGCGCAGCTTCCCATCTCGGTTCTCGGCATACACTAATATCGTTTTGCTCATATCATAACCTCCTAGGATCCATTTGAGATTGAAGTGAAGAGAGTCTGACGATTTAACCAGCCTGAGCAACCTAAGCGAATTCAGGAGATTTCCTCCGACCGCTGCTGCTCCGGATTTGCGAAACGTACCAAGCGAAAAGCGTGCATGACGGACATCCCGTCAACCATACAATCAGAATACATAAGGAATGATGACATGGCCCTCTGTCGGCACCGTGTAACCGCATTCAATAGTGGGAGTCAAACGGGTACAACCGTACACCCGTTCATTAGATCACTTTCGACTGGGTGCGGAGCAAGGATACCAGCTCATGTGCCACTTCGGCGGGTTCACCCTTCAGAATACGTCCGGCACCTCGCTCCGGCGGCAGGGACAGCTCGTTTTGCTTTGTTGCCGGCTGGATATCAGCTTCCGATAGCCCGAGATCATCCAGGGTCAACGTCTGAAAAGGCTTCTTCTTGGCCTTCATGATGCCAGGCAGCGATGGATAGCGGGGTTCGTTCAATCCCTGCTGTGCCGTGAAGATCGCCGGGAGCTGAACCTCCAGCACTTCAAGATCGCCTTCGGCATCCCGATGCACTTCAGCCGTGGTGCCGTTCAGCGTAAGCTTGGTAATGGAGCCGGTATGCGAAATACCGAGAAGGCTCGCCAGGCGAATAGCCACCTGACCCGAACCGCGGTCCACGGAGAAGTTGCCGCCCAGGATCAGATCCGGGCTTTCCTTGGACAAATATGCGTTCAGCACCTTGGATACCGCATATTCATCGTCCGGAATCCGCTCGTCTGCGATCAACACCGCGTCATCGGCGCCCATTGCCAGTGCTGTGCGCAGGGCCTCTGCCGTACGATCCGGTCCGACGGACAGGAGTGTCACGCTGCCGCCGTGATCATCCCTAAGTTTCACGGCTTCTTCCACCGCATATTCGTCATACGGATTGATTACGAATTTCACCCCATCCTCGGCAATCGATCCGTTCTCAATCGTAATTTTTTCCTCCGTGTCAAAGGTCTGTTTAAGCAATACCACAATCTTCATCGGTTAAACGCTCCCTTCAATATGAATATCAGCGGGACTTATTGTCCGCTGGAAACACCGTTCAGGAAAAAGCTAAGTGTCTCATCCGCCTGATCGGAGAGAGAATACTTATGGCCGGAGATCAGCCAAGAGGTTACCGCTTCATCCATCGCGCCAAAAATCAGGTTGCGCACCAGTTTGACGTTCAGATCGGAACGGAATTTCTGTTCTTTGATGCCCTGTTCCAGGATATTCTCGATCAGCACAATATATGGCTTCAATGCGCTACCGATTTCCTTGCGCAGCTCCAAATCGCTCTGCCGCAGCTCAATCTGCGTGACATAAGCAAGCTCAGGATTGCTCTCGAGCTCCGAGAAATGGATGCTGCACACCGTCCGCAGTGCTTCCACGGCGTCCGTGGTTCCTTCAACGCTTTCGTGGAATTTGCCGACCAGCTCGCCAAGCTTCTCCTGGAACAGGCGGATCAGGATATCCTCCTTCCTCTTAAAGTATAAATAGATGGTGCCGTCAGCTACGCCGGCGGCCTTGGCGATCTTGGATACTTGGGACCGGTGGTAGCCGTTCTCGGCGAATACTTTTAGGGCGCCCTGGAGAATAAGGTAGTATTTTTCATTTTTTTTACTTGTCATATGCTCACCCCGATGTTAGAATACAGTTAAAATTATGAATGAATACTCATTCATTTCTTGTATCCATCATAAAATACGTTCATGTCGTTGTCAACGATGGGTTACGAAGAAGCGCGAAGTGGATGAAGCAGATGGATCAGAGCAGCAAAATAAGGCGTTCATATCGGAGCAATAGACGGCAGTTCAACCGGAAGAAACAAGTCACTGGGTATCCGCAGGCAAGTACAGATGAGAGCGTTGTACGGATGAAGAGATGCAGCCAGAAAAGATGAAGTTCGGTTTAGCGTGGTCGGCACGGCACGATGTGGAGGTCTATTTTTGTTCTCGCAATGAAAGCGCTTCATATATTATCCCGACATGGACATATGACGAGAGTTAGGAAGGAGTGACAGGAGCTTCGGAAAATGGGACGCTGCACCAGACTACCAGAAGAAAGAAGGATTTTTTAACGCAAGGGGCTGAGAGAGATGATTCTAACCTTAATCAACGCACTGCTCTTTGTCTTGATCACCGGTTGGGCGGTGTACATGTTCGCTACGGTGGTGTATCGCCGGTACCTGTATATCCGTTTGGGCAAGCCAGCGAATCTGAAGAAGGATCTGAAGGAACGCCTGAGCCAATTCGCCATCCAGGTATTCGGACAGAGCAAGCTGTTTAAGGACCGCAAGAGCGGCATCATGCACTTTATCGTTTTTTACGGATTTATCATTTTACAGTTTGGTGCGCTCGACATCATCTGGAAGGGATTGTCCGGCTACAGCCTGCCGATCCCGGGGCACGCCGGCTTTATCCTTATGCAGGAGATTACGGTTGCGCTGATCCTGCTCGCTATCGGTTATGCGGCCTATCGCCGCTATGGCGAGAAGCTGAAACGGCTCAAGCGGGGCTGGAAGCCAAGCATTGTCGTGTTTTTCATCACCACGCTGATGGCTTCGGTGCTGCTGACGATGGCTTTTGAACGGCTCATGGAAGGACTGGCGTGGTCGGCCATGGCCCCGATCTCATCCAGCATTGCGGCGGTGTTTGCCTGGATGCCGCCGGTGGCGGTGACGGTTTGTTATTACCTGTTCTGGTGGCTGCACCTATTGATTCTGTTGTCTTTCCTCATCTATGTGCCGCAATCGAAGCATTTTCACCTCATTACAGCGCCGATCAACATTCTGGTCCGCCGCACCGATCCCCCGGGCAAGCTCAGTAAGCTGGATCTGGAGGATGAAGAGGCGGAGGAATTCGGGGTAGGCAAAATCGAGGACTTCACGCAGAAGCAGATGCTCGATTTCTATGCTTGCGTCGAGTGTGGAAGGTGCACCAACGTATGCCCGGCATCAAATACAGGCAAGCTGCTGTCGCCGATGCACATGATTGTGAAGCTTAGGGATCATCTCACGGAAAAAGGTGCCGCGCTCACCTCCAAATCAGCGTGGATGCCAGCCTCGGTGTTTGGATCGCTCGGCGTCCATACAATGGCTGCGACGGATCTGGCGCTTGTTGGCTGGAAGGGCGAGGGCATTACCGATATCGGTCCGACGATGGACGTGCAGAAGCGCTCTTGGCATCAGGTCGAGGGCGTAGACCCGAAGGACATTCAATTGATCGGCGGCGTCATGACGGAAGAAGAGATTTGGGCGTGCACGACCTGTCGCAACTGCGAGGATCAGTGCCCGGTCGCGAATGAGCATGTTGACAAAATCGTGGATCTTCGGCGTCATCTCGTTCTAATGGAGGGCAGCGTGCCGCAGGAAGGCCAGCGCGCGATGCAAAACATCGAGCGACAAGGCAACCCTTGGGGAATCAGCCGCGCGGACCGGAGCAAGTGGGTGAAGGAGGTCGACCCGGAAGGGACGTTGGATCTGAAGATTCCGACCGTGAAGGAAAACCCGGATTTCGACGTGCTGTTCTTTGTCGGCTCCATGGGCTCTTACGACAATCGCAGCCGCAAGATCACCAAGGCTTTTGTCCGGCTTATGAATGAAGCGGGTGTCAACTTCGCCATTCTCGGCAACGAGGAGAAGAATTCGGGCGATACGCCGCGCCGCATGGGCAATGAATTTCTGTTCCAGCAGCTGTGCACGGAGAACATCGAGACATTCCAGAAATACGATGTGAAACGAATCGTTACAGCTTGTCCGCATACCTTCAATATTTTGAAGAACGAGTACCCGGAGTTTGGGCTTGAAGCCGAGGTCATTCATCATACGGAGCTGCTGGACCAACTGGTGAAGGAAGGGCGTCTTCAGCCTAAATATCAGGTTCAGGAGAAAATTACTTATCATGACTCCTGCTACCTGGGACGGTATAACGATGTGTACGATCAGCCGCGCAGCGTGCTTCGCGCCATTCCTGGCGTTGAGCTCCTGGAGATGGAGCGGAATCGCGAGAACGGGATGTGCTGCGGGGCCGGCGGCGGGCAGATGTGGATGGAGGAAGACGCGGGCAAGCGCGTGAATCTGGCACGCACCGAGCAGGCGCTTGCCGTATCCCCGACGATGATCAGTTCAGCCTGTCCGTTCTGTCTGACGATGCTGGAGGACGGCGCGAAGCTGAAGGAAGTGGAAGAAAGCGTAAAAACGCGAGATATCGCGGAAATCCTGGAGTTATCCGTATTCGGTCTATCCGAAATCCATGAACAGGAGGTCGTTGTGCAATGAGTAATACCATTACCAAGGAATCCGTCAGCGGTTCCGGTATCGCAAGTCGAAACATAACCAAAGCCGCCGTGATCGGCTCGGGCGTCATGGGGTCGGGGATCGCCGCCCATCTCGCCAACGCAGGCATTCCCTGCCTGCTGCTCGACATCGTTCCAAGTTCCTTAACCGCGGAAGAGGAAAAAGCCGGATTGTCGCTGGATCATCCGAAGGTACGAAACAGGCTGGCCTCCAAAGCGATTGCCGCTCTCCCTAAATCCAGCACGGCTCCGCTGTACAGCGCTGATTTTGTGGGCCGGATCACCCCGGGCAATACCGAGGATCATCTGAGCCAGCTGAAGGATGTGGACTGGATCATTGAGGTGGTCACGGAGCGTCTGGAAATCAAGAAAAGCATCTTCAAACAGATTGAGAGCGTGCGTAAAGAAGGGGCGATCGTCAGCACGAATACCTCCGGCATTTCCGTTAATGCGATGGTCGAGGACTGCAGCGAGGAATTCCGCAGCCACTTCCTGGGGACCCATTTCTTCAATCCGCCGCGTCATATGAAGCTGCTGGAGATTATCCCGGGCTTTGATACCGATCCGGACATTACGAAGTTTATGGTTGAATTCTGCACGAAGCGCCTTGGTAAAGGGGTAGTGCTGGCGAAAGATACGCCGAACTTCATCTCGAACCGGATCGGCACCTACGGTCTCCTGGTCACATTGCAAGAGATGGTGAAGAACAGCTATACCGTGGAGGAAGTGGATGCAGCCACCGGGCCTGTGCTGGGGCGTCCGAAGAGCGCCACCTTCCGTACGCTGGATTTGGTTGGCATCGATACGTTTGTCCATGTGGCCCGAAATGTGTACGACTCCGTGCCGGACGGGAACGAGAGGGATGTGTTCACCGTTCCCGATGTCATGAATGAACTCGTCACCCGCGGCTGGATCGGTGAGAAGGGCGGCCAGGGATTCTATAAAAAAGTAAAGAGCGAACAAGGCAGCAAAATCTTATCGCTTAACCTGTCCACGATGGAGTACAATCCGAGCGCCAAAGTGAGCTCCGCTTCCATCGAAGCCGCCAAAGCGGTGAAGGGAGCCAAGCGAAAGATCAAGGCATTCCTCGGTACGCAGGACCGTTACTCGGAACTGGCTTGGAATGTATTGAAGCAAGTGCTTGTATATGCGGCCGATAAGTTGGGAGAAATCGCCGATTCCATTCAGGACATTGACAACGCGATGAAATGGGGCTTCAACTGGGAGCTCGGTCCATTCGAGACGTGGGATCTGATCGGACTGCCTGAATCCGTGCAGCGTATGGAAGCAGAGGGCATGACGGTTCCGGCTTGGGTGAAGGATTGGATTGCCGCCGGCAACAAGTCCTTCTATCAGCAGAAGGACGGCGGAGTGTTCCATTATTTCAAAGGTGAGTATAAGGGTGTAGAGGTTCAGCCTGAGCTGATCTCGCTGCAAGCGCTCAAATCGCAAAACCGGGTCATTCGCTCGAACACGGGGGCGAACCTGATCGACATTGGGGATGGCATAGCGTGTCTTGAATTCACTTCCCCGAACAATGCAATCGGTGCCGATATTCTGGTCATGATCCAGCAGAGCGTAGAAGAGGTTCGGGCGAATTATCGCGGGCTGGTGCTCGCGAACGAAGGCCGCAACTTCTGCGTCGGCGCCAATCTGATGCTCATGCTGATGGAAGCGCAGAGCGGGGACTGGGATGAGGTGGATGACATCATTCGTCTGTTCCAAGGCAGCATGATGAAGCTGAAGGCGCTGGAGAAGCCGGTTGTGGCTGCGCCTCACCGGATGACGCTGGGCGGCGGCGTGGAAGCGTGCCTGCCTGCCGACCGGATCATCTTCTCGGCGGAGACCTATTTCGGCCTGGTGGAGACGGGCGTCGGCCTCATTCCGGCAGGCGGCGGCTGCAAGGAGCTGGCGCTCATGACCAGCAACCGCCATCCCGACAAGGATAGTGACCTCCAACCGGAGATCAACAAAATCTTCGAGATGGTGGCGATGGCGAAGGCATCGACCAGCGGACATGAAGCGATCCGCATGGGGTATGGGCGGAGCGGGGATTCGGTGGTCATGAACCAGGACTACCGAATCTATGAAGCGAAGCAAGCGGTGTTAGAGATGGACCGGGCAGGCTATGTTCCGCCGCAGCCGGGCAAAGCCCGCGTTGTCGGACGTGATGGCCGGGCCGTGCTCCAGATGGGCGCCATCGACATGAAGCGCAGCGGTTATATCAGCGATCACGATCTGTTGATCGCGAAGAAGCTGGCGCACATCCTGACGGGCGGCGATGTTCCTGCGGGAACCGTGGTGAGCGAGCAGCATCTGCTCGACCTGGAGCGCGAAGCCTTCCTCAGCCTGCTCGGCGAAGTCAAAACCCAGCAGCGCATGCAGCATATGCTGGCGAAAGGTAAGCCGCTGCGGAATTAGGGCTTTAAGAGCTGCTTCAGCTAAGAGTTATATCATCATTCGCAACGTGCGATTCACCAAATCGACGGGTGCATGCAGTACATGGTGGCATGGTGGTGGCAGGTTATCCGTGCTGGTGAAGTTGGATGATGGAGGCTCTTTAATCAGTTCCACCCGTTACGAATTCATTTCACGGCCGATTAGCGGCCGGCAATCATAAACGGTATTTGATCCAACCATTTTAAGTTGATGAGGTGAATGGCATGAGAGAAGCAGTCATAGTATCCCTAGCCCGCACCCCGGTGGGGAAGGCGAAGAAGGGCGGTTTTGCCCAGACGCGCGTAGAGGATCTCGGCAAAGCCGTACTGGAAGCCGTCATTGAGCGTGCGCCGGGCCTAAAAAAAGAGGACGTCGAGGACATCATCCTCGGCTGCGCGATGCCGGAAGGCGAGCAAGGCCTTAACGTTGCGCGGATTATCTCGCTGTATGCGGGTTATCCGGTCACAGTACCCGCGCTGACCGTCAATCGCTTCTGTTCGTCTGGACTTCAGGCGATCGCTTTTGCGGCAGAGCGCATTATGCTCGGCCATGCCGAGGTGATCGTTGCCGGCGGCGTCGAGAGCATGAGCCATGTGCCGATGACCGGCTTCAAGCCGGCGCCGCATCCGACGATTGTCGAAGAGATGTCAGAAGTGTACATCGGCATGGGGCATACCGCGGAAGAGGTGGCTCGTCGCTTCGGCATCACCCGTGAGGCGCAGGATGCCTTCGCGGCCAGCAGTCACCGCAAAGCTGCCGCCGCCATCGCGGAAGGCAAGTTCCGGGACGAGATTGTACCGGTGAACGTAACGCTGGCTGCGGCCGACGAGCAGGGCAAGGTGCGCAGCAAAACCTTTGCCTTCGATACGGATGAAGGGGTCCGGCCGGACACAACCCCGGATGTGTTGGCCAAATTGAAGCCAGCCTTTGCCCTCGGCGGCTCGGTTACCGCGGGCAACGCGTCGCAGACGAGTGACGGCGCGGCGGCCGTAGCCGTCATGAGTCGAGAGAAAGCGGAGGAGTTGGGCCTTACCCCGCTGGCTACCTTCAAATCGTTTGCCCTGGCAGGCGTAGAGCCGGAGATTATGGGCGTCGGCCCCGTTGAAGCGATCCCGAAGGCCCTCCGCATGGCGGGCATCGAGTTGGATCAAGTGGATGTGTTCGAGATTAACGAAGCGTTCGCTTCGCAATGTCTCCACATCATCCGCGCCCTTAATATCGATGAGAGCAAGGTCAACGTCAATGGCGGCGCCATTGCGCTCGGCCATCCACTCGGCTGCACCGGTGCCAAGCTGACCGTCAGCCTCATCTCGGAGTTGGCCCGCCGCGGCGGCGGCTACGGCGTCGTGAGCATGTGCATCGGCGGCGGCATGGGCGCCGCGGGGGTGTTCGAGGTGCATGCTGCTGGGGCTTAAGGAGTGGGTTGTGGCGAGAAGAAATTTCCTTCCATACCCCAAAGGGGCTTGGGGAGGGATTCCCGCATTAGTCCTTGCAGCTGCTCAGCGTGGTTCGATTCGCGCTATAAGTCCTCAAGGGACTAGTAGCTCCCGAGCAAGGACTATGGAAAGTTAGCTCAGCAATGCCTCTGATTGTATTCGATGAACCAGATCGAGGTTTTCGATATCTAAGTTCAATGATCTTCTAATGATGCATGACTAGCCAATTCACACTGAGATGTAGTCTTAGTGCGGTGTCCGTTCCGTACCCGGACCGGACACCGCACCACTCACTCCAACCACAGGGGAGTGCAAGGATAGCCGTCGGTACGGCTCAGGACCTGAGTGCTCTAGCCTAGCGGAGAGGGCGGAATTGTACTGGAGAAACGAAGTGGTCGCCTTTGAGTTTGGATTTCTTCTACTTATAGAGCCATTCATTGAAATCCAAACTCAACAGCGATCGGAAGTACAATCCGCACGCGGAGCGGCCACTATTGCACCACAGTCACGCATACATCATCCATGATCAACCAGCAAGTCGCAACCCAGCAATACCAAGGCAGTCCTTGCACTCCACCTTAATCCGCATTCCGAAAGGGGAAACCAATCATGAGCGATAACCAAACCAAAGAACCGAAAATCAAAGGCGGCAGCTTTGTCATCGATAATCCCGATATGCAGCGCATCCTGACACCTGAGGATTTCACGGAAGAGCACCGCATGATCGGCGAGACGGTGCGTGATTTTATCGATGGGGAAATCGTGCCGCACGATGAAGAGCTGGAGAAGCTCAATTACGAGATGACGGTAGATCTGCTTCGCAAAGCAGGCGAGCTGGGCCTGCTCGGAGCCGATGTGCCGGAGCCGTTCGGCGGGATCGGTCTGGATAAAGTCAGCTCCACGATTATTAACGAAAACTTGGCGAAGGGATCGTCCTTTGCGCTTTCCTTCGGGGCTCATGTCGGGATCGGTACACTGCCGATCGTGTTCTTCGGCACGACCGAGCAGAAACAGAAGTACCTGCCGGATCTGTCGACTGGCGCGAAAATCGCGGCTTATTGCTTGACGGAGCCAACCTCCGGCTCGGATGCGCTGGGTGCCAAAACGACGGCACGCCTGTCGGATGACGGAGACTATTATATTTTGAACGGATCGAAGCTATATATAACTAACGCCGGATTTGCGGATATCTTTATCGTCTACGCCAAGATTGATGGAGAGCACTTCACAGCGTTCATTGTCGAGAAGGAGATGGACGGCTTTACGCTCGGACCGGAGGAGAAGAAGATGGGTATCAAGGGCTCGTCGACGCGTCCGCTCTTTTTCGAAGATGTGAAGGTGCCGAAGGAGAACCTGCTCGGCGAGATCGGTAAGGGCCACCGGATTGCCTTCAACATCCTGAACATCGGCAGGTACAAATTGGCAGCCGGCACCGTCGGTGCGGCAAAGGAATCCATCGAGCTGAGCGCGAAATATGCTAACACCCGTAAACAGTTCGATACGCCGATCTCGCAGTTCCCGCTCATGCGCAAGAAGCTGGCCGAGATGAACATCACCACCTTCGTGATGGAAAGTATGGTGTACCGTACGGCAGGTCTGCTGGAGGAAGCGATGCAGGACATCGATTACAACAACGAGGATGCCGGAATCCACTCGGCTGCCGCGATCTCCGACTATGCCATTGAATGCTCGATCAACAAGGTGTACTGTTCGGAAGGACTGGATAACGTAGCAGACGAAGCGGTGCAGATTCACGGGGGCTATGGGTATATCCAAGAGTACAAAGTGGAACGCATCTATCGGGACTCCCGCATCAACCGCATCTTTGAAGGCACGAACGAGATCAACCGGCTCCTGATTCCGGGCACGCTCGTGAAGAAGGCCATGAAAGGTGAAATCGCACTCCTGCAAAAAGCCCAAGGTCTCCAGGGTGAGCTGCTGCAGCTGGTACCTGGTCAAACCTTTGAAGGCACACTGGAGCAGGAAGCGCACTTCCTGGACATGAGCAAGAAGATTTTCCTCCTCGCAGGCGGCTTGGCGGTACAGAAGTTCGGCACGAAGCTGGAGAAAGAGCAGGAGGCCTTGTCTAATCTGGCGGATATGATGATTGATATTTATGCCCTCGAGAGTGCGCTGCTGCGTACCCGCAAGCAAATCGAACGCACCTCGGAGGAAAAGGCAGCCAGCATGATCGAGATGACGCAGGTGTTTGCATACGAGGCGTTCCAGCGCATTGAAGCACTCGCAAAAGAGACGCTGGCCTCGGTGGAAACCGGTGATATGCTGCGCATGCAGCTGTCGGTGCTCAAGAAACTGACGCGTTGCACGCCGGTCGATACGGTGGCCCTCAAGCGCAGCATCGCGGCCCGTGTCGTCAAGAACGAACGGTACACCGTGTAGCATCCGGCACCGAAAGAGATGTGAATGTAGCCTGAAAAGAGAGAGATTTTTCTTGGAGTAGGAAAGAAGGAGCATTCCTTAGGAAAGGGTTGGTTTTGTATGGATACAAAGCCTTGGCTGCCGTTTTATCCGCCCGAAGTAGCCCCCGCTTTTGATTATCCGAAACAGAATTTGGCATCATTTCTCGTGACGTCGGCACAGAAATTTCCGAATCGGCCGGCCATGTATTTCATGGGCAAAACGATCAACTATAGGAGTTTGCTGGAGTCGTCCTATCGTATGGCGAACGCGCTCCGCAGCAAAGGGATTAAGAAGGGCGACCGGGTAGCGATTATGCTGCCCAACTGCCCACAGGTAGTGATTTCGTATTATGGCGTGCTGCTCGCAGGAGCCGTGGCCGTCATGACCAACCCGCTCTATATGGAGCGGGAAATTGCGCATCAGATGAAGGATTCCGGTGCCAAGATCATTATCACGATGGATATGTTCGTGTCCCGTGTTGAAAAAGTCATCGAGGAGACGGACCTGGAACATATGATCGTCACATCTGTGGCGGACTATCTGCCGTTCCCCAAGAATCTCCTCTACCCGATTAAAGCCAAGAAGGAGGGTCCCCTTCCGGTCGTCAACTATGGAAGCCGCGTCCATGCCTTCAAAAAGCTGCTCGCCAGTGCGCCGAATGACCCGATCTGTGAATCCGTGAAGGCGGAGAAGGACTTGGCCCTGCTCCAGTATACCGGTGGCACGACCGGTGTTCCCAAAGGCGTCATGCTGACGCATATGAATCTGATCGCTAACACCGTGCAGTCCGCGAACTGGTGCTTTCAGGTGGAGGATGGGAAGGAGCGCTATTTGGCGGTTCTCCCCTGTTTTCACGTGTTCGGGCTGACGGTGCTGCTTAACCAGGCGATCTACCGTGCCGGTATGCTGATATTGGTACCGAAATTCGAAGTGACGATGATTCTGAACCTGATCAAAAAAATGAAGCCGACGCTCTTCCCGGGCGCGCCGACCATGTATATCGCACTGATTAATCACCCACGGATCAAGGAATATGATCTGTCGTCGATCAATGCTTGTGTCAGCGGCTCTGCCGGGCTTCCGGTCGAGGTGCAGGATAAGTTCGAGGAGCTGACCAAAGGGCGGCTGATCGAAGGCTACGGCTTGACCGAAGCTTCCCCGGTTACCCATGTAAATCCGATCTGGGGAAGGCGCAAAATCGGCACCATTGGCGTACCTGTTCCGGATACGGATGCCAAGGTGGTCGATCCCGACACGGGGGAAGAAATGCCCATCGGCGAGCCTGGCGAGCTGATCGTGAAAGGACCGCAGGTGATGATCGGGTACTGGAACCGACCGGAGGACACGTTCGACACGCTGCGTAACGGCTGGCTGTTCACGGGCGATATGGCAACGATGGACGAAGAGGGGTATTTTACGATCATCGATCGAAAGAAAGATATGATCATTGCAAGCGGTTTCAATATATACCCTCGGGAGATCGAGGAAGTGCTGTATGAGCATCCATCCGTGAAGGAAGCCGTCGTGGTCGGAACGAAGGACGATTATCGCGGCGAAAGCGTGAGAGCTTATATTGTGCTGAAGGATGGCGCGTCTCCGGACCCTTCGGGCCTTGAGAAGTTTTGCCGCAGTCAGCTGGCTGCCTATAAGGTTCCGCGCGAGTACGTGTTCCGTGATTCGCTGCCGAAGACGATGGTAGGCAAGGTGCTGCGCCGCAAGCTGCTGGAGGAGGAAGAGGAAGGCAGAACGGGCTGATGCGCAGAATAGCGGAGTAGGCACGATAAGCGATTCATGTTATCCCGCTGGAATGGATACAGTACTAACGACGTCAGAAGAAAAAAGGAGGCGGCCTGATGAATCATACCAATGCCAATCCGGAGACGAAGGCTGGACAGCCGGAATTAGACCGGGAGGCGTACATTGAAGCCATGACCCAAGCGGCGGAGCCCACCTTCTGGGGATATCTCGGCTGCAAGCTTGCGTCTGCCAGCTCGGAGGCGGTTGTTGTGACGCTGGATGCCCAGCCTCATCATATGAATATGGCGGGCATCGTGCATGGCGGCGTACTCTCCTCATTGATGGATAACGCCATGGGCATTGCCGTCATGCTGGAGCGTCCTGGCGAATCAACGGTGACGAGCAATTTGAATGTGCATTTTGTCATGCCAGCCAGAGCAGGTATCCTCACCGTAACGGCAAGCATCGTGCATCAGACGCACCGTTCGGTCACGACGGAATGCAGAATTACGAACGAGAAGGGCGAACTTGTGGCGATCAGCACAGGGTCCTTCCGAGTGAAATAAAGCAGCCTTGGCTGCTATGAAACAGGTGGTCTGCCAACGTTGGAGGGGCAGGCCATTTATTTTTTTGGTGAGCTGGAAATTTTGTGGGTGAGTAGTTTGAGTAACTATTGATCAGTAGCTTCCCGTCAATTGAGCTTATGACAGGAGGGGTGCTAACCCCCGTCCTCCCACACCACCGTACATGCGGGTCCGCATACGGCGGTTCCAAAAGGTTAACAAAGCTCCAGATCCACCTGGTACGGGGTCTTCTTTATGGGATTAAAGCAAAGAAGCGGAGATGGCATGTTCGTGGTTGGAGTTATGAAGTGATTCCCCCTTACTCCTTGTCAGGTCGATAAAGCTGTGGTACAATGAGAATGCTGTTTTTCATGTAGAATCTAGAATGTCTCTTAAGATAATAAATTCAGATGTTTACATACGTAGGAGGTGGAAGTCATGGTTGTATTTTTTGAAGTGTTGCTTGTTATTTTCTCCATCGGGTTGATTACTGTCGTTCTTCTCCAAAAAGGGAAAAGCGCAGGTCTTGCCGGTGCCATCTCCGGCGGTGCGGAACATCTTTTTGGTAAAACAAAGGCTCGCGGTATGGATCTCGTACTGCAGCGTACAACGGTAGGTCTTGCAGCAGGATTTATGATTTTGGCCATCGTTGTTGCTATGTTGAAATAACAATGAACATTACCCTCGCTTTTTCACTCTTGGAAGAGCGGGGGTTTTTTATTTGCCTGAATTTTGGAATACATAGGTTAAGACGGTGTTCGGAAGGATACCGGAGATTAAATTCGTGTATACTAGGGTATGAGTATATGAAGGTAAAGAATGGATAGCGGAACGATGAAATTGCAGGTTCCCCGAGGTGATAATGATGATAACTGAAGAAATATTACTGAATTTTATGCGGGAAACTGCATACAAACCGATGACGTACCAGGAATTGGAGCAGCATTTTGCCATTAAGGATGCTCATGAATTCAGGGAATTCTTGAAGCTGCTGAATGAACTTGAACAATCCGGAAAAATCATTCTGACCAGCACCCAGCGTTATGGTGTGCCGGAACGGATGAATTTGCTGCGCGGACGTCTGCAGGCACATGCAAAGGGGTTTGCCTTCTTGATTCCTGATGATCGCGAGCACCCGGATGTGTACATTCATGCCAATGACTTGAAGAGTGCGATGAATGGAGATATCGTGCTTATCCGGATCAGTTCCAAACAGAACGATGGCGGCAAAATGGAAGGCGAAGTGGTCCGTATCGTGACGCGCGCCGTCACCCAAGTCGTGGGTGTATACCAGAACCATGAAGCCTATGGCTTCGTGCTGCCGGATGACAAGCGGATCAACCGGGATATTTTTATTCCGAAGCATGCGATTAACGGAGCCGTTGATGGCGTGAAGGTCGTCGTAAAGCTGGTGAGCTATCCGGAAGGAAGAGCTGCGGCAGAGGGCGAAGTGGTGGAGATTCTGGGTCACAAGGACGATCCGGGCGTCGACATTCTGTCCATTATCCGCAAGCATCAGCTGCCGGAGGGATTTCCGGAGGAAGTGCTGGCCGAGGCGGATGGAGCGCCCGATGCCATTACGGAAGATGAGATTGTGCAGCAGGGACGCCGTGATTTGCGTGGCTTGAACATTGTGACGATTGATGGCGAAGATGCCAAGGATCTCGATGATGCGGTGAATGTAGAACGTCTGCCGAACGGAAACTACCGTCTGGGCGTTCACATTGCCGATGTCAGCTATTACGTCCGCGAGCGCTCCGAGCTGGATAAGGAAGCTTACGATCGCGGCTGCAGCGTGTATTTGGTGGATCGGGTCATTCCGATGCTGCCGCATCGTCTGTCCAACGGGATTTGCAGCTTGAATCCGCAGGTGGATCGTCTGACGATGTCCTGTGAAATGGAATTCAACGAGCAGATGAAAGTCGTGAAGCACGATATCTTCACCAGTGTTATTCGTACGAAAGAACGGATGACGTACAACAATGTACGCAAAATCCTGATCGATGAGGATCCGGAGCTGATCGAGCGTTACAGTGACCTCGTGGAGGATTTCCGCTTGATGCGCGAGCTGGCACTGAAGCTGCGGAACCGCCGGATGCGCCGTGGCGCGGTGGATTTTGATTTTGTGGAATCCAAGGTCATTGTGGACGAGAATGGCAAAGCCGTGGATATCGTCAAAAGAGAACGTTCCATTGCGGAGCAGATCATTGAGGAATTCATGCTGGCAGCTAACGAAACCGTGGCAGAGCATTTCCATTGGATGAAAGTACCGTTCATCTACCGGATCCATGAGGACCCGGATCAGGAGAAGCTGCAGAACTTTATGGCGTTCGCGGCCAATTTCGGGCATCAGGTGAAGGGACGGGGCAACTCGATCCATCCGCGCGCCCTGCAAAACCTGCTGGAAGCCATTCAAGGCACGAAGGAGCAAACGGTGCTCAGCACGATGATGCTCCGTTCGATGAAGCAGGCGAAATATGATGCGGAGAGCACGGGCCACTTCGGTCTTGCTGCGGAATATTACTCCCACTTTACGTCTCCGATTCGGCGTTATCCCGATCTGGTCATTCATCGGGTCATCCGAGAAGTACTGGAAAGCGGCGGCGCGCTCGATGAGAAGCGTCATGAGCATCTGGCCGGCCGGATGGCTGACATCGCTCAGCAATCCTCCGAGCGCGAGCGTGTGGCTGTGGATGCAGAGCGGGATACGGAAGCGCTCAAGAAAGCCGAGTTCATGCTGGATAAGGTCGGAGAAGAGTTCGAAGGCATCATCAGCAGCGTGACCAGCTTCGGCATGTTCATTGAACTGGAGAACACGGTCGAAGGCTTGATTCGTCTCAGCGCGATGACCGACGATTATTATCACTTCGATGAGGGCCATATGGCGCTGATCGGGGAGCGGACCTCGAAGGTATACCGCATCGGTGATGATGTGAAGGTTCGCGTGGCGAAGGTGAACATGGACGATCACACCATCGATTTTGAGATGGTGGATATGAAGCCGCGCCGTCAAGGGCGCGGCGAAGGC
This sequence comes from Paenibacillus sp. ISL-20, assembly GCF_018613005.1. Lineage (NCBI taxonomy): Bacteria > Bacillati > Bacillota > Bacilli > Caryophanales > Paenibacillaceae > Paenibacillus > Paenibacillus sp. ISL-20. The sequence continues at coordinate 71,503 of NZ_JAGGRD010000046.1, forward strand.
GACCGCGGCGGCAACGGCGGCCGCGGATTTGGTGCCCGCGATGGCGCGGCCCGCGGGGGTAAGGGCCGCGGCGGTAAGCGCGGCGCGGCTGAAGGCGGCGTGCCAGGCGGACGCCGCAGTGACAGCGCCGGCGGCCAGGGTGGCCGCGGCAAGCGCAGCGGCGAGGCGCCAGCTGGAGCGGGCGCTGCTGCTGGTGCTGGTGCCGACGAGCAGCAGGCGTCGAACTTCGCCTTTGGCTCCGGCAAAGGCGGATACAGTTCCGCAGGCGGCGGTGCGCTAGGCTTTGACCGTAACGCTCGCAGCTCTGGCGGTGCCGGCGGGAAGAACCGGCGCAAGAAGACGGCGGGCAGCGGCATTTTCATCGGCGAAGGTCCAACTCCAGGCGGCAATGCTGGAGGCAACCCCGGCGGCGGGGGTGCCCGCAAACGGAAGAGCAAGGGCGGAAACGGCACAGCCGCTTTTGTCCGGAAGAAGAAAAAGTAAGCTCTTCCTCCTGATCTAACGCTGGAGGCGCTTGCCCCACCTTGCTTTTGGAGGCTGACGTTTGATACAATGGACTTCTGGTGAGATTGCGATTGGCGGTCTGCTGGAAGTCCTTTTTCCATTATCATTGTTGATGACAAGGGGTGAGACCATGGGTAAGAAAAGTGACGGGAAGGTTCTGGCCCAGAACAAAAAAGCTTCCCATGATTACTTCATCGAGGATACGTATGAAGCCGGGATGGTGCTGACCGGAACGGAGATCAAATCCATACGGAACGGCCGTGCCAATATTGGAGATGCGTTCGCCACCATTCGGAATGGCGAGATTCATATCCATAATATGCATATCAGTCCGTTCGAGCAAGGGAACCGCAACAACCCGACGGACCCTACGCGTACACGGAAGCTGCTGCTGCACAAGGAGCAGATCCGCAAGCTGCTGGGCCTGTCCAAGCAGGACGGCTACGCAATCGTACCGCTGAAGATCTACATCCGTAACGGCTATGCGAAGTTGTTGCTGGGCCTCGGTAAAGGTAAGCGTCAGTACGACAAGCGAGCCGATGCCGCCAAGAAAGATGCACAACGCGATATCCAGCGTGCGCTGCGCGAGAAGCAGAAGATTGCAAGGTAATGGAGCAACTAGCAGGATGGCAGCTTTTAGCTGTGTTACCTGCAATGTATATATCATTTTGATGTCAAATGTGATATACTAATTGATGTAAGAGAGATCAATAAGATCTTTGACAATCAGCATACAGTTGGCGCATTCTTCTTTCTTGGAGGGAAAGAGTCTGCGGCATAGATCGACTGCTATGGCTGAATATTCTTGATTTAATCCGATAGCCCTTTTTGGCAGGAACGCTAAGGTGCGAAACACCGGCATTTCTCCAACTTAAGGGGGCGTTTTTGGATTCGACGGGGATAGTTCGGGCATGAGTAGCGGGTAGTGGGGACGCGTCCACTTCATCAACGCTAAAGCCAATTAAACGGCAAACAACAAAACAACTACGCTTTCGCAGCTTAATAACCTGTGAGCGTGCTCTCGCTCTGTATCGCCCATGTACCGGGATGAGGGCTCAACTTTAGTGGGATACGCTGTCTAGTCTCCGCCTGGGGCTAGCTGAAGAAGACAATCAGGCTGACCTGAAGGGAATCCGGTGACAGGGAGTCTCTAGGGTGACATCAAATCTGTCACTACACCCGTAGAAGCTTGTGTTGTCGTTATCTTCGGACAGGGGTTCGACTCCCCTCGCCTCCATACATAGAACCCGCTCATAGAGCGGGTTTTTATTTTTTTATTCTGTAAATGTAGACTATTTGTAGACACTTCGTTATTTAAAGCAAGTGCTTACCGCAAACTGGCATAAAAGATTCTTCTGCTGACTTGGAAATCCCCCCCTCCCCCATATTTGGAACCGTTAGATTATTAGTTAAATACGTGGGTAAGATTGATGTTTACCGGTCCATTAAAAGAATTATTCAAAGTTTGAATAAGCAGGTAGCAGGTGAATGCGCTCCTTTTTTAATAAGGGCAGATTCCTTGATAATATCCTTCCAAAAATTAAGCGAAATCATTATCATTATATACGAACAAATATTCTGTGAAATGAGGTGTAGCAAATGGATTACTTTAATGATTTGAATCAATATACAAATGAAATTAAAGATCGCATTGCTGCTTCGGCTGCTGCAATATGCGTTATGAAAGACAACAAAATCCTTCATGAGTGGTATTCTGGATATCATCATTTCCATAAGGGTGCCAGAAAGGTGGACGTGTTTTCTCAATTTAATGTTTATTCAACAAGGGTTACATATGTAGGTCTAGCAGCTGCTATCGCTATACATGATGGCGCAATAAAAAGTCTCGATGAGCCAATAAGTAATTATTTAATGACTTATGATAGTAGCATTCTAAATAACACAACAATTAGACATTTAGTTACAAGGACAACGGGTTTGCAATTTCAAGGAGACGGTGTACTACGTAGGTTTGAAGCAGGTACGGCTTTTGAAGGAAAAAGACCTGAAATACTAGCAGCAATTATCAAGAATGCAACCGGAAAAACTGTAGCCGAACTAATAAACAAGCGAGTGTTTGAACCGTTGGGTATAACGCAGAGCGAGTGGAGAACAGCAGGTAAAGAATCTTTAGTTTGCGATATAAATGATCCTAATAGCTACCCCACTTTAAGACTTGAATCAGATGAAGGTAGTGATCGTAATCTTTATGTAAGCGCAAGGGATCTTGCTTTATGGGGAAATTTCCACTTAAACAAGGGATATTTTCAAGGTCAACAAATCCTGCCCAAAGAGTTGTTTAATAACCTCACTTCTGTCTTAACTCCTTCTTCGTTACCATCCTATTTACCAAGGCTAGGATCATTCTGGTGGATACAAGACAAGAATGTAAAAAACTCTGAATTGGGCTCGGACCTTCCTGAAGGGAGCTATCAAATTCTCGGAGCTTCAGGATGTTCATGTACTGTTATACCTAAGCATAAAGCAGTGGTGGTGAGAATGACAAATAGTCTTTGGACTTTTGGAGGGAAAAATGGATTTGATTATATTTCAGATATACAAAGGTTCGGTAACCTTGCTTGTTCCGCTTTAAATCAATACTCGAATGTCCCTTAAATGTTTGTTACTGGGGTAAGGAGGAGAGATTGTCAATGGAAGACTGTGATTTTCTGCAAAATCGTAAAAGGTGAAGCTAATTCTTGGAAGGTTTATGAAAATGAGTCCGTTTATGCTTTTCTCGATATAAATCCCGTAAATGAATATCATACTTTAATTATTCCAAAAAGGCATTATGAGAACATTTTTGACACACCTGAAGATGAATTGATAAAAGTAATGTCAGTTGTTAAAAAGATAACTATGTTATATAACACAAAGTTAGGAATCAAAAATGTCCAGATAATCAACAGTTCAGGAGCCGAGGCACAACAAGATGTGTTTCACACCCATTTCCATATTGTCCCTAGGAGACATGGTGACAATCAAGATGTTAAATGGACGACTCACCGAGAATGGCGAGGAAAATTTGATGATTTGTTAATGGCGTTAAGATAGCATTTAACTCTTGACTATTGTCGGTTCATCCACAGCCTTATTGCGCTAACGGGACACGATAGCTCAATGAAAACATTTGAAGGCAGCTGGCTTTTTGGTCGGCTGTCTTTTTCTCAATTAACTGGCAGTAGAGCAAGAATAATGTTGACTATTTGTACATTAGTGGTACTATATTCCAGCTAGTGTCTACATATGAATCTGGGAGGTACGTGAATGCAAGAAAAATTGGCAATTACAAATAAGACTGCGTGGGAAACGAAAGCGTATCAGGCTTGGGTTCAAGAATATGGAACCCCTGATGAACTTGCGAGCGAGTTGAAGCTGGAACACAAGCATCATCTTCGATATTGGTTAAAGTATATTGGTGATCTAGCAGGCAAGCGAGTTCTTAACCTCCTTGGCTCGCACGGTCGAAAAGCAATTTCGTTAGCATTGCTAGGTGCTGATGTTACCGTGGTGGACATATCTGAAGAAAATCGGTTGTACGCGATGCGGACTGCCTCTGCCGCGGGTGTGGAACTCAACTATATCTGTTCTGACGTCTTAAATATCACGAACGAAGAGACGCTAGGCGAATTTGACATCGTGTTGATGGAATTTGGAGTTCTGCATTATTTTACAGACCTCAGCTCTATTTTCTCTGTGGTTCGTCGCAGACTAGGAAAAAATGGCCGGTTTATCTTGACTGACTTCCATCCTTTCGCACATGCATGGATGAATACATACCATTTAAAACATCCAACTGGTAATTATTTTGACGATAGTATTAAGGAAGGAGAAGTTGCTTTCGCTAAGCTGTTGCCTGAGGAGGAACGATCTGGATTAGGTAAGACCTTAGGGCGAAGCTGGACAGTTGGTGAGATTTTAACTGCAATTGGTACCACGGGGTTATTTATACGGGTATTTGAAGAAATACCTAGCTCCACAGATCCGAGGTTTCCAGAGTTTTACACTCTAATTGCAGATAAAATTGATATAGAATTATCCCCACTACATCCCTGACTATGGAAATCCATTATTGTTAAACTAACGGGACACGATAGTTGAATAATACATATTGTTGAGCAGGCTACCGCACCTGCTCATTTTATAAAGCTAATGGGTAGTAAGTTCAACTATAACTGTTCATTGACTTGTTGACGTATTAGGTGCTGTAATATGTTAACCCTGACTACACTATTGAATGTAAATAATTAACAGAGAGGGTTGTATATCAGATGAATACCGTTCGAAAACTTGCAATAGAAGACGTAGATGCATTTACAGAAATTTCTTGTAATTCGTATCCATGGATTGGATATCAGGAAGATGACGTAAACAGGTTGAAAAGTTGGATTGAAAATAGTATTAAGCAGTTTCCTCAGCAAGATCTGTTTGGAGCTTATAGGGATAAACAACTTTTAGGCGGAATGTGTCTTTATGACTTTAAAATGAATGTTACATCGACAATTATGAGTGTAGGAGGAATTGGTTCTGTTGCGGTGGATTTACTGCATAAAAGGGAAGGAATAGCCAAAGAACTAATAGAGTTCTCTTTCCAACGTTATAAGGAAAGCGGAGTGCCATTGGTCACACTATACCCATTTGATGCAGGATTTTATAAGAAAATGGGGTTCGGATATGGCAGTCAAATTAATCAATATAGAGTAAAAACAGTAGGTTTCCCTAGAGGTGATTCAAAGCAACATATTGAATTTTTACATAATGACGACAGAAATGAGGTTCTTAATTGCTACAACAGGTTTTTTGAAAGGACAAACGGTTTAACTGAAAGGTTGGATAAATGTCTGGGTGATCTGTTTGACTTTAGCGAGAATCGAATCGTGGGATATAGAAAAGATGGAAAAATTTTAGGATATCTGGCATTTTCATTCCACACGCATTATCAGTACAAAAACGATCTAGTCATCAAAGAACTTGTTTACGAAACTCCTGATGTTCTTTTGGAATTCTGTACATTCCTTCATACACAATTTGATCAAGTAGAACGTGTAATAATAGAAACCCAGGATGAATATTTCCATTTTTTACTTTCCGATCCCTCACGAGGTACGTATGATTCTTTTTTATCCAAATATCTCGAGACGAGTACAATAGGCATGGGAATTATGTACCGAGTAGTTGATATAAAAACACTATTCGATAAGCTAGTGAATCGTAACTTTGGAAATCAAAACTGCAAGATGAAAATTTCTATAGTTGATACTTTCTTCGAGTCAAATAATGGCAGTACAATAATACATTTTGTAAATGGATTTCCAACTATAACTGAGAACACTGATTACGATGTGGAAATAAGCATGGATGTCGCTGAGTTTTCTTCTCTAATTATGGGGGCAGTAGACTTTAAAACATTAATCCGTCTTGGATTAGCTAGGTTATCTGATTATACATATTTTGAATCAGTACAAAATGTGTTTAGAACAGAACAAAAACCAATGTGTCTTCTTCAATTTTGAACAAGGGTTCTGACACGAGCGGTAATTGTTTTGGGGCAGTTGAATGTTATTACCAACGTTTTTTATATTAAGCTAACGGGAAACGACCAGGAATAAGCTGCCGGCGCTGATCGGCAGCTTCATTACGTTAACGGGCAGGATAACGCAAAAATGACCCAGAATTTATAATTAAAACCGAAGTGGCAATTGGAAACGCTAAAATCTTATTTACGCTTTCTGGGAGGGGAGGATTTCATGCAAAAGGCAATCGTTGTTCATTATTTTAACGATAAAAGGAATAACTTGACTGAGTTGAATCAACTTTTAGAAGGGGGATGGAAAGTGGTTAGTCAGAGTGCCATGTCAGGAGGTGAATCTGGGGGTACGGTTTATTCACTTGTTATACTAGAGAAAAATTAAGACATAAGCTTCGAGGATTTATTGAGCTCCCTCGAAATGATTCAGTTTCCTCACTCAGACTCATGAATTCGCAGGATTTCACCCTGTGGTAAGTGTGAGGAGAAGAAGTCATAGAGGAATTTTTGGCTGGGGTGCATAGAA
>NZ_JAGGRD010000047.1:0-18154 GCF_018613005.1 Paenibacillus sp. ISL-20
ACAAAATTATTGACAGACCCATATCTAACTGATTGAAACTCGGAGACAATTTGTTGACAATTTGTTCAATAAATGATGATATCTCTGGACTATATTAAATATATGAAACTAAACGGTGTCGATCCCCCAATACAAGTGACAAAAGCAGAGGATTCCAAGAAAAAAACTAATCAAAGTACAACCAGACGTTAATTCAAAGTGATAATAGAACACTCTGTTGTAAATTCAGTGAAAGTTGGAGGTATGGAAAATCTATGATCGTATCTTTTAAAGAAACAAAAATGGTACTTGTCTTGCTCATTTTGTTAGTAACCATTACAGGATGCTCCGCAAAAATGCCTGTATCGTCAAATGAAGATCATTCTTCAACTGATCTACCTCAAAATACATCCCCCACAACCGAGACCGGGAATGAAACACCACTTGCTGAAGTGACGAACATACCATCAACCCCAACGGTTGAGTATGATCCTGCCTGGCCGGATCGAACCGTGACGTCTTCTAACGGGCATCTTGTGAATAGTTGTGTTCCAGATGAGTTACGCGATAAAGCAACTACATTGACAACCAGTGATGGGGTGTATCTGTCAGCGCTTGTGCTTGGTAGCGGAAATAAAGGAGTCCTGCTTGCACACGAGCAAGGCTATAACATTTGCTCTTTTCTTGACATGGGAACTGAACTGGCAGATAGCGGATATCTAGTCGTTATTCCTGAATATCGTAATCACGGTGCCTCACAGAATACCCAAGAGGATCTTCAACCTATAGATCGTGATGCAGATGCAGCCTTAAGCGAACTCAAAAGATTGGGTGCAAAAAAAATATTTTTGGCAGGAGCATCATGTGGCGGTACAACAGCAATCATTGCAGGCGTTCGTCAAGAGCTGCCTATTGAGGGGCTAATCATTCTTTCTTCTCCTGCACAATGTGGGCCCCATGATGCAATTCCAAGTGTCAAAAAGATTAAAGCGCCATCCCTGTTTGTTTTTTCACCTGGTGATTATGGAGGCTCGATTGAAAAAGAAGTGCGCAAATTATATCAAACATCCGGAGCAACTGATAAAGAGCTAATTGTGGATGAGAGTGGTTATCATGGAACAGATATGTACCATAAGGGAGAGCACGGTGATGCATTAAAGTCCAAGCTCATTGACTTTGTTAAACAGGAATTTAATTAAAGTAAACTCAAAATGAGGGTGTTTAATCTGAGGCGTCAGTGCTGGTCGGCATTTTCTCTTGTATCCTATTGAATTTGTATTTTTGATATTTCATAGAAAAGGTAGTCGAAAAAAGAAACGAAGCAAGTATTTCATAACAAATGCATAATTCCGACAGGCAATTTTTAATCTAAGATTATAGAGGCTAAAACAATGCCATCTATGAAAAAGAATGGTTGTATTAAACGTTCGAGGCACGGTTTGTTGTAGCACCATTTTCATAAAAAGGACAAGAACTTGTACCCATTGCCGTAAAGGACAAGAACATAGTCTTATTACCGATTAGATAAGCATTTAACTACCTTTCACTGCTCTAGTTCATTAAGGGTAGCGTCAAGAATTATGTGTAAATGGAGATATCCTTGTCTTGTAGAAGCCTCTGTTTAGTCCGTGGTTGTGAACATAGCCTGTAGTTCAGCACGTGCTTGATCAAAGCCGATGTGGCAACGCGTTGCAAAGCGTTGGTTATAGCTCTCAAACTGAGCAACTAAGAATTTTCCCAAAGCTTCTTCGTGTGGGAACTGCTCTTTGCGCTTGGTGTATTTCTTAATTTGCTTGTTGAACGACTCAATGAGATTTGTAGAGTAAATGCTTCTCCAGATGGGTTTTGGAAAGCTGTAGAACGTGAAGATATAGGGGTTTTCCTGTAGAGATTTCACAACCTTGGGATAGCTAGACTTCCACTTGGTACAGAAATCTTCTAGGGCAGCCTTTCCTTGTTCTTCGCTTTCAGCACGGTACACGGATTTGAAGTCATTGCATATCTCAAGTCGATCGGATACACGTACTTTATGGGCAATGCTGCGTGCGACATGAACGCAGCAGGATTGAGATTTCGCTCGAGGATAAACCTGTTCAATGGCAGATACGATGCCCTTTAAACCATCCGAGATGAAGAGCAGAACCTCTTCGGCGCCCCGTGCCTTAACGTCCTGAAGCAGTTCATTCCACATGAAAGCTGACTCCGTAGGAGCAATTGTGTACGCTAATACCTCTTTTGAGCCATCCTCACGAATACCAACAGCAAGATAAACAGCTTCTTTGGGAACTGTTTCTCGTTTCACAGCAACATATGTAGCATCGATGTACACACAAACATAACGCTTAGCTAGCGTACGTTTAGTGAAGGCATCGACGTGTTCGACCATCGCTTTTGTCATGTTGGATACGGTCTGCGGAGTGTAGTGAATGTCCATACATTTTCTCAATGAGGTCAGCAATCTCCGTCATTGTAACACCTTTCTGAAACATGTGAATGACGAAGGACTCCAGCGTGTCATTGGATCGTTTGTACGGAGCGACGGTTTGCTGTTTAAACTCTCCGTTGCGATCTCTAGGAATGGTGATCTTTAGATCTCCGTATTCGGTGTGTAGTGTGCGTTCTATAGCTGCTGTTTCGGGAGTTTCCTGAGTTCACACCAATACGGTCATACTTTTCATAATCTAAAAATGCGGTTAGTTCGGTTTCTAACAGACGATTCATAGGGAAGACCTCTTTCTTGGGAGTTGGTTGTGGTGACTTCATTCTACAAGAAAAGGTCTTCCTTTTGTTATGTTATCTATTTACACAAAATATTTTACGCTCTCTCATTAAGCTAACGGGGAGATTAGATTAGCAATCTGTAAGAAACAATCCGAACTGAAATGTACTATATTGTAGTTTATGTAGACACCCCCTCTAAAGCCTAAAAGAATAAACGACAGACGCACACAAAGGAGTGAAGTTATGAAATTATTGCTCACATCTGCAGGCATTAATAACAAAAGCATACACGACTCGCTAGTTGACATGCTGGGTAAGCCGATCGCCGACTCCAACGCCCTCTGCATCCCCACCGCGATGTACGGACACCCCTGGGTAGGCCCCGGCGTCAAAGCCTGGCAGTTCATCAGCGGGAATTCCGAGAATCCCATGGTGGACCTGGGCTGGAAGTCCGTCGGCGTGCTGGAGCTCACAGCGCTGCCAAGCATCGACAAAGACCGCTGGGTGCCGCTAGTCCGGGAGACGGACGTCCTGCTGGTTGCGGGCGGCGACGCCCTCTACCTGTGCTACTGGATGCGGCAGTCCGGACTGGCAGACCTCTTGCCGTCTCTGCAGGCAGTTTATGTGGGACTGAGCGCCGGGAGTATGGTGATGGCACCTAACATCGGGGAATTCTTCGTTGGCTGGACTCCACCCACCGGTGGCGATGAAACGCTGAGTCTGGTTAATTTTGCAATATTTCCGCATCTGGACCACGAGATGCTGCCTGAAAACAACATGACTGCTGCAGAGAGATGGGGCCGCTGGGATGCAAGGGCAGACGTATGCGATTGATGATCAGACCGCCATCAAAGTGATCGACGGAGCGGTCGAAATTGTCTCCGAAGGGAATTGGAAACATTTTTCGCCCTGAAATCTTTTCACCAACGATCTGGGAAGCCCCAGTTGCGGATTTCTCTGCATTCGACCTAAATAGTTTTAACAATCTTTATATAAATGGAATTCTTCAGCCGGGTAATTCGTATGATGTAAATCCTACCAGCTTATTATTTCCGGCACAAAGCACGACAATCTATGCGGGAACTCCTATCGTTTTAGAAGTAGTACTGCTAAAGGCAAATGTTACTGTTTAGTAATTTTTAAAAGAATGCCCTCACCTCTCTCGAACCCACTGCATTTATTGTACAAGAGGATCAGGCATGTTTTCTAAGTTTTTGCTTGAAAATCTGTATGATTCTCAAGAAAGAAGGGAGGCGATGAAAATGCCAATAGTACCACCGTATCAAAATAGTAGAAGATTCACTTCTACAGCTGGTGCTGGAACGGGAACAGGAGCAACGTTTGCAATTGCAGCAACAGCGTTTACCAATGATGCAGGAACAGCTGCCACGGTATTTCCGAGTACGTTCAACTATTACAACCTTTATGTGAATGGATTGATGCAAACAGCAGACGTTTCTTCTGTTACAACAACTACGATTACCATCCCTGGAGGCGATGCGTTAGATCCCGGAACTCCACTTATAGTTCAATTCGTTGTCTCTTAATTCATGTTGGTTTTCAAAGAAAGACCTGCTCGTTTAAAAACCAGAGCAGGTCTTTCTATGAAAACCAAAAGGTAATATATAGTTCCATATACCATTAAAATACATTACGACCAAGTCGCTATTTTAGCGGCTTTTGCGAGCCAAGGACAAGAACTTGTACCTATTACCGTAATGGACAAGAACTTGGTCCGCGCATAATCAAATGCTGTTTTTTCTTCTACGATCACCTCATGAGCACACCACGAAAGGAGATGGATGTGACTGCAGTTCAAATATAATCCTGGATCTATTAATTTATGAGTAAAAAAATTCATACTAGAGAGTCAGAGATGGCAGCAACACGGGGAATTTTAGGGTGGTACCGGTGATAGGACGAGTGCAATTCCATGTCAAGCGGAATGGCAATCATTGGCCTGACGTCTGAAAGAGAGCGGTCTGCAGGTGGATGAATTGGGGCCCGCATCGAAAACAGGTGCATGCGACAACGGGGCGGTATCAACATTAGCAGAGAGAATACCCGAAAATGTTAAAACGCTACTGACATACTGTTGTCAGTAGCGTTATTTTATTATCGATTAAGTAAACATCTGGGGTGGAGAGCTTGTTCTTGCCCAAAAAATGATATGGTACTGTATCATTTATTATAGGAAGGTAGGAAGGATGGTATTTTATGAATTTTGCTTCTGTACGTATCATTACCGAAGATGTGGATCGTCTTGTTGAGTTCTATGAGAAAGTCATGGGTGTTTCGGCGGAACGTCCTGCGGCTGCCTTTGCCGAACTCGTTGTGCCATCGTGCACCCTGGCGATCGGTCACTCCCAGACGGTGCCACTGTTCGGCATTGGTTCCGCAGTGGCGGCCGACAATCGCACTGTCATCCTCGAGTTTCGCGTCCACGATGTCGATACCGAATACGAGCGCTTGAAGCCGTTTGTCGACGAGTGGGTAAAGGAACCGACCACGATGCCGTGGGGGAACCGTGCTGTGTTGTTCCGTGATCCCGACGGCAACCTCATTAACCTCTTCCAGCCGGTGACTGAGGAAGCGATCAAACGGTTCAGCGGTAGGGGGTGACTCTTGAGGACATAACCGAACACCATCCCACAAAATAATTGACGTTCAACAAAATCACAACAACAGCAGCCAATTACTTGCCGGCTGCTGTTGTAAAAATATGCGCCACTTAGTGTGTACTGGAGGACATTCGGGGCTCCCCGCAGAAATCGAGCGATTGCTGTGCTGGAACGAGCAAAGCAAGAGGGATGGCTTGCCGACGATGTGGACTGTGCAGTTCTCGTTGACATGATGGTCGGAGCGGTGCTGCATCGGCTGCTAATGCAGCCGGGGGAACCGGATTCCGATGAGATGTGAACATACCTTATGAACGTAATCCGTCAAGCTGGGCTTGATGTGGACGTTCAAGACAATTGAGCCCATGAGAACGCTGTGCCTGCAAGCGCCCCTACGAACGGACTTCCGTAGTGCAGTGGTATCGACGCCGTTGGGGTAAGACTAACGAAGTTACACCAGATACAATCGAGGATAACGGAAACAAGGACACAGCGGTGGATTGAATCCATTGCGCGCAGGATGTTGCTTCGGACCAGCGAATATTATTACGTAAAATAATAATTTGACGAATAATTATAAATAAGTTACTCTGGAAACAAGGGAGGTTGGCAATAAGTGGATAAAATTGCGAAGCTGCATTATATGAAACGCGTGGAAGCCAAGAGTGCTGAGCTCCCGTGGTACGTGACCGAATACATCGATGGCCGAAAACGCAAACTGTCGCATACGACGCTGCTGAACTACTGTCACGATTACCTCATCTTTTTTGATTGGCTTGTATCAGTTAAATCGAACATCCATGATCGCAAAAACATTGAAATGTCCGTACTCGAATCGCTGACCGTCCGAGAAGTCGAAAATTTTCTGTATTATTTGGAATATCAATTGGATAACAACAAATATACGATCAACCGGAAGTTGTCTGCATTAAAATCGCTGTTTGATTATCTTCAAAACAAGGCCGAAACTCCGGATCTTAAGCCATATATTCAGCGTAATGTCATGGCCAAAATCGACTTTAATCCAATTAAGGAAAGCCAGGAAACGATCGCTTACCGAATTGAAGGCAAAATTTTGCGGGAAGACGATCTCGAGAAGTTCCGTCAGTTTGTGGCTCATGATTTTGGGGAACTCCATAAAACCAATAAACGTTTACAGCGCTTTCATGAATTTAACCGGGAACGGGATACGGCGATCGTTTCGCTAATTCTCGGCTCCGGACTGCGTTTATCTGAAGTAGCGGGAATTAACATCGAGGATTTGGATATGAACAAAGGCCAAGTGCGTGTGCTGCGTAAAGGCAATAAAGAGCAATATGTATACTTTAGCCAGCAAGCATTGTTGGACCTGGAGAGCTATTTGAAGATCCGTGAAGCTAGGTATAAACCGGAAAAATCGGAAAATTACCTGTTTATAGCAGCGCCGATCGGACGCAAAGGCCAAAGCCGGCGGTTGACGCCAAGGTCGATCGAAAAGCTGATTGAAAAATACGCTGCAGCGTTTGGTAAGCCGGCATTGACGGTGCATTCCTTGAGACACTCATTTGCAACACGTTATCATCGTGAGAACAACGACGTGCCGAAGCTGAAGAATCAGCTGGGACATTCGTCGATTCAGACAACGATGATTTACACGCATTTAACAGATGAAGAGATGAGAAAAGCCGTCAATAATATGGATAAGATGAAATTATACGATTGATGTAAAAATGGCCGTTGCACGGTGGTTTCACTAACACTTTTACACAAAACTCGTATTTTGTACATATGTCAAAAAATCTGATATCATCTTGTTTATATTAGAGATTTCCGTTTTATGTGTTAATTGACACAAACCTCCTCTTATAATTGACACAAACTTCCCCTCATTTATTGCGTACAGAATATAATATCATTTATTTGACTATTACTCCTATAATAAAATTATAATATCATTCCAATTTATATTCACTGGGTTAGTTTTGTATTATTCCGCCGATTATAATGGGAGATTTGTGTCACAGCCTCTAATTACCGCCATTTACAGGGGGAGATTTGTGTCACAAATGCCTTATACGAGGGGGGATTTGTGTCACTCCCTTTAAGTTAATTCTAAAGGGTTTGAAGTTACAATTTTTCGCATTTTCTCTATATTGACCTTTGTATATATCGTAGCTGTCTTAGGATCCGCGTGTCCAAGTAAATCCGCGATTGCTAATAAATCTGCTCCCTCACCGTCATTGTATAATACTGTTGCGCAAGTATGTCTCAACTTATGAGGTGTAACTTTCTGGTTGTTTGCTTTTACTCCGGCTTCACTTGCAATGGACTCAATGATTAATCCCACGGCTCTTCTTGTTAATCTTTTTCCTTGTTTTTGAGATATAAATAAAGCTGCTTCCTCTACTCTGTTACGCTTTTCAAGGATCGCTTGTCTAGCCGGTTTATAAATTTCAAGCGCTCGTAGGATTTTTGGTGTTAATACGAGTTTTCTTTCCTTATTCCCTTTACCTATAATTGTTAGCGACCCATCATCTTCATTAAAATTCTCTAAATTAATGCTTACAAGTTCCGAGACCCGAAGTCCTAATAATAGAAAAAGTGTAGTTATTAATGAGTCCCTTTCACTGAAGTTGCGTTTTGCGGTGAATTCTTCAAATTTCATAGCGTCTTGCAATGTGAGGCTTTTGGGGAGGCGATCTCCAAGTTTGGGGTTCTCTATGTACTGCGATACGTCGTACTGAAGATAATGTTGTTTAACTGCCCATTTAAAAAATTGCTTTATTGCTGATATGATTCTTGCCCTTGTTGTAGCAGCATAGATTGTGCCTGCTTGTGGATGTTTTTTGTTTGTGTCTTTAACGATTTTGGGATGCCTTAGTGTCCCTAAGTACATTTGAATATCATTTGCTGAAATTTCATCTATGTATGTAATATTTTTAGTTTCTTTGAGCCAGGAGGAAAGTCTTAAGATAGCATGGTTGTAAATTTCGACTGTTCCCTTAGAATAATTTCTGTTAACCTCTAGGTACACCGTAAAAGAATCGATTAAAACATCAATATTGTGTTGGGACATATATATAACCTCCTTTTGTTAATTATAATATTAAATTTTAGTTCACGAAACAGTTATTTTGTGAAGTAAATTGTATCCTTTGTGCCATTTGCGACAATATGGCTACTTTTCATATTGTAAAAGGTACTAGCAAGCGCCTATTTGGAGCACTGAAAGTCTGCCAACCGCGGACGTTTTCAGGCTAGCCCCTCAAAGGGGCATTTTATTTAACCATTCCTACCGATGTCTAATGACATAAATCAGGAAACTTAATTGACACAAAAGTGGCATTCCTTCTCTATGACTGAAACAAATGATCAACGTATCGCTTAATTGTCGATAATATCTTAAGCTTCTCTAAGATACTTTTCATCTGCCAGTTTGTCATCAAGGCTGCCATTTGTTAGGGCGAGTCTCATCGGTAAATGTGACGTTTCTTGTGTTTGTCTAAGGGACATTTTACATCATAAATTTCTCTTACTTTTTTAGTATATTATAGTTCAATACGATTTTCTTTTTCCGCAAATAGAAAAATGGTTCGTCTGTTAGAACTGCTACTTCTCTTTCACTTCTTCTTCCCGACGTTTGTTTGAATGCTGGATATAAGGATAAGAATTAATCATATGAAATTCCATTTGAATCTCTTTCCTTATGTTACTTGCCAACCTGTTATATAAGTTCACTTAGCACTTTTCTGAATTTGTTTCACAACATACTTTGCATCAGGACCAACACCACGAAGGGTCGCTGAAGCAAAGGATCGCTGCCCGGAAAGGCCGACATAATATAGACCGGGTACTACCATACTTACGCCTCGGTCTTGTAAAGGATCTCCCTTAGCATCAAGTCCTCCTAGTTCTTTGATAAAGGAAAGATTGGAACGAAACCCAGTTGCAAAAATAACACTATCCACCTTCTCTTTTGAACCATCTGGCCAAATCACCCCATCTCTATAAAACGATGTAAACATGATCTTTTGCTTTGGATTGCCATCCTTCAACCTTTGTTTGTACCCATCCAGGTCCATGACGGAAGATGCGTTGGCTAATGACTTCCCTATCGGCCAGCGGGAATCGATACCGGTGATAATAAACCAAAAATGAATATCCTTTCCTAGAAAACGCTGCGGAACAAGCGAGACCGGCTCACGAACAGCTAACGTGGTATGGGCTTTATCTGCTAACTCCATCGCGATTTGTACGGCTGAGTTTCCCCTGCCAACAACGATAACAGATTGATCACTAAAGGGGTCCGGTGTCTTATAAAAGGCGGAATGAATGATAGTACCTTTGAAATCTTCCTGACCCGAGATCGATGGGATATATGGCTTGTTAAAAGAACCGGTAGCGCAGATCACGTTGCGTGCAGTATATGTTTCTCCCGTAGTCGTACGAACTTGAAAAACACCTGATTCTTTAGAAACTTGCTCAACACGTTGATGAAAGGCAATCGGTAATTGAAAATGAGAAGCGTAGTTTTTTAAGTACTGAACGACTTCATCTCGATTGGGGTATCGGTCACCTGGAGACGGGATGGATAGTCCAGGAAGGGATGAATATTTAGCTGGCGAAAACAGCTTTAAACTATCGTAGTAATTCGGCCACGAACCTGCAGCTTCCCCACTCGCTTCCAAAATTAAAAAGGATAACCCTCTTTGTTTCAGGTGGTACCCTGATGCTAATCCCGATTGCCCGCCACCAATGACTAGGACATCTAAAACATGATTCATTGTCATTCTCTCCTCTCACGTTATGTATGGTTATCGACATCAATTAGGAATTCATTTTTTCGATCCCTTTTCTTCACTCGAAGCAATACGAATCCACACAAAACTAACAATAGAGCAGCTCCAACATTCATTGCGGTGTCTCCAATGACAGAGAGCAGTGTGAAACCCAGAAATGGACCTAATGCAGCACCTATATCAACCGTCATGGAATACGAAGATACGACGTAATGTTTATTGGATGAATCAGCTGCATATTGAGCAGCATCAGCATCTAATAATGTAGTTACGATTGAAGAAACGAGAAGTAATAGGATCAGCGTCGAGAGCCAAAAAACAGTATGGAGATTGAATGCTATAATGACAAAAAGAATACCCACCGCCATGATACTTCCCGTTAACCATTCTGTTCTCGACTGCCTGATATCACTAAACCTTCCAACCCAATAACCAAGGAAAGGATCCGCAGCTAATTTGAGGGTGAGTAATATCCCTGTTAACGTTGCAGCACTAATCGAACTTAATAAAGATAAGGCACTAAAATCCCGCATTTCTATCCAGTAGCTTAGTGTCGATTTTACGTACCCTTGGAATAATAAAGAAATCACAAATCCGGTTAGTAGTAGAATGATGAAACGTTGATCCTTAAACATGAGCATGAGTACTTTCGAATTTTTGTTCTCTACATGCTGCACTACACCTCGACTGCTTGTTTTGATAGGTAGCAAAAGCGGAAAAGTTAAGACACTGATGATTGCAAAACCGGTTAACACCGATGAAGTATCAAAGCTTTCAGATAATAAGGAACCTACAACCATTCCGATAACGACACCAGCACCGGCAATCCCATTAAACAAACCTGTTAGTTTTCCTGGCTGCTTGCTCTCCGTAACAGCTTCAACCACTAATAACTGCCCGGCTTGTTTAATGAAAGCCCATGCCACTCCCCACACACATCTAGCGATCAAGAGCGCGATAAACTCATTAAAGTAACCATAAGCAAATGTAGAAACGATCGTTAAGCAGATGGCGATGAATAGACCATTTCGAACCGGATATCGTGTATAGAACCAACCAATGAGTGGATGTATCGGTATACGAACAAACCGATTGATCGATAATAAAGCACCAATCTGCCAAAGGGCTGTTAACCCGAATTCCTCACTGTTTACCGGCAACACGGCATATAACATGGCGTCTCCAAATAAACTAACTGCTGTGATGAAGGCAGCAATGATCATGTTTTTCTCAGCTGTGCTTCGATTCACCATCCTCCCTCTTTGATTTTTATCCATGGAGCAAGTGCATTTGACCCAACCATCAATAATCAACCTCCAAATTATTTGTAAATTGCAAGTAATAACTCATAGAATACACCCATAGTCCACTTCCAAGTGTACTAAAAATAAAACAAACTCACTTTGAATGCATCTAACCTTAGATCAGTTATAACTCAGATATTTGTATTTTGCAAGTTTTAATTTTAAAATGCATCCATTTAAATAGCCACCTGTGAGCAGGTGGCTAGCTATCACAAACTATGCTTCAAATATCTTTTCAAGGGATTCTCTTTGCGTCGGCTTTATTTGAATCATGTTGCGAATGCTCTTGGCCTTTTCCTCAGCTTCGGCAATGGTTTGGGCCTCTCCTAGGGCGAGCAATGTTCCAATGGCGACGGTTCCTGTTCTTCCTTTACCTCCCCCACAATGAAAAGCAACTTTTTGGCCATTGTGATAGGCACTTACTACTTCATCGATCGCCTTTTTAAATAAAACTTCCTCGCTCTCCGTTGCATTGTCGCCCAAGGGGATCTTAACCCATTTCACGTTGGCATCTGTGGATGCGCACTCCGTGGCTTCTTCTCGAAGGTCCACCACAACTCGGACACCTTCCTGTCTAACTATTTCTTCGACATCAGCAGCTCCGCCCATATAAATCTTATCTTCATGTAGTGCATGATATTTCTTCTCCATGTTCTTCGTTGCCTCCTATTTTCGCACTAGCAGCAGCTGCTACTGCCGCCACTGACGATTAATGCAGGACCTTCTTCATCCTGGTCAATATCTAATGTAACATTCCTAACAATGTCGGCAATCGTTGGATCGAGAGCCACTTCTATATGATTTATACGCTCGACAATGTCATTTTCCTGAGCTTTATCCAGCGACAGCTGATAACTTGGTCCGCAGCACCCAGCTCCTGCATTAAAGAATCTTAACGTTGTTGTCCCAGCTTCTTTCATCATCTCTTCGATGTATGCTTTAGCCCCATCCGTAATGATCATGACGATCACTCCTCACTTCTATAAGTAGAATCTTATCTGTCATTACTTCTCCGCCAGTTTTTTGAGCCGATCGTATCCCTTTATCTCCTCCGGTTCCCACGGAATAATCACGCTGTGGTTTGCCGATGCTTCTTTAATCTCTGAGATCCATTGTGCCTCCGAACTCGCACGACCCCGTAATACCGGATCGGTTGTCTGCGTTGCAGCGAAGCTCTGATTGATCGCCCACCATTTCGTAGGGATATTTGCTCGCTTCAAGTCCTCGTTCAATCGGGAAGCCTCGTAAAAAGGCGTGGCCTCTGCCAAAGTAACAATAACTACGCTGGTCTCCTCAGAATTTCGCAGGCGGGGCAGAAGATGCTTCACCGAATCAGGAATGGCTCCAGAAGAACGTTCAATTTCCTTATGGTACTCTTGCGTTGCGTCCAAAAGCAGCAGCGTATGTCCCGTTGGAGCCGTATCAATCACTACAATCTCATCCTGTGACCGCTCAACCAACTCTGCAAATGCTCTGAAGACAGCAATTTCCTCTGTACAAGGAGAGCGTAAGTCCTCTTCCAAATAAGCAAGGCCATCTTCATCTAAGGAATCGGCATTTTGGCTCATTACTTCATTACGGTACTTTTCCAGTTCTACCCTCGGATCAATTCGGCTCACCGATAAATGGTTGTTTCCTTCCTCATCTAAAATGTGGTTAAGATGTGCGGCGGGATCGGTTGTGCTCAGATGTACTCGATGTCCCTGTTCAGCTAAGCCCGTGGCAATGGCCGATGCGATTGTTGTCTTTCCTACCCCGCCTTTTCCCATCGTAAATACAACACGTACTCCGGATGAAGATATGTCACGGATGAGTGTGCTTAATGGTGGTGCTGAAATCTGTTCCTCGTATTCAAGGCTTAATGTTTGTTCTATGGGTGAAAATAGCTGACGCAAATGAGATAGTCCCGTTAGGTTATATGGTACTAAAGGGATCTCATAATGGGGCACGGTCTTTAGAGCCTCCGGCATATCATTTAACGCGGTCAGCTGGCGTTTATAGAACACTTCTGAAATGGGATCTGGGTTCGAATGAAGAACAAAAGTGCCGTTCATAACAAGAATCTGATTATTCATTCCCGTCTCTCTTAATTCGGATGAAGCACGGGCAGCTTCCAACAGCGGTGAACGATCTGGACGTGTCACCATCACGAGTGTTGTTTGTTGTTCATCATTCAGCGTTGCCAGTGCGTTGCTATATAGTTCCTTCTTCGAATCCAGGCCTGCTAATGGACCTAAGCATGAAGCGCCGTGTGTACTTTCATCTAGAAATCCACTCCAAGCGCTAGGAAGTTGCAACAACCGGAGTGTATGCCCTGTTGGGGCTGTGTCAAAAAGAATATGGTCAAAGCCGGCTTTCAGTTCTTGATCGGTCAATAGTGTTGAGAACTCATTAAAGGCCGCAATTTCAACCGTACATGCACCCGAAAGTTGTTCCTCCATGGTAGCGATCACGGTATCCGGAAGTTTGCCGCGGTAGGGATCAACGACCTGAGCTTTATATTCACTTGCTGCCGTCTCCGGATCTAAGTTGGCAGCATATAAGTTAGGCACTCCTTGAATCTGAACAGGATGATTGGATATAGTCATACCAAATACGTCTTGCAGATTCGACGCCGGGTCTGTACTGACTAGCAAAACACGTTTACCCGCATCTGCAAGTGATATAGCAGTCGCGCTCGCGGTAGAGGTCTTCCCTACCCCGCCTTTACCCGTAAAAAAGAGATAGGGCGTTAGTGGAATATCATTAGGATGGAATGATCTAGTCATCATTGTGCACCTACTTCCTTTTGTCATTGCTTCGTTTTGAGCTCGATACGCATTTTCGGTTTTTTCACCAAGTCGGTCTCTGCCAATCCAGTCCACGCACACCATTCCTCCATGGAGGGGTAGCCTTGGGCTTTCGTCACTTGACCGTTCAACAAAACAACCGGCAATACATCCGGGCCTTGTTCAGTAAGCAGCTGATTGACAACAGAGTTCGTAATAAACGCATCTGGCTCACTTGCCAGGTTATAACGAGCAATATCGATGTTCTTGCTTTTTAGATTATGGACAACGGTTGATACGCGAATCAATTCAGGGTCCACACTTGGCCCACATACTCCTGTAGAACAGCACATGGCCGGATCATAAATTTCAATGGATATCATGACGTATCCCTCCTGTAATAAAGGAAGCCGAGAAAAGTTCCCGGCTCCTCCATTCTATTTTATTACTCGCCGGTTTCAGCGAACTTTTGAATACGCTCGCCGATTTGATCGCGAACGCGCTGGAAAACAGCCCATTTTTCTTCATCGGTCCCCTGAGCCTTGGCAGGATCGTCAAATCCCCAGTGCTCACGGCGAACATGCGGAGGTGTCATTGGACAACGATCGGCCGCATCACCGCACAGGGTGACTACCAGGTCGGATTGATTTAACAACTCCGGATCAATGATATCCGAAGTTTGGTTCGAAATATCGATCCCCACCTCGTTCATTGCTTTGACTGCATTCGGGTTTAGACCATGAGCCTCGATGCCGGCGCTGTAGACATTCCAATCATCACCCAGATGTTTCTTGGCCCATCCTTCAGCCATTTGGCTGCGGCAAGAGTTGCCTGTGCATAAGAAGTAAAGTGTCTTTTTTTTCATATTCGTTTCTCTCCCTTATCACTTGAATTAAAGTATGGTCAGCCAGATATATAAACCTAAGAGGGTTATAAATAACGTTGGGATGGTCAATATAATCCCTGTCTTAAAGTAAGTCCCCCAGCTGATCTTCACGCCTTTAGTCGAAAGGACATGCAGCCAAAGCAAGGTGGCCAGTGAACCAATCGGTGTAATTTTGGGACCTAAATCGGAACCAATCACATTCGCATAAATTAAGGCCTCTTTAATGGCTTCCGACGTGTTTGTCGCATCAATTGCGAGTGCATCGATCATGACGGTTGGCATATTGTTCATGATGGAAGAAATAATCGCTGCTATGAAGCCCATCCCCATAGTTGCAGCAAACAGTCCTTGATCCGCTACGCTCTGTATGACACTTGCCAGAAGATCCGTAAGACCCGCGTTACGTAAACCATATACGACGACATACATGCCGATCGAGAAAAATACGATGGCCCACGGAGCCCCTTGAAGTACTTCTTTGGTTTGCACAGTCGGACTTTTTCTCGCCATCAGCAGGAAGAATATCGCGATAACGCCAGCTACGATCGACACAGGGATACCCACAAATTCACACACAAAGTAACCGATCAGCAGCACGCTCAATACGATCCATGATAAACGGAACATCTTAGGATCTTGAATTGCCGTTGAAGGTTGCTTAAGCTGCGTCCCATCAAACTTACGCGGGATGCTTTTGCGGAAAAACAAATAAAGCACAAGGATACTGGCTACTAACGCGAACAAATTGGGAACAATCATACGACTGGCGTATTCGATAAACGTAATTCCGAAGAAATCGGCCGATACAATATTCACCAGGTTACTGACCACAAGCGGCAGCGAAGTTGTGTCCGCAATAAAACCACTTGCGATGATAAAAGGAAATACCTTCTTCTCGTCAAAATTCAGCGCTCGTACCATGGCCAGCACAATCGGAGTTAAGATTAGAGCCGCACCATCGTTTGCGAAAAAAGCAGCGACAACAGCTCCAAGAACGGATACATAGACAAACATCCGGATACCGTTTCCTCGAGCAGCATTCGCCATATGTAAGGCTGCCCACTCGAACAACCCAATTTTATCCAAGATCAATGAAATGATAATGATCGCGACAAAGGCGAGCGTTGCATTCCATACGATCTGGGTGACATCCCATACATCCTGAAAGTCAACGACTCCCACAAGCAGTGCCAGTACAGCACCACCGCAGGCAGACCATCCAATGGATAGATTTTTAGGCTGCCAAATGACAAAAACCAATGTAACAAGAAAAATGATGCTAGC
The DNA here is from genome assembly GCF_018613005.1 of Paenibacillus sp. ISL-20. NCBI lineage: Bacteria > Bacillati > Bacillota > Bacilli > Caryophanales > Paenibacillaceae > Paenibacillus > Paenibacillus sp. ISL-20. The sequence continues at coordinate 16,339 of NZ_JAGGRD010000047.1, forward strand.
CAGGACAACAGAAACCAATGTTCAAACCTCCAATTATACGATGACTTAAGTACGGCAATAATCAATATATAACTATATCCTTATATAAAAAACAGAGATCATATTTAGCATCACTCAACCACATGCTAAATATTCCTGTTAGTCACATGCACAGTTTACTTCCTTATTCATGGATGACAGTACTTCTTGAGCACTTGGCATCTCATTTAACACGGCTTGGATATATGGCTTATCATCAACATTCAAGGAATAAAAAACCCATTGGCCACGACGGGCTTCATTTACAATCCCCTGAGACTTAAGCTTTCTTAAGTGCTGGCTAATCGCTGGCTGGGACATGTCGAAAATATCTACAAATTCGCAAACACACCATTCTTTTTGTTTTAGAAGCGTTAACATCGTAAGCCTTGTTTTATCTCCAAGCAGTTTTAGCTTTTCAGCAATTTCGTTCATCTGCTCCAATAAGATTCACCCCATTCTTGTAAGATAACATCATAACCATATAATTTAATGCTTATATATTAATCAAAAGAATGCTTGATTTCAAGTGTGTAGACTCAACTCCCAAAAATTTCTCATTAAGCAACACTACAACCTACCTGCAGTTGGGATGGCTTGAACGATACTTCGTTCTTACCGCAAGTAGGTTTTCCACGAATGCGGTAATAAAATCTTTATGCATTATCGCTAGACAGTCAAAAGTTCTTCAACACTAAGAAGTCAGTGAATCGGCGTCAATATCAGAGGCGTAGTGCTTTGAACGGATTATTTTCGTTATGGATAAGTGTGGGTTTTGGGGAACATACGAAAAATATACGTTGCGCAAAAAGGCCATCACGGTCGCTTCAGAAACAACCGTCTTTGAGGGCGTTCTCAAGTAGCGAAAGAACAAGCCTGGAACCCGGCCCGAATAGAGGACGGTAATCAGCTGCAGCAACCCTATAGCGATGCAACTGCACAGGACATATCCTTCAATCGCTTTCACCGATTGTAGAATGAAGATGCGCTCCATCCTGCAACCTCCTCCACCGGATGGGACGCTCCCTTCTTGGGATACCGTTTCAGCTTGGGTATGGACTTGCTCCAGAAACGGTAACTATTCCTCCATCTTTAAATATCATTTATTCTTCCGGTTACAAAATATTAATGCGTTGTTTCCAAGCTACCTCCCTTGATTAAAACGTTTCCAGTAGTTAGAAGGTTGTTTTATCGTTTCACGTTAGCGTAATCGATATCTACTAATGTAATCATAGGCTCTTAGTAAGTAAGATTTCCAAAGGCTCATCTTCAAGTATTAAGCACCCTGAATCTCGATAACCTAATTTTCTATAAAGATGCTGAGCCCCTTCATTCGCTAATGTGGAGGTCATAACCAAATTAAAACCTTGCTTCTTCATTTCATCTTCCCAGAAAAGAACTGCTTTCTTACCTAATCCTTTATTTCGATATGTATCATCAATCCAAATCATATTCATAAAGGGTGTGTTGTCCCAAAAAAAGCTGTGCCGAATCCAGCCAATGATACTATGTTCTTTATTCTGTAGAATATAGATCTCATTCCCCCTAATCTTCGGTAATATTAAGTTTTCTAAGATATGATGGTCATGTTCCTTAATATATTCATAGTGCGAATCAGTTGCAGCAATAATCCTCATTATAATTGCTCCTCTGCATTATTTAATTACATTATTATACACCTGTTCACTTACCTAGATAATGTGGAATTCATTAAACTAACCTGCCCATAAGTTGAACAATGGCAGCCAATCTCGTTACCGGCCACCTCTTGTCTTCTATTGAACTCCCTCGGTACGAT
>NZ_JAGGRD010000048.1:0-10905 GCF_018613005.1 Paenibacillus sp. ISL-20
AACTGAAGGCGCACAAGGTCCTCAAGGACCGCCAGGGCAACAAGGACCACAAGGAGAAAGAGGGCTTGATGGATCACAAGGTCCTCAAGGACCGCCAGGGCAACAAGGACCACAAGGAGAAAGAGGGTTGGATGGATCTGAAGGCGCACAAGGTCCTCAAGGACCACAAGGAGAAAGAGGGCTTGATGGATCACAAGGTCCTCAAGGATCACAAGGACCACAAGGACCACAAGGCCCTCCTGGAGAAGTAGTCATTCCTGAAGTTACTGTCACTACTGCAATTAACCGTTATTTTTATGAACCAGAAACAGATCTGGATCTAACTATGTCAGCTATGATTCCAGCCGGTCAATTCACGAACGATATGGGAGCCCCCGTGGTGGAATTCTCGGCCCTTGGCCCAAACAGCTTTAACAATCTTTATATAAATGGAATTCTTCAGCTCAGTAACTCGTACGATGTAAATTCGCTCAGCTTATTTTTTCCAGCCCAAAGTAGCACAATCTATGCAGGTACTCCGATCGTTTTAGAAACAGTAGAGTTAACGGCTAATGTTATTGTCTAACAATTTTTGGTAATACGCCTGCGCAATCCCTGAACTCTTGCATTAAATGTATAAGAGGATCAGGCATGCTTTCAAAGATTTCAGCCTGAGTTTCAGCATGATCCTCAACAAAGAAGGGAGGCGATGAAAATGCCAATAGTACCACCGTATCAAAACAGTAGAAGATTCACTTCTACAGTTGGTGCTGGAACGGGAACAGGAGCAACATTCGCAATTGCAGCCACAGCGTTTACCAATGATGCAGGAACAGCTGCCACGGTATTTCCGAGTACGTTCAACTATTACAACCTTTATGTGAATGGTTTGATGCAAACAGCTGACGTTTCTTCTGTTACAACAACTACGATTACCATCCCTGGAGGCGATGCGTTAGATCCCGGAACTCCACTTATAGTTCAATTCGTTGTCTCTTAAATGTTGGTATATTTGCTCTTATCCAAAAGCCCTGCTCTGTTTTTAAAGGAGCAGGGCTTTTTCTAAATACAAAAGGGGATGATCTTCCCAGATAGTGCTTTCTGAAACAAAATGCACTATTACATTGTGGCTGTTCGATGAGTATGAAGATACAGAGTTAACAGGTATTGTCGTAATGATCCACACATTCAGAAGAGAAATCAAATTGTCTTTAGCTGAAGGTGAATGGCAATGGATAAAGATTGATGAAATTGTTTCTGCTCACTAGAAAATAGTCCGCCAGCATTTAGCTGACGGGCTTCAGACTTCTAACAGAACTTCTAACAAATCTTCTAACGGCCAAGAAATACTTCAAGAACCTTAAACGGATCTAGGTGCATAAAAACCAGTAACTAAAAGACTTCCGGAACCCTGTGGAACCTTACCGAAACCTACGGTGTCGCACTCGTAATGCGTAGGTCGGGGGTTCAATTCCCTTCACCAGCATCTTCATAAACATAAGTACAGCGCGGCATCCCGTTTTTTCGGGGCCGCGCTGTTTTTGTGATCATTGCTAATGATAGTTTTAAATTCGCCTCCAAGAATGAATTTCCCGTAGCTTTTATATATTGATCATCCTTAGCAGTAGCAACTCAAAAATCTCTGGAAGAAGAGATCAGAATAAAAGCGAGCAGGAGAACTTCAAGCGCCGGGAATCATCCCGGCGCTTGCGCATGCCTCTAGCTATTGTAAGAAATCTTTTTTCTCCAGTGCATGGTCGACGATACGAATTTCGCTGATCCATCCGTTAAATACGCCGTCCAGCTTATTGGCATACTGGCTCGCGCCGATAATCCACGGTTTGCCGATCGTGGCAATGCCCCGCGGCTTCGTGTCGGGATTGCGCAGTACTTCCACGCCGTCGATATACATCTTCGTTGATTGCCCGTCGTTGACCAGCGCGATATGGTGCCAGCTGTCGTCCATTTCCCAGGACCAACTCGTTTGCTCGCTTCCATAATTGAGCGGGAAGGACGCCCATTGAATTTCACGTAAGCTTGAGACAGCCAACGTTGCTAGCGGAGCCTCGGCGTCGCCTTCTTTCTTGCCGACGTCCTGTCCGGTGCAGTACCGGCCCAGAATGCCCATCCAGGAATGCTTGTCGGCGTCAAAATCAGGCCCGATCTTCACGACCGCTTCAATCGTATATCCGTTCGGGAATGTCAATGCATTGATAGGTGCTTGATCGGACGTTTGCAAATACGAGCCTTTCTCTTCCGATTTGTTGTTGAAGAAGCGAATGCCCGAATTGCTTTGCGGATTTTGCGCATTTCCTTTGTACCAGACCAAATCGCCTGGCTTGGCGTCGCCTTCGTCGATACGGTACAAATCGTTGCCTTGGCCGGAAAGATCTTTGACCGCTGCTCCCTTGCCTGTCACAGCTTGCCCTTCAGCGGCCGAACGGTTGTCCATTTGCCAGTAAGCGACCGTACCTTCTACTTTTGGCACTTCTTTATTGACGGAAATGATGGGCTGAAATCCGGAGAACCGTTCTTCAAAATCCATCGCGACTGTAAAATCGTTTAAATCGTCTACTAATTTCTCCTCATCAAACGCGGTTCTTTGTTTCTCCGGCATTCCCATGACCCATGGGGAGAAGGAGGATGAATGAATGCGGTTTTTGTCCATATCGAATTCAAGTGTTCGTAACATTCCGTTGCCGCCGTGAAAGGCGCTCTGATAATCAACGACCATCATAACGACGTCGTGACCTTTGTTGTTTTTCTTGACCGTATGAGCATAGCCATGATGATGACCGTTTACGGTGAGGAAGATTTGATCGTTTTTTGCGATCAGTTTGTCCCATAGAAATTGCCCGTGATCTGTCATAACGGCTGATTTTTTGTCGTTGGAAATGTTCAGCAATTGGTGGGTGAACACCATGACCGGGTACGTTGGATGTTTGTCGATTACTTTTTGAGCCCACTTCAACGTCTCTTCGGATGCTCTCCAATCCAGGAAGAGTGCCATGTACTTTTTCCCGGACCCTTCAAAAATATAGTAGGAATTAAATCCGTCCTCCGAATGGCCGGTAAAACCCGGGATGTTCTTCATCCGGTCTGTCGAAAAATAGTTCAAAAACGGTTCCTTGGCCAAATCTCGTTCGTTATCATATTGCTGCGAGTTGAGCACATCATGGTTTCCTGCCAAAAAACCGTATGGAAGCTTGACTTTATCGAGTACTTTCATCGCCTCGTCGGCGTTGCGCCATTCGTATTCTTCATCGGCACGATCGACCAAATCGCCTAAATGTGCAGTGAACACAACATTTTCTTTTTTTGCGTTCTTTGCGATCCAATTCGTTTGCGACAGCCAAAGCTCGTTTTTGTAACGCGCATACTTTTGCGTATCCGGCAGTATAGCCATCTTGAAGCTATTTTCGCTATCTGGTGAAGTGGCCGGACTTGCGGACGCTTGGAAGCCCGACAGCAGCCCCGCAATCATCGTCGCTGGCAACAGCAGCGCGAGCAATTTCTTGAATTTCTTCTTCATTCTGTCATATCCCTTCATCGATGTAATCGGTTGTGATAGGGACATTGTACGGAATGTGTATTACCGGGATGTTAGGAGAGAAACGGATTTGTGTAAAGTATGGAAAATGGCCTGTGCTGATTAAATTGCCGCTGGCGGTCAGCCGCCGGTGGCTTCCAGTATGGATCAATCGGCAGTATACATCATGGGAATCACGAGCACCCGGCCACTAAGCTATGAAGGAGTGTTCAAATATTCATAAGGAGAATGCCTAACACTAGAAAAAAGGATCCTAGAACGATCCAGGGAAGCCCACTGGATTTGATATATTGAATGTAGTCCGAGCTTGGCTCAGACTCGTGTTTTACCTGCCAACTCTTATATAACGAACCCCATGTGGGTTTGCGTATTCTCAATAGACCACGTATTAGAAAAACGACAGCGAACAGGATAAGTGTAAATCCAGACATATAACCAGCCCCTCATCAATGGCTTATTGAAAAAGTTAAATGCGAGTAATACATATTACAAGTTAGAAAAAAGTAGATAATCCTACAAGAGCTAAAATAATACCAAAACCAACAACAAATACTCCAAGAAACTGCATTTTTAATATATCATTATCATCTATTTCGTGGTATTCATCCCGATTCATGCGGATTGCCATTTCTTCGGGATTTCTGAATATTAATAGACCAAGCCAGATAATTAATGGCACCGACGAACATGGTAAACATAGAATCAACCCCTTAACAGACAATACGCAAATCCCAATTCAGGGTTCCATTAAATGTAAAATGCAGGGCTCGTATCTGAACTCAAAAGGTGACTAGAAACCGTATCTAGGCCGTTCAATATAGGCACAAGCAAACACCGAATGCACTAAACAGGAGTATCTTATATATTATACTCGTCCTTGCAGTAGGACTTACAGTTGCTTGCCTAATATAACCATTGAAGCATTAGTTGGAAGCAATTGCTGCAGTTGCCTTCGCTGTAATGGATCACCGGGCTATTCAACAACCTACAAAGGCGGTGAAGGATCGTGAAAAAGGTTTGGATTGACGCGGGGCATGGCGGGAAGGATTCCGGAGCAACCGGAAACGACCTGCAGGAGAAGGAAATCGTATTAGCGGTGTCTCTTGCTGTGAAGAAACGATTGGAAGCGGAGTATGGCGATGTCCAAGTACTACTCTCCCGATCTTCAGATGTGTTCCTTGAATTGGCTGAACGGACTCATAAGGCAAACACTGCTGGCGCCGATATCCTTGTTAGCATCCATTGTAACGCGGGTGGCGGTGCTGGGGGCTTTGAGTCATATGGATATACCTCGGCAAGCTCGGCTTCGGTAAAACTGCAGAACGTTATGCACACGGAAATCATGAGTACCATTAAATCCTTCGGTGTCATCGATCGGGGGCAGAAGGCCGCTAATCTGCATATGGTCCGTGAATCTAAGATGCCTGCTGTCTTAACCGAAAACTTGTTTATCGATGTGGCGGCAGATGCAGCCAAGCTTAAACGGCAGGATGTGATTGACTCTATTGCGATCGGTCATGTGAATGGCATTGCTAAATATTTGGGACTTCAGAAGAAAGAGGGGGGCGTTACGGTGGAGGATAAGGTACATGTCATCGTAAACGGGAAGCAGATCGCGGATGGCAAGCTTGAGAATGGCTTGACCTATGTGCCGCTTCGGGCCATCGGTGAGGCGTTAGGCGCCAAGGTGGTCTGGGATAACAAGACCAAGACGGCTACAGTTACAACAAAGCCATAAATTATTAAGACCTTACTGGCTTGGACGCTGGCAGGGTCTTTGTTTTGTTTACCAAGTATGCATTTCTAAAACTCAATATTTTAGTAGTATCCGATATTCATTAACAGAGCTTCCCGATTAATTCAGGGAGTGGGGTTATTCGTTGGCATAAATTACAGGAGTGGAAATATTAGTGTAGAATAATAATACATGAAGGAAATCATTGTAGCTGCAGTAAGTACCTTTTATGGAGGTTACCAGATGGCATTATATGATCCATTTGCAGACAATTAGATGAACCCAAAAGAATGGATAATTCAGTAGATTCGCTTCCTTCTTTATTAGCTGTCGTAGGACAAAAATCGTCAAACCATCTTTCCTAGTTCAGTCTAATTACAATACCATCAGAAACCTGAAACAATTTATGTCCCTTTAATCATAATTTAAGCTTCCATTAATATTCGGAGCATATGATAAAAGCACCCCTTAAAAAATATATCAGAAGCCCCTCTAACATCGGTTAGAGGGGCTTCTTTGGTTATCTTCCCTCGCCTGTGCAAAGGCGGATTTTGGATTGAATATTTAGAGTCCCAGCCATTTCGTGATATAAGCGGATACGGCTAGCTCCTGAAAATCCTGCCAGCTGCGAAATGGGGTATGTTCAACGATAAATGGGTTAATCGTGTGTCCTTGTATGAATTCGTCAAACTCTTCATCTGTGCTTCCCTCATAACCTGCAGCTTTCAGCAAGTGACCGATCGAAGAAAACTTGGTATGTCTTTGAATAAATGATTCCGAGAACAGTTCTTCCACGGGCACTTCTTGTTTCATGTCCGAGAGCCTTGCGGCATTTTCGCGAATTTCTGATAGCTTCTCTTCATCCAGTCCGTCTAATCCACTGATCCCAGTATTCATTATGCCCACCTCCAAAAAGTTGCACGTCACTCTATTATACATATACGAGTATGCTGAAATATCGGATTCGCTTTTTTTTGAAGCAGGTATTGACTTGCTATTTTTATATAGGAAGAAAAGATGGGAATTCACTAAAAAATGCTTTGAATCTTGCATAAGACAAAATGTCGAAATGTTAAGAAAATAATAGAAAAATCATATATGGTATGATAATGTGGTATATATTACCTACACGGAGGTCAGTAAATGAGAACAAAGTTTGGTTTGATTTTGATGATTTGTGCATTTTTAGTTATTTCGGCATGCGGAAATAATCCTAGTAGCAGCGACTCGGCCAAGCAGAACGAAAGTGCAAATGCAACTGGGGAGACCGTTAAGGATGAGCCGAGCAAAGAAGCAACAACAGAGCCAGCCAAAGAGGAACCAAAAGAGGAGCCAAAAGAGGAACCAAAAGAGGCTTCTAACAAACCTGGAGAAAAATTCACCTTAGGTGATTGGGAAGTTGTACTTGATTCGTTTGAATTTGATCAAAAAGTAAGTGCAGATATGTTTTCGTCGAGTGCTGATGAAGGCAACAAGTTCCTTATTCTAAATTATACAGTCACCAATAATGGTAAAGAGGCAAAGGATTTCACATCTATCATTGGTGGCGTTAGTATGAAAGCCATATTTAAAGAGGAATATGAGTATAACTATACGGTAACCATGATTGATGGCGATCTGGGAACAGGCAGCATCAAGCCTTTGGCTACGAAATCCGGATTTGTTGTCATAGAAGTACCCGATGGCGTAGCTGATTCTAAAGAAAGCTTGGTCATCAAGCTTGAAGATCAGGACAAGGCACAAATCACATTACGATAACACCGAGAGAACGACCGATGCTATATTCTAGCACAATAAACGAACGCCAGCTCTGCATAGATGCAGAAGCTAGGCGTTCGTTTGTTTTTTCGTAGTACATATTATAATTATTCTTTACCTAGGCATGACTGTGGATATCATGTAGACTGGTAATGATTTACTGCCGCCACGCCTTGCTTTAATGGGGAATGGAGGTCTGTACATACTTGCTTGCATATGGGGGTGGGCACTGTGCCCAAACAAGAAAAGGTTTCAATGTCATGGCTGCTGCGGTATTTGAAACCGGTTAAAGGACGGCTGATACTGCTAATCATGATGCTGCTGACGTCGACAGGCTTGCAGCTTCTGAATCCACAGATTGTCAAACGGTTTATTGACACGGCAGCCGAAGGCGGCGTTATAGCTACGCTGATTCAGCTGGCGGGATTGTTTCTGGTCGTGGCTGTTTTTAACCAGCTGATTACCGTGGCTGTCAGCTATATGGGGAACGATATTTCATGGCGCGCGACGAACCGGCTTCGCGGCGATCTTTTGAAGCATTGCTTGCGGCTGGATATGCGATTTCATAATGTGAAAACGCCCGGCGAGATGATTGAGCGGGTTGACGGCGACGTGACGAATATTTCGAATTTCTTCGCGATGTTCATCGTGCAGGTAATCGGAAGTTTTGTGCTGCTCGCCGGCATACTAGGATTTATGTTCACGGTTAATCTGCCGATCGCAATCGTCATGACGGTGTTTACACTGCTGTCTATTTTGTTCATGGTGTTCATCCGGAATATGGGCGTCAATTCTTCGAAGAACGAACGGGAAGCCAGCGCTTCACTGTTCGGCTTAATTGAGGAACGCATCGCTGGCATTGAGGACGTACAGGCGAACGGCAATGTGCCGTATGTGATGAATCGGTTTCATCGCATGATGCGCAGCGTGTTCCTGAAAGGGAGAAAAGCCTGGATGCTTCGCGTCGTCCCTTGGAACACCACGGTGATTCTGTTTGCCCTTGCAGTTACCGCTGTCCTGTTACTAGGGGTTCGTTATTATTTGATCGGTGAAATTACGCTAGGGACCCTGTTCCTAATCTATCAATATACGCAGATGCTGAATGACCCGATCGAGATGCTGGGTGACCAGGTGCAGGAGTTCCAAAAGGCAAAATCCGGCATGCTGCGCTCCAGAGAGCTGCTGTCCAACAAGAGCGAGATTGTGGACGGAGAGCAAGAAGAGCTTCCGGGAGGAGCGCTCGGTTTGAAATTTGAGGGCGTCAACTTCAGTTATAACGAAGATAAACCGGTGTTAAAAGACATCAACTTTGAGGTTAAACCAGGCGAGCGCCTGGGCATTATCGGACGTACCGGCAGCGGGAAGTCGAGTCTCAGCCGTATTCTGCTTCGACTGTATAACATCGACAGCGGTGTGATCCGCGTTGGGGGGACCGATATCACGAAACTGAAGCTGCCTGCGCTTTACCGCCGGGTGGGGATGGTCACGCAGGATGTACAGCTGTTCGATGGCTCGCTGCGTGACAACCTGACGTTGTTCGATAACGGCGTGTCGGATGCATTTATTCTGGAAACGACGGAGCGACTGGGACTTCGGCAATGGATCGATGCGCAGCCGGAAGGTCTGGATACGCATCTGACAACAGGCGGAGCATCGCTATCTGCGGGGGAAGCGCAGCTGTTCGCTTTAACCCGGGTATTTTTGACGCAGCCAAGCCTGGTGATTCTGGATGAACCGTCCTCACGCCTAGACGCCGCAACGGAAATGATGCTGCAGACGGCCGTGGATCAGCTGATGAGCAGCTGTACGGGCATCATCATCGCGCACCGGCTGGCTACGCTGGAGCAGGTGGATAAAATTATGGTGCTGGGTGACGGACGAATTCTGGAATTCGGCGCACGGGAAGCACTTGCACAAGATCCGGCATCGCATTATGCCAGACTGCTGATCACAGGCAGAGAGGAGGAACTGGCATGACCATCACAGGTTTTATAGGGCGCCTATTTCGTTTCAAGCCTTCATTATTTTTATTCAACGGTCTGTTGTGGTGCATATTTCATTCCTTGCCGCTATTGATCGGGCTTGGGATGCAGTGGTTTTTTGACCGGGCTACATCGAATTCGACGGATTATGTATGGCTGGCCGTTCCTTTGATCTTCATTGCCGTAGTAAGGGTTGCGCGTGTGGGGACGTTCTTTGCGGCCTTTTATCAATGGGTAACGTATATTTACCACATTCAGGCCATTCTGCGCACGAACATGCTGGCTGGGATCATGCGCTGGCCGGGGCGGAATTTGCCGGCTTCTCCAGGGGAGGCGATGAGTCGCTTCCGCGATGACGTGGAAGAAGTTGTGGAATACGTGGAATCCTGGGTGGATTTCTGGGGGCGCCTCGTTTTTGCCCTCGTATCCGTAGTCATTATGGCAAGCATTAACTGGAAGATCATGCTGGTGGCCGTGCTGCCGCTCGTAGTGGTCACGCTCCTGAACAATCTGTCCGGCAACCGCGCGCGTCGTTACGGGCTAAAGAACCGGGAAGCTACGGGGCGCATTACAAGCTTTATCGCGGAAACCTTCGGTGCGGTTCAAGCCTTGAAGCTCGGGCAGGCCGAGGATCATGTTCATGAGCGCTTCATGAAGCTGAACGAAGACCGACGGCAGGCAGCGCTGAAGGATAATCTATTCAAGCAATGGATGCGATCCTTGAATCAGCATGTGCTTAGCATCTGTACGGGACTAATCCTGCTGATGTGTGCTGCTGAAATGCAGGCCGGGCATTTTACCGTCGGGGATTTCGCTTTGTTTACGTCTTATCTGGCCAATATCGGCTTCAGCATTTCCTTATTCGGTTATATGGTATTCCAGCACAAGCGGCTGAAGGTTTCCTTTGACCGGATGCGCTCGCTGTTTCGCCCTGGCGAGGAAGACCGGATTATTGAGGCACGGGAAACGTATCTGAACGAAGAGCCGCCGGAACTGCTCGTCATGCACAGAGAACCGGGGGAGAAGCTGAAAGAGCTGGAGGTCCAGAATTTATCGTACCATTATCCGAATTCGGAGAATGGCATATCGGATATTAACTTCCGCTTGGAGCGCGGCAAGTTTCTGGTGGTGACCGGACGAATCGGGGCGGGGAAATCGACCCTTGTCCGGACATTGCTGGGTCTGCTGCCGAAACAGGAAGGGACGATCCGCTGGAACGGAGAAGAGGTGGATCCGGCAACCTTCCTTATGCCTCCTCGGGCGGCATATACACCGCAGGTTCCACGACTGTTTAGCGATCCCTTGAGAGAGAACATCGTGCAAGGGAAGAAAGAGCGGATGGAGGAAGCTCTGGACCGGGCCATCCGTCTGGCCGTCATGGAGAAGGATATCGAGAATCTGGATCAGGGACTGGAGACGTTGGTCGGTCCGAGGGGCGTCATGCTGTCGGGCGGACAAATCCAACGGGCGGCTACGGCACGCATGCTGATCACGGGCGCGGATTTATTCATTTTTGATGATCTGTCCAGCGCGCTGGACGTGGAGACGGAGCAGCTGGTATGGGATGGGTTGTTCAAGGAGCAGGGCGTCACTTGCATCGCGGTATCGCATCGCAGGGCAGCCCTTTCGAAGGCCGATCATATCATCGTCATGAAGGATGGCCGGATCGAAGCGGAAGGCAGCTTGTCTGAGCTGCTCGCCACGAGCGAAGAGATGCAGCTGTTATGGCAGGGTGAGCAGTCCGCTGTCGAGACTCAGGCCCCAGTAGAGGATGGAGCTGAGGTTAGCAAAGTATAACATTAAGTTTGGTTTGGAATTGGGGACGTTAGAACAGGTTTAGGGTAAGGCAGCTTCCGTTGGGGTGGAGGCTGCCTTTTTTGGTACGCCCAGCATGGGCGTCA
>NZ_JAGGRD010000004.1:0-68099 GCF_018613005.1 Paenibacillus sp. ISL-20
GCTCTACAGGAATGCTAACGGAGGCGATAGTTTAATTGATTTAGGCTGAAGCGACAAATGTCGGAGGACAAGAAAATTGCTGAGAGACAAGAACATAAGCCGATTACCAGTTAGATAAGTATTTTAGTCATGCCTTTGCAACACACGCGGTGCAGACTGAGAAGTTACCACTAGATATCGTTAAAGAACTTCTTCATGAGAAAAATATTGGAGTAACAGAATACTACACTGTACCAACTTCCCAGCAGATTACGCTAACAGGCGTATTAGTACATAGATGTCAGAATATTGCATAGGAGTTTAGTCCACCATCAAATACTAATCTTATGGAAAAGAGTCTAGATAAACAATATACTAGCTATAAAGTTATTTGTTGAGGTGAATATCAAATGGATGAAGTCGATGAATCAAAACAAATTGTATTACAAATCGGCGGTGCCTTGAAAAAGTACAGAAAAGAAAAAAACATGAGTTTAGACGACTTAGCGGAATTAACGGGCGTAAGCAAACTTACTCTGGGGAATATCGAACGTGGCGAGACAAATCCAACTTTGGCGATTATATGGAAAATTTCAAAAGGTATATCTTTACCGTTATTGGCTTTGTTCAAATCAGAAGACCCTGTTAGTTTGTATCGAGCAGGCGAAGGACTGCGGTTTTCTAATGATCAAAAAAATTGGATCATTGAACCAGTCTTTAAAAACGCAAGCAACGATATTGAAATGTGTCGGGCTTACTTACAGCCAAATAGCTCGTATCACCCTGAAGGTCATCATGTGAATACAACTGAAATTGCGACAGTAATGACGGGTTCCATTGAAATTCAAGTCAATGGAGAGATTTACACATTGAATCAATATGATACGATCAGTTTTCGTGCAGATTTTCCTCACTCTTATACCAATCATACGAATAACGAAACAGTGCTCCATATATCCTTAAAATATGGTTTCTAAAAGTCGAAAATTCCACTTATTCAATACAACTCCGAATTCCATGACGGGAATTCAGAGTTGTATTTTTGTTTTTAGATGAGATCAGGTATGTTATGAAATACTTCTTGTTAAAAATAATATATTATAATATACTTTTATTGTTCGCGCGGATGTTATAGCATAGTTTTTTCAATCAGCAGGAAAGAAATAATATGTCTGAATTTAAGAAGGAGAAATGAAGAATGCCGAACAAACAAAATAAAAAAGCCGTACCATCCTCTATAGGGCTGATCATTCTCGGCATTATTGTTATTGCAGCTAATTTACGTACTCCCTTAACCTCAGTTGGTCCTTTAGTGAGTCTCATAAGGGATGACGTTCATATTTCAAATACATTAGCAGGTCTGATAACAACGGTCCCCTTGCTTGCCTTTGCTTTATTATCGCCTCTCGTACCAAAATTAGGACGAAGATATGGGGTTGAACGTATCATAATGATCGCTCTAATCCTTCTGACTGTTGGTATTGTAATACGTTCTTTATCTGGCGCAGCTAATCTGTTTATTGGGACAGCAATTCTTGGATTCGCAATCGCCGTATGTAATGTATTATTGCCAAGTATAATCAAAAGGGATTTCCCAAATAATATTGGCTCCATGACAGGTGTTTACTCCATTTCAATGAATTTATGTGGAGCAATCGCATCGGGAATCAGTGTACCGCTAGCCGTGAACGCAGGTCTAAAATGGCAGGGAGCATTGGAAATATGGGGGATTCTAAGCTTTGTATCAATCCTCTGTTGGTTACCCCAATTAAGAAATCAAACGAAGCAAACAGCCACGACGAGTCAACAGATGGCCAGCAACGATGTGAATGTTTGGCGATCCCCGCTTGCCTGGCAAGTAACCTTGTTTATGGGTATACAGTCCATGGTTTTCTATGTGTTGATCGCATGGTTGCCTGAAATTTTAAAGCAGCAAGGAATTGACTCCAGCCAATCAGGATGGTACCTCTCGATCATGCAGTTAGCTATGCTTCCATTCACCTTTATTGTTCCCGTTATTGCTGGGCGCATGTCTAACCAACGTTTGTTAGTGATCATCACAACCATTTTGCTTTTGACAGGAACGCTCGGACTTCTTTACGGAAGCTCCCATATCATTCTGTTGTGGATCATAATACTCGGAATTGGTGGAGGTTTCGCCTTTAGTTTGTCCATGATGTTTTTCGGGTTACGTACTGAAAATGCGCATCAAGCAGCGGAACTGTCTGGCATGGCGCAATCGATCGGATATCTTCTTGCCGCAATCGGTCCTGCCCTTATAGGATACCTGCATGATGCGACAAATAGTTGGAACCTGCCACTTTTCATTCTGCTTGGCGCTTCGGTTTTACTCTTTTTAGTCGGTATTGGAGCAGCAAGAAACCGTTTTGTAGGCAGCCGAAATAGCTACGAGCTGCAACGGAAAGGACGATAAATATGTTTGACAAAATTATTGTGGCCATTGATAAAGCTGAAATAACGAACAAACTCCTCGATGCAACCATTGAAATAGCCCGAAACAAACAAACTCAAGTTACCTTGGTTAATGTCAGCCAGGAATATGTGTCGAATGGCATGACATATGTACCAGAGAATTTCTTGGAAGAAATATTGAACGAAATGGGGAAAGCGAGTTTGGAACAGTTGCAACAAGCCAAATCTAAATTAAAATCTGCAGGGATCAATCCGGAAACAGTTCATCTTAAGGGAGATCCTGCACATGAAATATTAAATTATGCAAGGGATACCGAGCAGCAACTTATTATTATCGGAAGCCGTGGGCTAAGGGGTATAAAAGAAATGATGCTTGGAAGTGTCAGCCACAAGGTTTCACAGTTATCAAGTTGCCCAGTCCTCATTGTACATTAACTCCTTCGGGAACTGCAGAAATGATGCATTGTTTTACTAACGGGGAACGTTATAGATGAATCATACAGCGGCATTCTAGGATATTTGTGTCCTTCAATGCCGCTGTTTCTGTATCCCTTTAGCTGCTCAAATGCTGACGCTGAAGATCACGGGAGGGAGGACCTGTTACTACACGGTGCTCCACAACGATCATCGCCATCCGGGAAACCCAGCGTGACCTGCGTCACCGCGCACCAAAAGCTCCGGTGAAACACTCGCCATCAGAAGGATGCCACCTTGCGCTCTTCAGCAACAGCGCAGGGAAGGACGAATGTCCCGGCGTATATTCGGTTGGTGATGCCTCGGGTAGTCCATTTTACAGACATAAACCCTGATTTCTTCCTCGGCACCATAATTCTCGTAATACTCACTCAAATATTCGCTGTCATCGTTGAGCAACGATAGATAATTAATGCTCCAATCGTTTCGATAACTATCATTAGTGCGCAGCGTTCTTGGAGTTGTTTTGTGTTTTCAGACTGCCAACCAAGTCTAAAGAAAGGGGAGGAGAAGGAAATATAGATCTATTGCCCACCATCAGACCTTCCCCTGTATTCACTTGGAGTTAGTCCTACGAATTTTTTGAATTGCCGCATAAAATGTACATCGTTCTCATAACCGCAAATTCCAGAAATATGGCTGATGGCATACGATGTGTTCTTCAGTAAATAGGAGGCATATCCTATTCTGTTAAGGATGATATCGTTAATTACCGATATGCCAAAGATTTGTTTGTACATATGCTGAAAATAAGACCGACTCATATTCATCTTATCCGCCAAGAACTCGACAGTATACCAGGTAGAAGGAGAACTGAAAACATCATTTCTCAGGTTCAGGAACTGATCATAATATTTACTAATCTGATGGTTTGGCTCCAGATGATTTCGAATATCGCTAAGCTTCATGAACAGGCAACGAATGGTATAATCGATGATCTCATTTTGGAAGGTTCCGTTTTGCAGATTCTCCCAATGAATATCGTTCACTTTTCTGGAAATATAGAAGGGGTCGTATGCTTTGATTAAGGTATCTAGAGGGAGATCCAGCCGTTCAAAAAAAGCATCTGCATCCTCCATTTCAAAGTGGAACCAGTCATGAATCAGAGGTTGTTCGACATCCCGGTAGAAATACGGGCTGTTTTTGTTAAAAATAATAAAGGTATTAGGTTCAACAAAAACAGCCTGCGAATGAATCTTAAGCTCCATTTTGCTCCGGAAGAATAAAAAAACGTAATCTCCAGAGCCGTCCGGGCGGTCAACAGTAAAGCCTTCCGGATGAATTACATTATATCCACATCGCTTTAGATGTATCAATGATTCCACTCCTCCAAAAGATAATAGATCAGTCATTGGATAGGATAAATCATTTTCTTTCTCTAAACAAGATAGTAATCTGTGATAGGAAATATAGAGTATACTTCAGTGATCAGAGAGAGGATAGGTGCTAAGATGCCCACAGCAGCTACGAAATTTTATATAAAAAACTATCCGAGACCCCAATTTGTACGGAGCCAGTGGCTGGATCTGAACGGGGAGTGGGATTTCAGTTTCGATGATGCGAAAGCCGGTGTTGCAGAACGCTTTATGGACCATTTTCCAACCGCACAAAAAATAAACGTTCCGTTTACCTATGAAACCCAGGCGAGCGGGATCGGAGAGGAGAAATTCCATGAGCAGATCTGGTATCGCAGAAAACTGACCCTTTCCCCAGAAGCGCAAGGGAAACAAACGATCCTGCATTTCGAAGGCGTGGATTATAAAGCCTCCTGTTGGGTGAACGGTAGTTTTGCGGGGGAGCATGAAGGGGCGTATGCTCGCTTTTCCTTTGATATTACCGACCTGCTTAAGCAAGACGCCGAAAATGAAATTGTGCTGAAAGTGGAAGACAGCGATAGCTGTCTACAGCCTCGGGGCAAACAGCGCTGGTCCGGACGGAATCACGATTCGTTTTATGTGCAGACAACAGGTATTTGGAAAAGCGTCTGGCTCGAACATGTCCATGATACCCGCTTGGATATGGTGAAAATGACACCGGACATTGACCGCCAAATGATTCGGTTTGACTTCCGTTTTAACGGTACAAAAAACAAAAATGATCTCCGGCTGGAGACAGAAATTACCTTTAAAGGCGAAACGGTAAGAAAACTGAGCCTTTCGGTGGACAGAGCCTGGCTGACGGCGGAAACCGGCATGGTGAGCAGCATTAACGGACCTTGGCTGCAAAACTTGTGGTCTCCGGACAATCCAAATCTGTTTGATGTGGAGTTTGTGCTGTATGAAGGAGAACGAGAGATTGACCGGGTGGGCTCTTATTTCGGCATGCGCAAAATCTCGATCAGAGACGGCCAAATCCTGCTGAACAATATTCCCCTTTACCAAAGATTGATTCTGGATCAGGGCTACTGGAGCGAAAGTCATCTGACGCCTCCGTCCGAAGAAGCGCTGATCGAAGATATCGAGGCGATCGCCGAGATGGGCTACAACGGTTTGCGCAAGCATATGAAAATTGAAGACGCTCGGTTCCTATACTGGTGTGATGTCAAAGGTATGCTGGTCTGGTCCGAAATGGCGGCTGCTTTTGAATATAACGATCAGGCTGTGGAGCGTTTTACCAGTGAATGGATTGAGGTTGTGCAGCAGCAATACAATCATCCCTGCATTATTACCTGGGTGCCTTTTAACGAATCTTGGGGCATTCAGAATATTAATCATGACGAACGGCAGCAAAAATTTACGGAAGGTATTTATTATTTGACCAAATCTATCGATCCTTATCGTCCAGTCATTACCAATGATGGATGGGAGCACACCATTTCTGATATTTTGACTCTTCATGATTATGTGGAGCGGGGCGAAGATTTGTACAAAACCTACAAGGATAAAGACTCGATTACGGGTAGCAGCGGTACGTACAACGAGTGGAAATTTTCGTTCGCCCAAGGCTACAGTTATAAAGGCCAACCGATTATCATCAGCGAGTTTGGAGGGATTGCTTTTAAGAGCGAGCATGGCTGGGGTTACGGCAATCTGGTTGATAATGAGGAAGCTTTCCTGGAGCGATTCGGCAGCATAACCGGAGCGATTAAAGCTATTCCGTTTATTTCCGGCTACTGTTATACGCAGATTACGGACGTCCAGCATGAGGTTAACGGCCTGCTTACCGAAGACCGAAAACCGAAAGTGGCGCTGGAAAAGATCCGGGAGATTAATTTGGGGTAGGGAAGCAAGGAAGAAAAAAGTGAACAAAACAGATAAAGAGAAGACAAAGCTAAAGTATGATGACGGCAAGCAGTCCACCCTAAAACAAAGGTGATTGCGAAGCTGCTAATTATACGACTTTTTGATATCATTCCCGACTGAAGACAGCTTAAACATGATTTCTACAAGTAGGGGGCGATCAGTTTTAGAGACGAGGTACAGACCCAGGGGAACGACCGATCTGCCCCGGCTACTGACAAATACACCACCAAAACAAAAGTGGTCAACTACTTACCTCATAATACGGCGGGGAATGATAGTTGAATAATGGTATAAAGGCAGCTGGTCAAACAATCACCTGCCGTTTTCATTGATGTAACGGGCATTTTAATTGAAGATTAATTACAGTGAACCATACCATAAGTGACGGCGAAAAATTTTGTTGTGGAAAGTTGGAGAGTGTTGTATGGGATGGTGAATAGTTCGACAGAGGGTGTCCCAAAAGTCATAAAATGACGGAACAAGCCGTAGATAAGCTGTCAGAACTCGTAACCAGTGGGTTATGTTATTACTAAAAATGGAGTCACTAGACAAAGAACTGACGTATAAGGATTTTTTGTGGAGAAATATAAATCGTAGTTCAGCTAACGTAAGGGTCGTACGAATCATGACAATAAAAAGCATGTACATATGAATGTTGTTATATCGCTGAGGTTTCCAAGAATCTACATTCGGGGACCGGCCACTGCCTCGCAACTCTCAGTTATTTATTACGTTACTATTAACGTAACAAAACTGTCGAGGGACAAGAACATAGTCCCATAGAAGCCGCTAAATTAGCGACTTTTTTTGTTTTATCGGTACAAGTTCTTGTCCCGAGTCAAGGACAAGAACTTGTACCGATTGCCGAAAAGGACAAGAACATGTTCCGATTACCGATTAGATAAATATCTAACTCATGAAACTGTGGACACAACATACATTAATTTAGAATTGTTCGAATTTGACACAGCTATAGTTGAAAAGGATAGAGTCCAAAATAGTGGAGTAGCTGGCAATGGGGGTAGTTGGTACAAATTAAAGGTACGGGGTGAGAGTAGTTATTGGACTGTTACAAAGGAAGGAAAACTACTAAGAAGGCAGAATTTCTCGAAAAACAAAGATAGAGTTTCTTACGATGTATAGGGCATGAAATAAATTATTTAAGGGGATGAATCAAATGGCAAAACGAAAAAAACGGAAAGAGTTATATCAAGCTCCTGTACCCAGTCTAACATTGGTGATCTTGGTCTTGTTAATATGGACTTAAGGGCGAGACAGCGATTGCTACAGCGAAAATTGGTGATTTGCCACAAGTTTTTCGTTCACCCAATCGGTATGAAGAATGGGCAATATGAGGATAAATTTAAACTCCTGCACAGGAGCTGGAGCAAAGAGTAGATAAATTACACCCTTGACATGATTTGGTTATTATTCAATAATTATATACAACCAATTACTGGTAATATATCTTTCATTTCTGTTTAACCATAAATCAACTTCGATTGGCTTCATGACACTCCGCTAACACGACTCCAATTTTGGCGAAACTAGATTATGCCTATATATAGATTCCTCCATATTAAGACATGATTACTATCCCCTCCGTGGCTTCACCCATAAGCGTACCTACTTGGTTTTGATCTCTACATCGTTGCGCACTATGAATGTCAGCATTCATCAGCAGTTTACATAGCTGATTCTATATAGAAGAGCAGAGTTGCTCACGTTTAATTTCCCCTTCCCACGAAGATTTCTAACCCGCTTGTCTTTACGCTTCTCACAATGTGATTAGGTATTGTTTTTCATGACTTTGTACGAGTATATAAGCTCTAAGGAGTTTGTATAAATCGGCTTAAAAAGGAGCGGATGCCCGCACGTTAACGGTTATGCACAGTTTTGGGAGGATCATTTTCAAGAGAGGAGGCAGCTCAAAAGATCGCGACAAAGATGGTGTCGAAAAACGAAAGGCACATCATGACCAAACCAAATCATGGGAGGTAATGTGATGATGTTTCAAACCCGTTCGGATTCCCGTTTCATCCTGCGATTCATGCTGATTGGCGGCGGATTGCTGCTCGTATTCGCTTGTATGTTCGCGTTCTCGAAGACCGTGTCAGGCCACGGATATATTAATGATCCGGCCAGCCGCGCGATCCAGTGTAAAAACGGATTGAATACCAACTGCGGCCCTATCATCTATGAGCCTCAGAGCCTGGAGGGGCCGAAAGGTTTTCCTGCTGCCGGACCCCCTGACGGCAAAATCGCCAGCGCCGGCCTTGCCGGCTTCGCTCAGCTTGACCAGCAATCAGCTACGCGCTGGAACAAGGTGAACATGACGAGCGGCACCAACAACTTCACTTGGATTTTTACCGCTCGTCATGCCACGACAAGCTACCGTTATTTTATCACCAAGCCGGATTGGAATCCCAATGCACCGTTGACTCGCGCCCAGTTTGATCTGACTCCGTTCTGCACGATTAACGGGAATGGCCAGCAGCCGCCGGCCACGTTAACCCATACCTGCAACGTGCCGCAAAGAGACGGTTACAATGTCATCCTCGGCGTGTGGGATATTGCGGATACCCAAAATGCCTGGTACATCGTCATCGATGCCCAATTCGGTCCTGGCGACAGCATTGCGCCTACGGCGCCGACTAATTTGGCCGTCAGCAACGTTGGCACAACGACGGCCAAGCTGACTTGGGGGGCCTCGACGGACAACAATGCCGTCACGGGTTATGAGGTGTACAACGGTGTCAATGTCATCGCCACCATACCTGCCAATCAGACGAGCGCCAATCTCACCAATCTATTGGCAGGCACGACTTATAACATAGTTGTGAAGGCGTTCGACGCTTCCGGCAATCGATCGCCGAGCAGCAACAGTGTCCAGTTTACGACCACGCAGTTACCGGTTGACGTGACGCCGCCGACCAACCCGACCGGCCTGCATGTGATGGGCACCCCGACGTCGACATCAGTCACGTTGATGTGGAATGCATCCACAGATGATTCCGGCATCGCTGGTTACCGGATTTACAACGGCAGCAAGGTGATCGCTACCGTCACTGGAACGGCAACCGAGAAGGTCATTACCGGTTTGTCGCCAAACTCGCAATATACGTTTACGGTCCGTGCTTACGACCCGTCGAACAATGAATCTGGCGACAGCAATGCCGTGACAGTGTCAACGCCTGACGGGCCGAGTGCAACGCCATGGGCGCCAAATACCGCTTATGAGGTCAATGCGCTTGTATCCTATGACGGCAAGGTGTACAAATGCATCCAGCCCCATACCTCCTTGCCGGGTTGGGAGCCGAGTAACGTGCCCGCGCTCTGGCAGCTACAACCGTAAACGCATGCTTTAGAAGAGCAGGAAGCCCGCCGCTTGCAAAGAGCGGCGGGCTTATTTTTCATGGTTGATTCAATCGAATAGATTCCATCAATACTCTACCATACTGATACTACAAGTGCGAAATATAAGACTAGAAGGGGGGGAGAATAGGATGAAGGAATTGTTGCCGGGCCGTACGCCTCATCCCGAAATGCATTCGGGTCAACGAGAAGGGGGCGGCAAAGTGCAAACCGCTCCCTGCGATGAGCAATGAGCATCGACTTAAAATAATCAATTAAAATCAACTAAAACTCCATGCTTTGGCATGGAGTTTTAGCTTTCCTTATACAGTGAGATCGAATCTGATTAACCTAGTTGCTGCGAACCATTGAACCATACGGATTTGATCGACAAGGTATCCGAAATATTAGTGGTCGGATCACCGTTTACAAGAATTAGATCAGCGCGCGCACCTTCGGTAATACGGCCGCGATCGTGAAGACCAAAGCAACGGGCCGGTTTGATAGTAGCCGACTGAAGAGCTTCGATCGGAGTGAACCCGGCCTTCACCAGCAGCTGCATTTCGTGGTGGACACTGGCCCCATGAGCAAGACCGCCAAGGTTCGGAACGGGAACCGGCGCAACATCCGTCCCCACCAGTATATCAACTCCGGCACGATGAAGGTCCATCACATTCTTAAAACTGTTCTCCATATTGCCTTGTGGGAACGTATTGAAGCTTGAGTTCAAAATATCAATCCAATCCGGACTTAATTTGGAATGAACACGCGGATCATTCGCCAATTCCGATGCCGGATTTCCAATAATCGATGAATTCAACACCAAGCACGGTGTAACAAAAGCGCCTGAATCCGCTATGGATTTCACTAACTCGGACGTGTACTCGGGTCTGTCGATAAACAAGTGGCCCAAACCGTCGACTCCAAAATCGATGGCTTCTTGCGATGAAAGAGCCGTCAATACGTGGGCGATGACCAGCTTATCGAACTTGTGAGCTTCTGTCACGGCTGTTTTTAGAATCTCGTCGCTTAGTACAGGCAGGCCAGGTGCTCCCATGACCGTTCCTTCTTCGATCATGATCTTAATATAGTCGGCCCCATTCTGCACTTGGGTATGCACATGTTTAATCGCTTCTTCCACCGTCGTCACTTGCGGTATTTCTTCGTGATCGTGAGCGTATGCGGCCAACATCGCTTCCCGGTCTTCCGCCGATAACTTCTCTAGTTCCTTTAATACGAATTCCGGTATTTCATCTCCATCGGGCAGTAACTCATCTGGGTGTCCACCCGGAGCGGTGATGGCTGTGCCAGCAGAACGGACGTCTGCGATGTCATTCACATTTTTTAACTGAATCTCGCGCCCTCTTTTAGTAAAATCGCCGTTCATTTCGAGTTCTGTTGTAACGCCGAATTTTAAGGCATCTCGTAATCCGCCGATTGAGGTGTGGACATGTGCATCAATCAGACCAGGCATTAGAGTCGCATTTTCTCCATCGATAATCGTTGCATCTGCCGGAAGGTCTCCGCCCACTGAAATAATGGACTCCCCTTTAATGACAACATGTCTGGGTGCAATAATTTGATCTCCATCAAAGATATTTACATTTGTAATCGCCGTAACTTGTTCTAACGCATCATTTTGAGTTAACTTCTCCATTTGAATTCCTCCCAAGTGTTTGAGTTCAACAATTCGGAGTATAACTGTTAGAAGACTAACTGTCAATAAGCTAATATTCATTTGACAAGACTATAGGATCGCTGTATAGTTTAGTTGCTTACAATTAGATTTCTAACAATCACAGGAGGGACGATCATGCAATCGCGAAAGGATACGCCTTATCTGGATTTGTTTCAGATTATCGGTCTTAAGTTAAAGAAAAGAGCGGATGAGAGTATAAAAGAACTGGGGTTAAACGCTCAACAAGGAAAAGTAATCGACTATATTTACGAGAATCAAAATAATCATATTATTCAAAAGGACCTTGCAGATCGATTTCATCTACGTGGGGCCAGCATTACAAGCATGCTTCAAGGTCTAGAGCAAAAAGGGTTCATCGAGCGCAAAATTCCGGCCAATAATGAACGGCAAAAAAATATATATGCATTGCCAAAAGCGATTGAACTGATTGAAGACTTTCAAGACTCATTCCAAAAGGTGGAGGAAGAAATCGTTCAAGTCCTTACCGACGAGGAGAAGCAAGTCTTAAAGAAATTGTTGATCAAAATCAATGAGCGCATATAAAGAAGATGATTCCAATGAAATTATGGAGACATTTTCAAAATATGCTTGTCCCAATTTTATACGCTTACGACGAGGAAAAACATATAGAAGCCAAGGGGTGTCGAGGGACAAGAATATTATCCCATTGGAAGCCGCTAGTTTAGCGGCTTTTTTGCTTTATCGGTACAAGTTCTTATCCCGAGTCGAGGACAAGAACATGAGCCTACCGATTACCGATTAGATAAGTATATCTAACTATGTTTCCATGCAGTTTCATTAAGCTAACAGGCAGGAATGTGACGTTAATGATCGCCCTTTATTCTTTTGCCGCGAAAAAAGGAGCGAACAGCATGGATAGATGGACCTGAAGACCGCAATAAAGCTGCAACTGGGGGGGGACTTGCGGTGTCTGGGCTGCGCTTATTCTAAAATGTTGTATAGAAGCCGCCGATCGCGCTAAAATGGCTATAAATGAAACGCTTCAAAAACCGGAGGCTTCACCGTGACGATTAAAAGGATTGACTTGTCCAGGAATGCGATAGATTTATACGAGCAGAAGCATACGGGCGGACATCTTGTGTCCGAGCACTATCACCAGACGCACCAGCTGCTGTTTGTGCTGGAGGGCGAAGGAGCTATCCGGCTGGGGGGGGAAGTACGGAAGCTGGCGGTCGACGATACGGCGCTGATCGTGCCGTATTCCGTCCACTCGGTCATGTCTGACTCCAGGCTGACCTTGCTAGTGTTGGCGTTTGATGAGGTGGTGCTCGATCCGGATATGAGGGCGCAACTGCTCCACGCCTATTTCCCGGCTTCCTGTCTGATGAAGCCGGGATTGTTTGCCGCGAGCGAGCTGCGGCAGCTGCTGAGGAAAATGCTGTTCGAGCAGTCCAGGGAGCTGTCGCCGCTCGTTCGGCTTTCGCTCAAAGTACAGCTGTCTCAGCTGCTGCTCTTGCTGGTTCGCTCGGCCGGAACGGAGGCCGTTGGAGCGGGCTCCAGCTCTAATAGGCTGCGCGCCGAGAAAATCCGAAGCTATATCGATTCGAAGTATTTTGATCCGCTGACCGCGGGGGACATCGCCTCCAAGCTGGGCATCAGCACGCGGCACGTGAACAACATCTTCAAGGAACGGTACGACTTGACGCCAATGCAATATTTGACCGAGGTGCGCATCCGCGTCGCCCAGAAGCTGCTGGCGGAAACGGGCAAAGACATTATTTCGATCTGCTTCGAGGTCGGTTACGACTCCGTGTCCACGTTTTACCGGTCATTCAAAGCCGTCGCTAAACTGTCGCCGAAGTCGTACCGGGAATTGAACGCGCCCGCGCAAGCCGAGTAGGCAGGAAGCCTTCCGTCAAAAGGACCAGCGAGCGCACAAACGTGCGATCAAACGAACAAGAATGCGATCAGACCGACCGGCCGATTGATTGAAACGTAATCCCCCCTTCATCCCCCATTGGCTAAACGCCCGCGGGGGATATTGTTTTTCGCTCGAACAATTCGCTTCTGAAATTGAGAATCGTGTTCCCGGAATCGTAAGAAAAGCGATTCCGCACCGACTATAATACGGATATACGAAGCGAAGGGGGCAATGAACGATGGCAGTTCGCAACATCGGCATTATTATGAACGGCGTTACCGGAAGGATGGGAACCAACCAGCATTTAATCCGTTCGATTCTTGCGATTCGCAAGCAGGGGGGCGTCGCGCTACCAGGCGGAGACGTCATCATGCCCGACCCGATTCTGGTCGGTCGGCAGGAGAGCAAGCTGCAGTCGCTGGCCGCCGCCCACGGCGTCGAACGTTGGAGCACCGATCTTGAAGCATGCCTCGCCGATCCGTACAATGAAATTTATTTCGACAGCCAGACGACGGTGCGCCGCGCGGAAAGCATCAAGCAGGCGATTGCCGCGGGCAAGCATATTTATTGCGAGAAGCCGACGGCCGTCGATCTTGAACGGTCGCTCGAACTGGCCCGCATCGCCGCCGAGGCGGGGGTGAGAAACGGTGTCGTGCAAGACAAGCTATTTTTACCCGGATTGCTCAAGCTGAAGCGCTTGATCGACTCGGGCTTCTTCGGACGCATCTTGTCCGTGCGGATGGAGTTCGGCTATTGGGTGTTCGAGGGCGACTGGCAGCAGGGTCAGCGGCCATCGTGGAACTACCGCAAGGAAGACGGCGGCGGCATTATCGTCGACATGTTTGCACACTGGCGCTACGTTCTCGAGAATTTGTTCGGGGAAGTGAAGGCTGTCTCCTGTCTTGCCGCTACACATATTCCGAAACGTCTGGATGAGCAGGGCGTTCCGTACGATTGTACGGCGGACGATGCGGCGTACGCCATATTTGAGCTGGAAGGCGGCATTATCGTGCAGGCTAACTCGTCCTGGGCGGTGCGCGTAGATCGAGACGATCTGCTCACGGTTACGGTCGACGGCACCGAAGGCAGCGCCGTGGCGGGCTTGCGCGACTGCAAGACGCAGCATCGGGTCAACACGCCGAAGCCTGTATGGAATCCGGACATTCCGAATCCGTTCCAGTTCCACGACCAATGGGTGCAGGTCCCGGACAACACGTCGTTCGACAACGCGTTCAAGGTGCAATGGGAAATGTTCTTGAAGCATGTCGTCATCGACACGCCGTTTCCGTGGGATTTGCTCGAAGGCGCGAAGGGCACCCAGCTTGCCGATCTCAGCTTGAAGTCGTGGCAGGAACGCCGCTGGATCGACGTGCCGAAGCTGAGCCTGTAAAGGAGGGGAGTACAGATGACCCAATCGCTGCTACTTCCCCGCGCAGGGGGAGCGTTGTATGAATATACTCCGGGCAAAGCCGGCTCGTTCTCCGTGCCGGCCAAGCCGTTTACGGGCCGCATCGCCTTCTCGGCCGCCCATGTCGTCTGCGATCCGTTTGCGGACGCAGATCCGCTGCATCATTCGCAGATTGATTGGAACTCGACGCTCGCCTACCGGCACCATTTGTGGTCGCTCGGTCTGGCCGTGGCGGAAGCGATGGATACCGCGCAGCGCGGCATGGGCCTCGATTGGAACCGCTCGAAGGAGCTTATCCGCGCTTCGATCACGGAAGCGCGCTCAGTCGGCGGCAAAATCGCCTGTGGCGCAGGAACCGACCATCTGTTTCCGGGACCGTCGGTCACGATCGCCGACGTGGAAGCCGCCTACGAAGAGCAAGTCGGCTTCATCGAAGGCGAGGGCGGTCAAGTCATTCTGATGGCGAGCCGCGCGCTTGCCGCCTGCGCGAAAGGGCCCGAGGATTACGAGCGGGTGTATGGGCGCATTTTGGGACAGGTGAAACAGCCGGTCATTCTGCATTGGCTTGGCGACATGTTCGATCCCGCTCTGGCCGGCTATTGGGGATGCAAGGACGATCTGGACGAGACGATGGACGTTTGTTTGCGCGTCATTCGGGCAAACGCGGACAAGGTCGACGGGATTAAAATCTCGCTGCTCGATGCCGGTAAAGAAATCAAGATGCGCCGGCTACTGCCGGAAGGCGTCAAGATGTACACCGGCGACGACTTCAACTACCCAGAACTGATCAAGGGTGATGGGCAGGGCTACAGCCATGCTCTGCTCGGCATATTCGACGCGATCGCGCCGGCCGCCGCCCAGGCGCTTCATGCGCTAGACGCAGGCGATCTGGTCAGTTATGAGGCGATTATGGAGCCTACCGTTGCCTTGTCGCGTCATATTTTCCAGAAGCCGACGTACGCCTACAAGACGGGAATTGTGTTCATGGCCTACTTGAACGGCCGTCAACCGCATTTCCGCATGATCGGGGGAGCGGAGGGATCGCGCTCGATCGTCCATTTGGCCGAGCTGTTCGTGCTTGCCGACAGGGCCGGGCTATTGGCCGATCCGGAGCTTGCCGCCGAACGGATGAAGCCTGTCTTGGCGCTGGCGGGTATTCGGCCGTAATCATTTATAGAGATGTTTGAAATCCGGGAGGGATCAGTATGGAACCGCTTCATTCCATAGACAGACTCAGCTTGAACCAGATTACGACCGATCGGCTGAATATGCGTGAGGCCGTGGAAGCATGCGTTCGCGCCGAAGTGCCTTGGATCGCGCTGTGGCGGCATAAAGTGGCCGAGACCGGCCTGGCCGAGAGCAAGCGGCTTGTGCGGGACGCGGGCCTGCGCGTCTCCAGCCTGTGCCGTGGGGGTTATTTTCCGGCGGCCACCGCGCCTGCGCGCAAAGAGCGGATGGACGACAATCGCCGCGCTGTCGAGGAAGCGGCCGAGCTCGGCACCGATGTGCTCGTGCTCGTTTGCGGACCGGCGCCAGACCGGGATATCGATTTCGCCCGCAAGACGGTCGAAGAAGCGATCGCGGAACTTGTGCCGTTCGCCCGCTCGCACGGAGTCAAGCTCGGCATCGAGCCTTTGCATCCGATGTACGCCGCTGAACGCTCCGTCATCAATACGCTGGCGCAAGCCAACATGCTTGCAGAGCAGCACGACCCGCAAGACGTCGGCGTCGTCGTCGATGCGTTCCACGTCTGGTGTGACCCCGAGCTGTACGTGCAAATTGAGCGGGCCAAGGGGCGTATACTCGGCTTCCACGTCTCCGATTGGATCGTGCCGGTACCCGACCTGCTGATGGGCAGAGGGATGATTGGGGACGGCGTCATCGAGTTGCGCCGGATGCGTCATGCCGTTGAAGCGGCCGGTTACGTGGGGGCGATCGAGGTGGAAATCTTCAACCGGCAGGTATGGGATATGCCGGGAGACGAGGCGCTCACGCTAATCAAGGAACGTTATTTGCAGCATGTATGAATTATAAATTGGCAGCTTTGGCGGGCCGGGAGAATCGTTCCCGGCACGTCAAGGCATAGCTTTGGAGGGAAGGAATGTGAAGATTTATCGCACCGCGCTGATCGGGATCGGGGGATTCGGCGCTGAACATGTGAATATCATGCAGAAGCTGGTCGAAGAGGGTAGCCTGCAGGTTGCTGCTTTTGCGGAGCCGAATGTCGGCGCTCATCAGGAGTCTTACGGCAAGCTGACCGCGCTTGGGGCCGTCCATTATATGGACTACGTGCAGATGCTCACGCTGCATCCAGATATCGATTTCGTCGTAATCGTCACGCCGATCTCCTCCCACAAGCCGATGTGCATCCAGGTGATGCGGATGGGCTTTCACGTGCTGGTGGAGAAGCCCCCGGCGGTAACGATCCAGGACTTGGACGAGATGATCGCGGTGCAGATGGAGACCGGGCGCTTGTGCCAGGTGAACTTCCAGAATACGTCGGGCCAGGCGTTCCGAACGCTGCTGGAAAGGATCGGCTCCGGTGTGCTCGGGCAGGTGGAGCATGTGGTCGGCATTGGCATGTGGAAACGGCTTCGCTCTTACTACGATCGAACCCGCTGGGCTGGCAAACTGGTCAGCGACGGCCAGTATGTGCTGGACGGGACGTTCAACAATCCGTTCGCCCACTTGCTGCACCATAGCTTGCTGGCGGCCGGAGGAAGCGCCGCAGACTTGTACCCGGAATCGGTGCAGGCCGAGCTTTACCACGTCAATGACATCGAGGGGGACGATGTCTCCTGTATTCGCGCCGTTATGGCTAACGGTGTGAGGGTTCATTTTTACGCCATGCTTTGTCACGAAGTAAGCGAAGTGCCTTCGATTGCCGTGTACGGAACGCGAGGGGAAGCGCATTGGAATTACCAGAACAAGCTGACAATTCGCGCACAGGACGCCGAAGAGGATTTGGCGTTTGGTCCGACCGATTTGATGTGCAGCATGTATCTGAACCTGATGGAAGCGATTGAAACCCCAGGGAAACCACTCTTCTCGCCGCTCAAGGCAAGCCGAAGCTTCGTGCTGGTATCCAACGGCGCCTATGAGTCGGCTCGCGCTGTTCGTGCCATTCCCGGCCGATTCGTGACCGAGCGGGAGGATGGAGATTCCACGGTGCGCTTGCTGCCCAGCTTGTCCGAGAAGATGAGAGACGTGGCAGCGAAGCGGCAACTGTACAGTGAATATCCGCTTCCTTGGGCGACGCCGACCCGGCTGTTCCGGATGGAGGGCTACAGCCGATTCGAGCTGCCTGCCAATATGCGCACAAATAACGGTAGACCGACCAATTAGAGGCGTTCCTTCAGGGCTCTTCTTTATACAATGTCGAGGTTTAATCTAAAGATAAACCATAAATCAATATTTTCCCGAGGCAACTCCACTTTTCACTGTTTTTTGGATTCCAAAACAGTTAAAGATGGGGTTTCTTGTTGCGAGGGGAAGCCGGCAATGTTACATGTATTAAAAATTCATTTTATGTATTTTTGGGGGCATGCTACCTATTTAAATGAATCAGGACCAAATGGTCTCTGGTTCTTTATTTTGTTTGTAATGCCTCAACGGAAAAGGAAATTAACCACCAAATCCAATACTCCCATCGCTTTATCTGACTAATTCCTCACTCTACAGTTTACATACAACTACCTTTTTAAGTTATTACCAAATTGATTTAAGGGAGTACATTTTTTTATTTAATCCTGAAGGTAAAATGATAAACATGAGAGCTCCTTATTACAGTCGGAGGGATGGGAAAAATGAAAGCGGTTTTAGACAGCTCCCGAAAGTACGGCGCAACAAAAAGGAAAAATAACTTTCTGTACTATATCAAAAGAGACGGTCTGTTATATTTTCTTTTGCTGCTGCCTATGGCGTATATCCTGATTTTCAAGTATGCACCCATCTATGGCCTTGTGATGGCATTCCAAGATTACAACATTTTTGAAGGAATTAGAGGGAGCGAATGGGTAGGACTGGATGTGTTCCGGTTTATTTTTGAGCAGGACAGCTTCTACCGTGCATTGAAGAATACGCTGCTCCTGAATGTTCTGGACTTGATCGCGGGTTTTCCAGCGCCCATTCTTCTGGCGATTTTGCTCAATGAAGTAAGACAAGCAAAATTCAAGAAAATGACCCAGACCGTGTTGTATCTGCCCCACTTTTTGTCCTGGGTTATTATTGGCGGTATGGTCTATCTGATGTTTTCTAACGGCGGCATGATCAACAATTTCCTGTCGAGCTTTGGTTTGGAAAGAATCGAGTTTCTGTCGCGGAAAACACCTTGGTTGATTACTTATATTGCCGTTGGCGTATGGCAAAATATCGGATGGGGCACCATCATTTATTTGGCGGCCATTACCGGAATCAATAGGGAGTTGTATGAGGCCTCCGATATTGATGGCTGCAGCAGGCTTCGCAAAATGTGGCATATTACACTGCCTGGCATTAAATCAACCATCAATATTTTGTTGATTCTCCAAATAGGCAGAATGGTTTCTATCGGATTTGACCGTCCCTTTGTGATGGGGAATTCACTGGTTAGCGATTACTCTGATGTTATCAGTACTTTCGTGTATAGAGTTGGTATTAGTTCAGGTGATTTCTCCCAGGCAACGGCGGTAGGATTGTTCCAATCCGTGGTCGGCCTGATCCTGCTGTTATCTGCAAACTTTGTTGCGAAAAAATTAGGCGAGGATGGGATATGGTGAGGGTGGCGAGCAATAGGGGCAAGATGAAAAAAATGACTATAGCGGATATTGCCATCATTGTATTTATCGTGGCATTGTCCTTCACATGTATCGTACCGTTTCTGTACATGATTGCGCTTTCTTTCAGTTCCAACGAAGCGATTATTTCTCAAAAGGTAGGACTGTGGCCAGTAGACTTCACAGCAGAAACGTACAAAACCATATTGAGCGATATGGATATGCTTTATACGCTTGGATACAGTATTGTGCTTACGATATTTTACACTTTGGTATGCATGTTCCTGACCATATGTGCAGCATATCCGTTAACGAAGAAGCGGCTGAAGGGAAGAAACTTTATTTTGACGGCGTTGGTTTTCACCATGTATTTCAGCGGCGGTTTAATTCCCTCCTATATTCTGATTAAAAACCTGGGCATGATGAATTCGGTTTGGAGCCTGGTTTTGCCGGGTGCCATGAGCGTGTTTAATATGATCATCCTGAAAACCTTCTTCAGCAATCTTCCGGAGAGTCTGGAGGAATCGGCAGCCATTGACGGGTGTTCGGATCTGGGCATTCTCATCAAGATTGTGCTCCCCCTTTCGTTGCCATCGATCGCCACATTAAGCCTTTTCTATGCGGTAGACAGATGGAATGGATTCCAGGATGCCCTGTTCTACATTACGAAAAAAGAGCTGTACCCTATGCAGATGAAGCTATACCAGATCATTTCGGTCAATCAGCAGTTGGATAGCCAACAAGGAGGAGAAGGAAGTGTCGGCTCCTATATTGTCCCCGAGTCTTTGAAAGCGGCAAGTGTCATGTTTACAACTATTCCGATTTTGCTGATCTATCCTAAACTGCAGAAGTATTTCGTGGATGGTGTGATGACTGGGGCTATCAAGGGTTGATGGGGAAACAGATTAAGATGAAGGGGGGATCCCGGCCTGGCGGATGATTTAAGAGAATAAATCACAAGAACGAAAGGGTGGTTAAAGTGTATAAGGGCATAAAGAAGAAAGCAGCAATTCTATTTAGCACAGTGCTTCTAGCCGTAGGAGTGGCAGGCTGTGGTGGCGCAGGCCATAACAATGGGGAGACGGTATCAAAAGGGTCGAACGCATCGGAAACGGGCTCCGGTTCCCCAGTAACCTTGACAGTGGAAGTGTTTGACAGAGGTATTCAGGGACAACCGGACTTGAACAACAACACGTGGACCAAATATGTCAATGAAAAATTCGGCAAGCCTAATAACGCCATTGTAAAGTTTGTTCCTGTCCCCCGATCCCAAGAAGTCGACAAGCTGAATGTGTTGATGGCTGCCAACGAAGCTCCTGATATTTCCTTCACCTATGACGGGAATACCGTAACCCGTTTCGCAAAAAGCGGAGGCCTCTATACACTGGATGAATTGTTGGAGAAGCATGGCCAGCAATTAAAGTCTTATCTGGGCGAGAAAGTTCTTTCCTACGGGAAATATGAGGGCAAACAAATCTCGATCCCAGGCAAGCGGACTCTGATTGCTTGGAACGGCATGTTTATCCGCAAGGATTGGCTGGATAAGCTGGGAATGCCTGCTCCAACGAATCGGGATGAATTATATAATACCCTCGTATCTTTCCGAGACAAGAACCCGGGTAATGTGGATGGTGTCATTCCGTGGGCAACTGCGGCTTCCGGCATGAACTACACCTTTGGCAACCTGATCCCTTCGTTCTGGGGTCCGATGTCGGAGGAGGAATTCGTTACCACCACCAATTGGCTGAAGCCCGGCACCAAGGATGCTTATAAATGGCTGAACAAACTGTACAATGAAAAGCTGATCAGCCCCGACTTTGCACTGGATAAAACAACCAAACAAGCGGATGCCGATGTGACCAATGGCAAGGTAGGCTTCTACGCTGCCAACTGGGATTATCCACTTTCACAAAAAATTCGTGAACCACTGAAGCAAAATGCACCTGATGCCAACTATGTTGCTGTAGATACCTTCAAAAACGATGAGGGGAAATACCTGAAAGAGATGTACAATGAAAATGGGATTTTCTCCTTCATCCCGAAAAGCAGCAAGAATGCGGAGCTGGCCATAAAGTATCTGAACTGGATGGCTGATCCGGAGGTGTTGTTCTTCCTTCAGTTTGGTGAGGAAGGCGTCAACCATAAGCTTGTAAACGGCATCCCGCAAGGGATTGCGCAAACCGGCGAAAATATGCAAACGAGCAATCTGAATATGGATTATACTCTAATTGTAAACGGTGCAGAGCTGGGCGATACCGAAAAGAATGTCCGAACGTACGCAGCAGCCTTAGCAGCCGGAGATCAGAGCTATGAAAAACTGGCTGTCGATTCATACAAGATCAATACGACGGATGGTTATACAGGCTTCTATTACGGCGTCTCGAACGAAGCTAGTATCAAGTACGGCAAAACGTTGGGTGACATGAACAAGCAAATGAGTGACAGGCTGGTCGTTGCCAAGCCGGCAGAGTTCGACGCCTTGTATGACAAGCTGGTGAAAGAATATATGGACGCCGGCGGTCAGGCTGTTCAGGATGAGAATATAAAGAATTATAGAGATATCAAAGCACAGAGCAAGTAATCCATGGCATAAGGATAAACCAGTCTGTGGTTTATCCTTATTTCGTTGCTGTTCCCGAATAATTTTGCTATTATTCGGGGGAATCCATATGTTCAGGAGGATACCCATGTACAAGGTCATGATTGTAGATGATGAGCCGTGGGCAATTAAAGGAATCCGCAACGCCTTCGATTGGGATAAATATGGATTTGAAATTATCGGACAATTTAAAAGCGCTTACACAGCATGGGATGCCATAAAAGCGAATGAACCCGATTTGGTATTTACGGATATCCGTATGCCAGAGATATCCGGACTGGATCTGATGAAGAGAGCCAAAGTAGAAGGGCTGGACATTGAGTTTGTCATCGTAAGCGGATATGCGGAATTTGAATATGCCCAGGAAGCGCTGCGCTATGGCGCGCTGGATTATTTCCTGAAACCCTTGGATATCGATAAGGCTGACCCCTTCATCGCGAAGCTGGCCATGCACTTCTCCCGAAGAAGCACAGCACGTAACCAACTCCTTCTGGATGCGCTGACCTCGGCGAATGAGGACGAGATAAAGAGCTTCCTACCGCTTCCCGATGATGCAGCTGTGTACTATTATCAGGTGTTGACCATCTATTTCGAGGGAGAACATAAAAATATTAGGAACCTGCTTTCTTTGGAGGGAAAGCCTATTCATGTTGTGGAAGTTGAAGCTGGAGCCCGAAAAATGCTAGTTGTCCTGATGACGGAGCATAGGGATTGTCTGGAAGGACATTCGGATAAGCGGGTTCTGAATAAGACGGGCATCCATGTTATGGGCGTCAGCAGCATCTCTAATCAACTAAAGCACATGAGCAAGCTCATAAAAGAAGCAGACCTGTCCGCTTCCCAGGTTTTTCTTGAAGAAGCTGGGGGCGTCGTTCACTACGAGCCGAAGCTTCATCTGGTGAAGCCATATATCGATGAAATCCACCACACCCTTCAGGGAAATCAATTTGACGATGTGGAAGCGTACATTAAAGGGCTGCAGGCATATTTCAGGGATCATCATCTTGGCATGTTTGAGGTTGTCTACCTGTGGAATCAAGCCGTCGGGATCCTTATAAAAGCATATTCTGAGGAATTGAAGGATATGGAACTGGAATTCCTGAATTATTCCGAGATCAAGGAACGATTTGAACACTTTGGGTCGCTATGCAGCTTTTTACATGAGGTTCTCGACTCTATCAGGATAGGAAACAGCCGCTCTGTGCAGGAAGGGGACATCCAGTCCTGCTTCAACAGGATGATAAATTATATCAACCATCATTTTGAGCAGAAATTGTATTTGAAGGATTTATCTGCCCAATTCTTCATTAACCAGGTGTATTGCTGTCAATTATTCAGAAAAAATCTGGGCAAAACCTTCTCTGAATATGTGTCGGAGCTGAGAATCAAGAAAGCCCGTGAGCTCCTGAAGCGGACGGATCTATCCATTGAAGAAGTGGCCATTAAGGCCGGGTATGTCGATTATTATTATTTCAATAAAGTGTTCAAGAAGCATTGCGGGATGACCCCCACCAAATTCAGAAAAAGTTGATATGAACGGAGCGGCGGGCCATGAAGATCAGTAAACTGAAATTGAAGCATCAGATATGGCTTATCTTTTTTTTCTCAATCATCATATTTACTGTCATGGAATTTTATTATTATTATAGTTTCTCTAATTTAACCCAGAAGAGAGCCGCCCATTACAGTAACCAGATGATAGAACAAACACGCCGCAAAATTGATTCTGCATTTAGTGATATCAGGGTCAGCACCAGCATTGCGGTCAATAGCAGACGGGTTCAGGAATTTTCTGTAGTGGATGATGATTACAAAAGGGCGTTTAATAGCGGTCCCAATGCATTGGATCTCATGGAATATATGGGATCCTTTAATTCGTACGTGGACGGAATTGTAATTAATGATATTCGGGGAAGACGGCTTTACAGTTTGGCATCAGCAAGCGGAGATATTTTTTTTCTCAATCGTTATGATACCTTTATCCAGAAGTATAAGGAAGATCCTTCGCTGCGGGACAAGGGGATGTTCACCTCGATTCTAAAAGACGACAGAACAGGAACGGAACAGTTCTTTTATATAGCGCCGATTGTGGAGGCCATCGGGGGAATCTATTTCTCCCAAATAACGGGTTACTGTACCGTTTTGGTCAATATGGACAAAATGCAGGGGCTTGTAGAAAATACGGAATTAACGCCCAACTCTACCTTGTACATTCTGAATAGCCGGGATGAGGTGATTGCTTCCACCAATTCCAATGCCCGAGGTGCGTTATTCAGGGAAGTTCTGTCTATGGATAAGGGCATCCTGCTTAAAGGGGTCAAAACAACTATCGATGGGGAAGATATTCTTGTCCAGGTTAAGGATTTGGAGCAGGCAGACGGGTGGCGGGTTGTAAGTATGATTCCGGTGCAAGAGCTTACTGCAGACATGAACCCTATACGGAAAGTCAGCATTATCGTGGGGATTGGGATGATTCTAAGCATGCTTATCATGGGCAGTTTCTTTATGAACAATCTGATGCGTCCGGTGATGGGACTTGTTCTGGATATGAAGAGAGTGGGGAGCCGGGACATGGGCTTCCGCATTAAAGTCCGGTCTACCAATGAAGTAGGCATGCTGGCCTGCGACATTAACCGGGTAATCAATGAAAGGGAAGAGATGGCAAGAGATATGATCAATACCCAAGCCAGATTATACGAATCTGAGCTGAGTCAGAAGCAGGCGGAGTTTTCTGCCCTGCAAAGCCAGATCAACCCCCATTTTCTCTATAATACGCTCAATTGCATCAGCAGCATCGGATTGGAATACGGAAGCAGGGAGATCGCGCAAATTGCATCTTGCATGTCCAAAATATTCCGGTACAGTATAAAAAAAGATAATCTTGTGCGGATAAGGGATGAACTGGACTGTATTCAGGCTTATATGAACATTATCGCCATCCGGTACGAGAATAAATTTATCATTGACATCGATGTGGACGAGGGACTCCTGGAGATGCAAACCCCCAAGATGATTCTCCAACCCATTGTGGAGAATGCGGTCTATCATGGGCTGGAACGGATGGATCAAGGGGGCCGGCTTCAAGTAACCGGGAGCATAGGTGCGCATGGGGACGTGTGCTTCCAGATCACGGATACCGGGAAGGGCATGGAGCCGGAGCAATTGGCTTCCCTTCAGGCTAAGCTGAGCATGGCATCCCCTGAACCTGCACCAGATGGCCAACCTGCTACAAGCATTGGACTATCCAATATCCATAACAGGCTCCGGCTATTGTTCGGAGAGGGTTACGGGATCGCCATAGAAAGCCAGCTCGGCCATGGGACGACAGTGACCGTGAGGATTCCAAAGCTGTTAAACAACAGCAAACCTTCGGAAGAGTAAGGTTATGTCGATACGTCGAACACACTACCTACAATGTAATGTTTTTCTTCAGGACACATCCCTTAATTGGGGATTGTGTCCTTTTTTTCTTCGAATTCCCGGCAATATCAATCAGACGTTGAGAGGGTTAAGTATAATCCGAAGGTCAAGACACTTTTTCTAAAACGGTTACCAAAACAATTTAAGATAGTACATTTTTTAAATTTTCTCTGAAAGTAGAATGAGGACATGGCTGAAAAAAATCAATGACAGGGGGATGGATGAAGTTGAAAGCGGTTTTATGGGATAGGAAAAGATTCAGGTACCTGCTGCTTTGTCTCGCGGTGCTGCTGATGCTGCCGCAATGGAGCGGAGCGGCTGCGGCGGTAGAGCCGATGCCCGATGCGAAAGATTCGATGTCGGCGTCGACAACGGCGGTGTCGAAGGTGTCAAATTTCTATAATACGATTATGCAGGTAGGAGCCGACCCTTGGGTTTACAAGCATACGGACGGCTATTATTACAACGTCTTTGTCAACGCCAGCGGCATCATGATCCGCAGATCGATGACCATCACCGGCATTGAAGCGGG
Source organism: Paenibacillus sp. ISL-20 (assembly GCF_018613005.1). NCBI lineage: Bacteria > Bacillati > Bacillota > Bacilli > Caryophanales > Paenibacillaceae > Paenibacillus > Paenibacillus sp. ISL-20. The sequence continues at coordinate 25,777 of NZ_JAGGRD010000004.1, forward strand.
CGAGAGGAGCCTAGCCTGGACACCGGTTAAGGGTACAATGTACAGTTCCAATGTTTGGGCACCCGAAATGCACTATCACAAAGATATCGATGGCAAATACAAATGGTATATTTACTTCGCGGCTGACAACGGAACCAACGCAAACCACCGCATGTATGTGCTGGAGAACGCCAGTGAGAGTCCGATGACCGGAACCTGGGAGTTCAAAGGGAAAATAACCGATTCCACGGACCGCTGGGCGATCGACGGCACTGTGCTGACTGTAAATGAGAAACACTATTTCATCTGGTCCGGATGGGAGGAAACGGATGGGAGTTTCCAAAATCTATATATAGCGGAAATGAGCGATCCACGGACCATCAGCTCGCAGCGGGTATTGATTTCGACGCCTGACCATGATTGGGAAACGTCCCCGGGCAGGATCAACGAAGGTCCCCAAGTCAATATACGCGGTAACACCATCAACTTGGTCTATTCCGCAAACGGAAGCTGGACAGACAGTTACTGCCTCGGACTGATCACGGCCAAGATTGGCGACGATTTGATGAACCCCAGCTCCTGGGTAAAACAGGACAATCCGATTTTCTCCAGCGCCAACGGCGTTTATGGCCCGGGTCACCACAGTCTCACCACTTCTCCCGACGGCAGTGAGGACTGGATTATCTACCATTCCGCCCGCTGGCCAGGATCAGGGTGGACCCGCAATGTCCGAGCGCAGAAATTCATCTGGAACGCAGACGGAACGCCAAACCTGGGAGAGCCCGTCGATCCAAACAAACCGATTGCCGAGCCTTCAGGGGAGCCGGCACGTCAGCGCTATGAGGCGGAAGCAGCCCTGTTGGTGAAAGATCCCAGCGGCGGAACCGGCCCAGGCGTTTGGTGGGAAGGTACCGCTTCCGACGGGAAGAAGATCGCCAACATCAAGAACGCCAATGATTATGCCCAGTTTACAGTCAACGTGCCAGAGGCGGGATTTTATGTGCTGTCTGTGCGCAATGCCAACGGCTCATCGAATGGGGTGGATGCTTCACATATCTTGTCGGTTAACGGCAGTTCCGGCGCCCGTTTGAACATCGTCTATTCCGGCTGGAATCGTTGGGGAGCCTCCACGGTGAAAGTCTATCTTAAACAAGGCAACAATACCATCCGTTTCTCGACGGGTGCCAACCTTGCCGAAATTGACAGCATGGATATATTCAAGCTTGATGTTGCGTCGGAAATTCTATTCGATTCTCCGGGGTACACGCTGGGGTTAGGTGAAAGCCGCAGTTTGCCCGTGTATACGGTAACAGGCACTACCTATTCCCCTGTGGACAGCGGAGTTTCCTTCAGTTCTTCCAACAAAGAGGTCGCTGATATTGATGGGATGGGGGTCAAAGGACTCAAGGCAGGCAGCGCCACGATCACCGCGACATATAACGGAAAGACGGCCACAGCCACGGTTACCGTTGCCGCTGAACCTAAGTCTGTGCAGTCCATTGCCATCAGCGGATTGAACAACATCCTGACCAGCGGGCTGACAGGGCAACTGCAGTTAACAGCTCGCTACAACACCTATGAAGTCCATGATGTGTCGGCTGACGCCACGTACTTCAGCAGCAAACCAGACGTGGCCAAGGTTACGGTCACCGGTCAGGTATATGACACTGGGCCGGGGGATACGGTGATTACAGCCGTATACGGCGGCAAGGAAGCAAAATTCAACTTAACAGTAACACCCGATCCGTCTCAGGTTCCTCAGATTATTTCTCAAGTAAAAACTCCCTCCGGAGTGACACCAAGGCTGCCCGGCGTTGTTGACGTCAATTACAAGGGTGAGATAAGCATCGCCGAGGTCAGCTGGAAGCTGGAAGGAATACACTTTAACTCACTTGGCACGATTCAGGTGCCTGTCATATTAACACTGAATGGCGAGAAGTTTCCTGCTGCCGTTTCCGTAGAAGTGATCCCGGGATGGGGTCTTGATGAGATTGTAGATAACATGCGCAGCAGGATAGTCGGTTTCTCTTATCCGCTGGGCGAAGGGTTGGGAACCTATAGTCAAGATGCGTATAATGCTCTCTTGGCTGAGCTGGATCATGCGGAAGAGATGTCTGTAGACCCTGATCTGCGTGAAGAGCAGTTTGAGGAGGCGCTGGATCGCCTTGCTGAAGCGGAAGTAGCCCTGCTTGGCTCACTTAACCTTACCGAGGATGGCGTGACCTATAACGCCTACAGGGATTTCTCCGGCGATGAGACGGGCAAGTACCCTTACGGCATTACCATCGAAGCTCTAACCAATGGCGCTACTGCCACTGTGCAAGAAGAGGACGGGAATAAGTTCCTTCGACTGACCACAACCGCTGTTGCGGGCAAGGCAAATTTGTTCCTGCCGTTTGCAGGCGAGGTCAAGGCAGAAGCGGATCAGCGCATCGTCATCGAATATCGTGCCAGATTAAACAACAGCTTTCAGTACGCCAATGGTGCCATGGTGAGAAATGACAGCGGCACCGGCAATTATTCCATGGTCACAGCTTTTGATACGGGTAAAATCATCGTACAGAATGGGGGGGCCAAGAAGCCGGTCAAGAACACTTCATACAATACATGGTACAAAATTAAAATGGTGGCAAACTGGGACGCCAAGACTTATACCGTTTATATTAACGATGATCCTGTTCCGATGGCCACTGACTTCCTCTTCCGCCATACAGGCGGCAGTAAGTTGACCGGCCAGCTGTTCGGCATCGACGGCTACGCTAACGCTTCAATTGACTTCGACGATTTCAAAGTCATGGTTACGGGAGGATCGAAAACTGCGCCGATCACATCCGCGGCTCTTTCGCCAGAAGTTCCGAATGGCCAAAATGGCTGGTATACGCATCCGGTAACGGTAAGTTTGTCAGCAAAAGCTCCACGGGATAGCGTTGCAAAAACCGACTACAGTCTGGACGGCGGGACAACTTGGCAAACCTATACGGCACCAATCACATTCAGCCAAGACGGCACTTACACAGTTACCTATCGTTCGGTTGATCCAGCAGGGAATGAGGAGATGGCGAAAGCCGTCAGCTTTAAGCTGGATACGAAAGACCCGACTATAGAAGTTGTCATTCCTGGAGATGGCGGCACCTATGAAGATAGCGAGGATTTGACCCCTTTAGTGACTACGCTGGATACGGCATCAGGGGTCGACAACAGCAAGACGACGGTGACGCTGGATACGTATTCCTATCCGATCGGCACCACGATCCCACTCTTTTCATTGCCGCTAGGAAGGCATGAGCTTGTGGTGTCTTCAGTTGATCTAGCCGGCAACTCAGGCAATAAAACCGTTGTGTTCTATACCGTAGCAAATATCCATTCGCTAAAGGCATTAGTGACGCGTTTTGCCGAGAGCAAGGAGATCGATAATGCCGGAATTGCCAATAGCCTGCAGAAAAAATTGGAGAACGGCAATTTGAACAGTTTTGTTAACGAGGTGCAGGCGCAAAAAGGAAAACACATATCGAACGATGCGGCAAATTATTTACTTAGGGACGCACGCTTCTTGCTGTCCCGGCAATAATGAGAAGGAAGTATCAAGCCCTGGCGTCTAAATGAAAAGCTAACGCAAACGGGAAAGGGAAGCGCCAAAAAAGGACGCGAGCGAATACGCGTCCTTTTTTTCTGTACGCGAAAAACAAAAAAATCTATAGAAAAACCTAGAGATTCTTAAGGTATGCACCGGAGGGACTGAGATACAGTATAAACATCATCGAAAAGCAATTAACCAAGAAAGAAGGTTAGAACATGCCAACAACACCTGCGACCGCCGAAACGGACAGTGTGCCGATGGCCAAACAAGCCTTTTACGAGACCAAGAGGTTTCGGCAGAATATTCCGCTGTTCCTCATGCTCGTACCGGGGATCCTGTATTACGTGATATTCCGGTATTTTCCTATGGGCGGGCTTGTGATCGCTTTCAAGGATTACAATTTCCGCGATGGCATTTTGTCCAGCCCTTGGGTGGGACTCAAGTATTTCAAGATTTTATTTCAGTCCGACGCTACGCTGCAGATCATCTGGAATACCCTCTCCTTAAGTATTCTGAATCTGATCTTCGGTTTTCCCGCGCCGATCATTATCGCCATCGCGCTGAATGAGGTTCGAAAAAGATGGCTGAAGCGCTGGATTCAAACGATTATTTATCTTCCCCACTTTCTGTCATGGGTCATCGTAGCAGGGCTGGTTCTCACCTTGTTTTCGATCGACGGCGGCACCGTAAACAAGCTGCTGGAGCAATGGGGAATGGAGCCGGTGCCGTTTCTGTACCGCATCGAATCCTGGGTTACGATCTTTATCGGCTCCGGGATGTGGAAGGAAATGGGGTTCGGTGCCATTATCTATCTCGCCGCCCTTTCGTCCATTGATCCCAGCTTGTACGAATCCACCGCCTTGGACGGTGCGGGTAAGCTGAGACAGATCTGGCATATTACGCTGCCGGGCCTCCGTCCTACGATTATCCTTCTGCTGATCCTGGGCATGGGTCGCTTGATGGAGGTAGGGTTCGATCAGGTTTACAACTTGCAGAATCCCACAGTCCTGGAAAAAGCCGAGGTCATCAGCACCTATGTGTACAAAGTGGGGCTGCAGAAGGCCCAATTCAGTCTGACCACGGCCATGGGTCTATTCGAGTCCATTGTCGGTTTGGTGCTGCTGTTGTCGGCTAACGCACTGGCCAGGAAATTCGACCAGGGATTATTCTAGCCCATGCTTCCGAAGCGAGTTTTGTACGAAGCTTATCCGGAAAGCAAGGCTCACAAAACTTTTAGGGAGGGGAACTGCATTGAGAGAGTCGGCTAGCGGAAGGGTTTTTTCGGTCTTCGTTCACACGGTTTTAATTATCATTGCACTCACCTGCATCCTGCCTTTCCTGCATTTGATCGCTTTGTCCATAAGCGAAGGGCAGGCAGTGGATCTGGGACAAGTCTTGTTCTGGCCGGTGGGCCTTGATTTCACCGCTTACAAATATTTTTTTCAGAACACGCCAGCCTTACGGGCGTTTGGCAACAGCGTCATCATCACATTGGGCGGAACGGCGCTTAGCATGCTGACTACGGTTCTGACGGCGTATCCTTTGTCCCGCCGCTATCTGTATGCCCGCAAGCCGCTCACAACGGCCGCGCTGTTTACGATGTTGTTCAGCGGCGGCATGATTCCTACTTATCTGGTGATGAACAATCTGCATTTGACGAACACGTATTGGTCCTTATGGTTCGTTGGGCTGATCAGTACCTATAACATGTTAATCATGAAAAGCTTCTTTGAAAACATTCCGAGTGAAGTGACGGAATCGGCTCAGATTGATGGCTGCGGAGAGACGCATCTGCTTTTGCGCATTATTTTGCCTTTATCTCTGCCCATGCTGGCCACATTGACGTTATTCTACGGCGTTGGTTACTGGAACATGTTCATGAATGTCATTCTTTACATCAATCCGACGGAACTGCAGAATCTCACGGTCATTGTCCAGAGCATGCTGCAGATTCAGAGCATGGACAACATGATGGCGATGGATATCATGCAGCAGCAGGAGTTAATCTCCGAGAAACTGAAGGCGGTAGGTGTAATGGTGATGGTGGTGCCGATGCTGGTGGTATATCCGTTTTTGCAAAAGTATTTCGTTCAAGGGATTATGCTTGGTTCCATTAAAGGTTAGCGGAAACACATCCATTCATTATAGATCATGGGTCGAGAGGAGCTTGTAAATGTTAAAACAAACATCCAAGTGGAACAAAAGGGTCTGGTCATCCGCAGTATTGGCTATCGTGTTGACGGTGGGGGCTGCCGGCTGCAGCCAGCCAAAAGAAGGGGAGGGAAGCGGAGATAAACCCGTCATTACCGTGTCAAACTATGACAGAGGCAATATCCCGGCCGCGGAGGGAACCGTGGAGGAGAATCGCTGGACCAAATGGATTAATGAACATTCTCCGGTGGAGGCCAAGTTTGTGCCCGTGCTCCGGTCGGAATCGACTCAGAAGCTAAATGTGATGTTCGCATCCGGCAGCGCACCGGATATGGTCAATGATTATGATACGGGCTTCCGGGATTCCCTATATCAGCAGAAGCAACTGCTGCCACTGGACGATTATTTGCAGTATGCCCCTGAATATGAAAAATTGCTGGAGAAGTATCCCCAGCTGCGCGAGGTGGGCACCAAGCCGGATGGCAAGCTTTACGAAATCGGCAAAATTAACGAGCCCCATCTGCAAAGCGTGGCGTTTATCCGGGTGGATTGGTTGAAAAAACTGAACCTGGAGGTGCCGAAGACGACCGAAGAGCTGATTACAGTCTTGAAGGCTTTTGTAGAGCAAGATCCTGACGGCAACGGCAAGAAGGATACGTACGGAACGAATATAAGCTATACCTCCGGAGGCATGGTGGATTCCATGTTCGGCTCGAGCGGTTGGGCCATCTCGGCTGACGACAAAATCATCCGCAGCTGGGATAATACGCTGGAGGCGACGAAATTCAAGAAAAGATTGTTCGACGAAAGACTGATCGACCCGGATTACCTGGCAGACACGAATGGCTCCAAAGCTAAGAAAGATTATTTGAATGGCAAGGTAGGCGTATTCCTTCCTCCGCAAATCAACAACTGGTTTGAGAGTACGGTCACCGATATCAAGACCATCAGAAAGATGGTCCCGGATGCGGAAATTGCGCCGATGATGCAGCCTGAGTCCCCTATGGGACAGTTTACCCATCACGTGACCAACCCGATTCAGATGACAACCGTGGTTAACGCCGCAGCCAAAAATCCCAAGGCTGTGATGGAATACATCAACTTTATGCTCCAGCCGGATACAGCGCTGACATTGAGAAAGGGGCTGGAGGGAGAACATTGGAACAAGTCAGCGGACGGTGCGCCCATCGTGATTGATCCCGACAAGAATACGAAGGAAGTGGATTGGGCCGCGGACTACACGATGTTCTATTCACTTCCTCAAAATGAATTTTTGACCTCCGTATCGGCATTTAATGTGGAGGATCCGGATCAGAAGGCGGGGCTGGAAATGATGAAGCAAGCGGACCAGTTCTTGCTCAATCCGGATGCCAAATATCCCGCTCTGAGTCACTACGAGCATATGCCGGTTCTGACAAGCGACTTGGTGGTTATCAGTACCAACGTGAACAAAGAAGTGAGCGACATCATTGTCAAAGGAATCATAGGCGGGTCCAAATATACGGCCGAGCAGGCTATTGCGGATGCTAAAGCAGCCTGGGAGAAAGGCGGCGGCAAGCAGATTGAGGAATACATGAATACGTGGTATCAAGAAAATAAAGACACGGCCTTCCTGGGCGATGATGTACTGGAAATGGTCCGCTCCCAACTAAAGTAAAGTTCGGACGGAGCACTGGGAATAGAATAAGGACTTGGTCCGGTAGAAGCCGGGCCAAGTTTTGTTTTAATTCAGGATGAAAGGGATTACAATCGGATTACATCATCGTTTGGGGGGAGGGAGCCAGACTGAATCCGATAAGTTGGCCGGGGAGAATTGCCGGAGAAATGAAGGGCAGCTTCAAGTTGAAGCTGATTGTACTGCTCTCGTGTATGGTCACATTAGCCTTTGCATTAGCGGGGTGGCTGGTCTACCGCTTAAATGTCCAATTGATGGAGGACGAGATCAGCAAGCAGTTCTCCATTGCCAATGAACAGGCTTTGGCCCGATTGGAACTCACCTTCCAAGAGGTAAGCCGGGTATCCCAATCCATTATACTGAACCCTTCTATAGAAATGTTCGTCACAGAGAGCCTTGATCCCGGAGGGGATCTCTATACGCAATACAAGAACCGTAAGTACGTGGAGGAGCAGCTGATCACGCTGCAAGTGGATACGCCGTCGATTCGTTCCATCTTTCTGTTCAATGAAAATGGAGATTTGGCTATTCGCTCCCAAAATGGGGCGTCAGGGGAACCCGGACCTGAAGAAATGGCCATGTTGATGGGCAAGCTGGAATCGCATCGGGGGAACTTGGTCTGGGGACGGGCCAGTCTGCCTAGTAGTGTCGATCCCGGCGGACGCCGGACGGTGCTAATTGCCGCCAGACGGATGCTCAATGATAAGCTGATCCCGTACGGAACCATGGTGGTGGTCATGGAGGAAAGACTGGTGTCCAAAGTGCTGCGGGATCTTACTAAGAACGGCAACGGTAAGGTACTGCTGCTGGAACCTCTGGAGGGACTGCTCTACGCCAATATGAATCAGGAGGAGACGGAACAACTCATGCGCTTGATCGAAGCCGGCGATCCCCAATATGTCAAGATGAGTGGGGTCACCTATTTATTTGTCCGCCATCGTCTGGAACCGGCAGGCTTCACGTTATATGGAGGAGTTTCTCTGGAGGAAATTCAACGCAAAAACAAAGACATCATCCATATCTTTGTTATTGCCGGAATTGGCGTCGTGCTTCTTAGCGCACTGCTGATTACGATTTCTACCAGAACCTTGCTGAAGCCACTGGCTGATTTGCTGCGGGGGCTGCGCAAATTGCGTTCGGGGGATTTCTCGGCTCGGATTAGCGTCCGTTCCGGCGATGAGCTCGGGTTCATCGGTGAGAGCTTCAACAGCATGGCGGAGCAAGTAAGCACTCTGATCAACAAAGTGTATCTGGCCCAGATCAGCCAGCGGGAATCGGAATTAAAAGCCATTCAGGCGCAATTGAACCCTCATTATCTGCATAACCTGTTCAATGAACTGTATTGGAAGCTGTATAACGACGACCAGGCGGAGGCGGCTCTACTGATCAACGCCATCTCGGAGATGCTGAAGTATTCGCTTAAATCCGTCAAGACCGATACGACGCTGGGAGAAGAACTGCAGCAGATACGGAATTACATAAAGATTCAGACCGAATTGTTTACCGGCCAGATTGAAACGATCATTCAGGCCGAAGAATCGCTTCTGGGTCTGCGGATGATGAGATGCCTGCTGCTGCCGGTGGTGGAAAATGTTTTTGTGCATGCCTTCCGAAATATGGATGAAGACCGGGTGCTCAGGGTGAAGGCGGCTTTACGGGATGGAGCGCTGCATATCGAGGTGGCTGACAACGGCTGCGGCATGGATGACAGCACTTTATATGCTTTGAAGGAAGCTGAGGATGCGCTGTCTGAGAACAACAAAACGGGAATTGGCTTTAAAAGCGTGCTGCGACGCATTGAACTGGTGTATGGGGCTCCTTACGGAGTAGAGATTTCCAGCGTCAAGGGAAAAGGAACGACCGTTCACATCAAGCTTCCCATTCAGACGATCCCGCAAGAGTACTAAGCCTATGCTTTCGAAGCGAGATTTGCTCGAAGCTTATCATGAGGTAACGCTCACAAAACTTTTAGGAGGGAAATGGATGAAAGCCAAGCTGTTTATCGCCGAGGATCAACCGAATTTTCGCAAAGGATTGCTCAAGCTGGCCGGGAAACGGTCCGCCGAGTGGGTGGTGGCGGGAGAAGCGGCAAATGGCCTGGCCGCTCTGTCTTCGATGGAGCAATGCATCCCGGATTTGTTGTTAACCGATATCCGCATGCCCCATATGGATGGGCTCGAACTGGCCGAGGAAATCAAGGCTCGAGGCTGGGGGACCAAGATTGTGATCATCACGGGATTCAAAGATTTTGCATACGCCCAGTCCGCCCTCAAGTTTGGAGTGCTGGACTTTATCACGAAACCTTGCGTAGAAGCGGATATATTAAACATGCTCGATCGGACCTATGTACGGCTGATCGAAGAGAATCAGTCCGGGCGGCTGGTGGAGGATTGGAAGCGCCAGCATGAGGACAGCCAGCTTCGCTCAGCGATTATGGGCATGTCCTGCAACAACGGAGAGGTGGAGGCTTTGCTCGGACGGATGAAGGAATGCGAGCTTTACTTTCTTAGCATCCCTACCTATATTTCCTCAGAAAAACATTATTCCGCCCAGGATATGCCGCTATTGCAGTTTGCTCTCGGCAACATTGTCAGGGAGCATTTGCATAAATGGTATGGCGGAGGCTTCCGTTTTTTTTCCTTGAGTTCATCGGAATGGGCTTTATTGGTGGACAGGACGGATTCCCGGCCGGAAATGCCTTCTTCCTGGTTGCAGATCCTCACCGATTCGATTCAGCAGTATCTGAAACTGGCGCTTGCCTGCTGCGGACAAGGACGATGCCGCATGGCGGAGGACCTGCGTCAGGCTTACGAGCGGTATTGCAGCGGGCTGGGCCGGGAGGCGGCCTCTGAGCGCAGTACTGCCTATGAATCTTTACTTAACCAGACGGCACTTTACGAAAAGGAGAAGGAAATCGTATCTTGGCTTATGTCGGGAGACAATGGCCGTTTGAACAAGGAGCTTCTAGATCAAGAGGTGCGGATCAGTAGTATGCCCCTGCAAACCGCTAAAATCGAAGCCCTGCTCCTGGCAACGGCCCTTCTCCGGCTGGTGCAAGTACAGTTTCCTGTATGGCGGATGGCCGCACGTTCCATCGAGTGGGGTTCCGTCTACAAATGCGAGACGCCCGAAGAGATTGTGGCTTGGCTGCAGGGATACATCCATGAATTCCTACTCTCCCATAACAACTGGCTTGCCGGCAAAAAAGATAAACCGGTCAAGCAAGCCATCCGGTTTATCGAAGAGAAATATATGGACGAATGCGGATTGGCTAAGGTGGCGGCGCATGTTCATCTCAACCCCAGCTACTTTAGCAACCTGTTCAAGAAAGAAACTGGCGAAAGCGTCACCGGCTATATCCAAAACCTGCGCGTGCAGAAAGCGAAGATCCTGCTCAAAAGCACCGATATGAAAATTTTCGAAATCGCCCAAGCCATCGGTTTTAACGATTCCAATTACTTCACGCATATGTTTAACAAAGTAGCAGGGCTCTCGCCCAAGGAATACCGCAAGCGGACAGCAGAGCCGCCGCAGGGAGTCGCGGATGGATTTTGATGCGAAAGGAGAAGCGCGATATTCGACAAATACAAAAAATCACAAAAAAGTGCTACTCAGACTTCTCCGGGAGAATGACTTGCAGGCTACCTCGATGCCAATGACTTCGAATGAATCCGGCGTAACCATGGGGAGTATTTGGGAGCGGCACTATTTTTCAGCCAAAATTAGAATGAATGTTCACTTCAATGATGAGGGAGGTTTCTAGAACAAATCGGGACTTAATGTAAATGCGATATCAGGCCATATCAATTTAAAGCGCTTCGATCGTTGAACTAACGAGCAGCAGGATAGTGGAAAAATAAACTTATTGACTCAGGAATAATATGGATGTATTTTTAAAATAGGAGATATTGGAAGGAGCAATCGTTGTATGCCAGCTTACCTGTAATGGTCGATCAATTTATTTAGTGCAGAAAATCCTTCATTTTTAACCAAGGGATACGTCTGCCTATTTTGACCATTACGGGAACGCAAGGCATCAATTTATTTTGATGAGCCGAAGCGGAACCCTTAGGGTATTCCGCTTCTTTATTTCCCAAATTTCGTCTCCTACTCCCCGTATACTTGCGTTCCTTCTAAAATCGTAAAGAAATAGGAGGAAATAAAAATATGAGTAATAATCAAAATCAAGTGAACCAAAATGAAACTAGCCTAAAATTAAAATGTTACATGGATGCTTTAGTAAGTCGTGGCTATTTTAATGGTGCTATTTTAGTCGCTCAACATGGTCGTATACTATTAAGCGAAGGCTATGGTATGGCAAATTTCGAACATAATGTCCCAAATTCACCGAAAACAAAATTTCGTCTCGGTTCACTCACGAAGGCTTTTACTGCAATGGCAATATTACAACTTCAAGAACAGGGGAAACTGAATATTCAGGATTACATTAGTCAACACCTAGAAGATTATCCAAACGGACTTTTAATTTCATTACATCATTTATTATCTAATTCTTCCGGTATCCCAGATTATCCGGGCTTCCCTAGATACTGGGAACAAACGCAAAGGCTTTATTCAACAATTGAAGAGACCATTCAGATGATAAAGGATATACCTTTGGAATTTACGCCGGGGGAAGAACATAGGTACAGCAGCTCTCCTTATATTTTACTGAGTGCAATTATCGAAAAAATATCGGGGATTTCCTATGGAGAATATATAAAAGAAAAAATTTGCCTGCCTCTACATTTGGAAAATACAGGAGTTGAGGACTGTAGGACGATTATAAAAAATCTTGCTTCTGGTTATTCCGTGTGCAAAGAGAAAATTCATACTGAATATGTAGATATGACTCTTCACCTCGGTGCCGGTGCAATGTATTCTACGGTTGAAGATCTATATTTGTGGGATCGTGCCCTTTATACCAATACTTTGGTCAACAAAGATTCTCTTAAGATCCTCTTTGACCAATACACTACGTACTGTGGAAGTTATGGCTGGGTTATTGATGAACAGATCATTAATAATCAACCAAGGAAACGAATTGGGCATTTTGGAAGTATGAATGGTTTTGGGTCTGATTTCAACCGCTATGTTAACGATGACCTTGTTATTATCGTACTGAGTAATTTTGATTTAACGCCTGTCCAACGTATTAGCCAGTGCTTAGCTGAGATAGCTTATGGGGGAGAGCTGCAAGAACTAGCAATTACAAACCCTATACACATTAACGAATCTATAATGAAGCAACTTGAGGGTATTTATGAGTATGGATTATTCACAGAGCAAGATCAGTATTTAGAGCGAAATATGCAAGAATCTTTGGTTCAGTTAATCGATATGGATATTCCTAAAATATCGGTTGGATTATTCTGTAAAGTATTTCGGGAATATGGAATAAATCCAAACTCGACCATCATCGTAACCTATGAAGATTGCAAATTGTATTTATTTATGCGGAAGAATCATGGAGCATGGTTTAAGTATGAAATTTACCCTGTATCAGATCAAGCGAATTCAATAACATGTTTAGCTAAGGACATTGATGAGAGGGTGGTTTTCAATATAAATCCAAGTGGTGTGATTCGAATTGTTCATTTTGATGCATATGGCAATGAAACTATGGCTTATAAAACTCAAGATGATGACAAGAACGACTGCGTGACGAGAACATTGGCCGATTAAAAGACCTTATTTAATTTGCATTTTCGATTTTGTTGTAAACATTTGGGAACCTCCGAATGGGAAATTTTTGTGTCAAACTTTTACACAGCGTATGGTTTTCTTGATTTAGGTTTTGATAGTCTTCACCAACGAGAACCAACTTGCTCCGTTTCGGAATTCAACATGCCCTGCGTGCATGGAGAACAGTTAAAATGTATCCCTGGAGAGTGGGCTTGCCCCACTCCTTTTTTTATGGGCAGGGATTATAATCCATGGTGAGTGAAAAGTTTTGATGGAGGGGGAATTGAACATCAGAAATTGAGCTGCTTGCTTCCAAAAAAATGTTAGCGCCTTCAAGAAGACCGTAAACAAGGATACAATGGGGCGAACAGAGCTGCCTTTTTATCGGTGGGTAGTTAAATGATCTTGAGGAGGTATTTATGCTTTTATGCTTACCATTACAAGAAAAGCAGTTAGTCTGTTGATAGTGCTTGCTGTTATGATCACAGGATTTTTACCCCGAACTGCTCATGCTGCCGAAATTGATAGCTATTATATTTCTTCATTGGATGTGACGGATGCCGCCGATCCGGTATCTTTGGCACAGAGCGCCATTGCCCTGGCCACGATACAAAATTACCCGATGCCATCCATCTATACCGCATCCAGCGTGTTTTCATTGAAGGCAGATAACGAAGCGATTCCTGTAATCAGTTATCTGGCTGACTATGACTATGCCCAATTTTCTTTTTCCGGCACGGTCCGTATCGAAGTTACCAACAATGAGCCGATTACATCATTCTCCATCAGTCCTCAGGCTAAAAGCATCGAAGGCACGGTTAACGGGAACAAGCTGACGTTCTCGCTTTCATCATCAACCTATGTGATCGTGAAAATCAATGACCAGAAGAAGAAGATTGTCATCGCAGCAGATCCCTTGGAGACGGATATTCCCCCGTCCACAGGTGCCGGGATTTATAATGTGACACAGTCTCCATACAACGCCGATAACACGGGGAGATGGATGGCATCGGACGCGATTCAGCAGGCGATCGATGACGCCCATCAAGCCGGCGGCGGCGTAGTATTCGTTCCGGCCGGTGTCTATAAAAGCGGGAACCTGACATTAAAAAGCAACGTAACCTTTTACCTGGCTGGGGGCGCCGTCATTGTCGGCACGGGCAAAGGGGAAGACTACGTGATTGATTTTCGCAAGGATTCACGAAATGCGGATGGAACGTATTTTATTCGTACTGCCGTAGACTCCAGCAATATTACGATTCGGGGACGGGGAACCATTGATGGAAAAGGTATTGCGATGCGAGAGCGAAAGATGCCGGCTCCGAATAAAAATGAAGGGTTCCTCAATAACCTGCTCGTTCCGATCGCAACATCCAATTTTACTTTTGACGGCTTAATATTGCGGGATGGCGGTTTCTGGTCGTTTATGGTGGTTCGTTCCGACAATGTGACCATAAACAATCTCAAGGGATTCCAGGATTTATACAAAATCGAGAATGACGTTATCGATATCAACGAGAGTCAGAACGTGCTTGTTCAACATTCGATAGCCATATCGGATGATGACACTTATTCCACTAAAACCTGGCTGCAGACGGGGATGTCTAAAGACTGGCCGGGCGAGCTAGAACATTTGGAAAATGTGGTCTTTGATGACGCTTTTGCATGGACAAGATGTGCTGCTTTCAAGATTGGCATGGGCGTAGCCCAGCCGCAAATCGGCGTAACCATCCGAAATTCGTATGTGTATCAAAGCGCCCGAGCATTGCTTATTGATCATGGATACCAACTGAATACTCTCCCGGAGGAAGGTTACGCCCAAAATATTACGTTTGAAAATATCGACATCGAACGCGTCGGTATCAATCAATTCGGGAACTATTGGCTTGGAGTTTCCACCAGCACTTCCGGCGATGTAAGCAATGTTGTAGTCAAGAACATCAATGTTCGCGAGACCGGCACTCAGAAATCCAGAATTTCCGGGAATGCCACGAAAGGCGGAATGGTTAACGGCGTCACGTTCACAGATGTTTATGTTGGAGGCAAGCTGGCAACAACCCTGGACGACTTGAATGTTACCGTTAATAACAATGTAAATGGTATCGTCTTTGCCAATTCCAAGCCGCCACTATTCAGCGACAATTTCGAAGACGGAAATACGGAGGGTTGGACGTCAGTGACAGGCGGCTGGACCGTACCGACAGTCGGCACGAATAAAGTGTTGTCCAGCGGAAACCAGACAACCACATCCCTGATTACCGCTAATAGCGGGGGTTCATGGACGAATTACGCGTTTGAAGCGAAAATGCGAATACCCGTCACCAATGCCAACGCGGGCATTGTCTTCAGGGTGCAGGATGCAAACAACTATTATATGTATCGAATCAATTCATCGAATCAAAAGCTAGAGTTGTACAAATCCATAAATGGACAACTGACGCTTGTAACCAGTACGCCGTTCACGGCTATTGAGAAGCAGTGGTATAAGGTTAAGGCGGTTATGCAAGGGAACACGATATCCTGTTACGTGGATGGAGAATTAAAGATGGAATGGACCAATCCTGTCACCGAATTGACGGCTGGGGGGATCGGATTTCGGACCACCTCGGCGGGTGTCCATTTTGACGATGCCGTGGTTAGCCTCATCAATAAAGTGCCTGAGGAGATTGCCCTTTCACACAACAGTGTTGTTGAAAACACAACTGCAGGAGGCATGGTCGGAACATTCTCCACTACCGACCCTGACGCGGAGGAAACATTTGCTTATATGCTGACACCAGGAGACGGGGATGCGGACAATAGAAGCTTCACCATATCGGAAAATAAGTTGTTTCTTGCTGTAACGCCTGATTACGAAGCAAAGGAGAGCTACAGTATCCGGGTGAGGAGCACAGATTCAGGCGGATTGTATATTGAGAAGACCTTTACGATCCATGTCACGGATGTGAATGAACCTCCCGTGAATCCGGGTCCTACGATCATCCGATTCAGTGATGATTTTGAAGATGGAAACACGGCAGGATGGGCGTCTGCTTCAGGTTCCTGGAACGTGGCAACAGACGGCACGAAAGTCTTGACTCAGAATCATTCAGCCACTGCGCTTATTACCGCCGGCGATTCATGGACGGATTATTCGTATGAAGCCAAAGTGAAAATGCCCATCACCAATGCAAATGCAGGCATTATCTTCAGGGTACAGGATGCGGATAATTTTTATATGTACCGAATCCATTCAGCAGCTAAAAAGTTGGAGTTGTACAAATCCGTGGACAACGTCATGACCCTTGTGTCCAGTACCCCGTTCACAGCTCAGGCGAACCAGTGGTATACGCTTAAGGCTTCCATTGAAGGGAACAGAATGAAAGGTTATGTGGATGGAGAATTAAAAGTGGAATGGACCAATGCCGAAACGGAACTGACAGCAGGGAAAATAGGATTCCGGACCACTTCGGCAGGCGTAGCTTTTG
Organism: Paenibacillus sp. ISL-20; assembly: GCF_018613005.1. Classification (NCBI taxonomy): domain Bacteria; kingdom Bacillati; phylum Bacillota; class Bacilli; order Caryophanales; family Paenibacillaceae; genus Paenibacillus; species Paenibacillus sp. ISL-20. The sequence continues at coordinate 42,311 of NZ_JAGGRD010000004.1, forward strand.
ATGATGCTGTGGTACTGGAGCCTGCTCCGATCTAGCTAGTACGGCATCCCGTACTGTGTCCATAAAAAGCCGATCCACAGGTCGGTCACTGTTCATGGGATCATACGAAGGAGCTGTCCCTAAAGTCATGACATGGCTGCTCGGGACAGCTTCGTTTTTTTGCATTGTCGAACAGGGGATGCAGTGACATAATCAAAGGATAGAAATTTAACGGAAGGCGTGAAAAGCTTGGAGTACCTCCGCAGGCAATCGTTCCGCAACAAACTCAAGGTCGCTTTTCTGGCCGTCATTGTGCTTTCTGTCCTGATGACCGGAGGGTTGTCTTATTATATCTCGGCTGCCACGCTGGAAAAAAATGCACTGAAGCTCACGCAGGACACGGTGGTCAGATCCGCACAGATTGTGGATGAGAAGCTAGATAAACTGATGCTGATTATGATGACGTTTATGATCAGCCAGCCTTTCTATGACATGCTGAAGGATGCCGCCTCCGGGGATGCCAGCAGATATTACACGCATCTGAACGATCTTGATAACGTTTTCTCACAGGCGCGGATCGCCGAGCCGCTTATCCAATCGATCTACGTATTTACGCCGATTGGCGAATTTTATCCTTCGTCCATGAACCGCAATCGGCTCACCGCATTCGAGAACACCGTTCTGTATGCGCGCATCGAACAGGAGAAAAAGAACCTGTGGGTGGAAGGCCATGAGGATATGCTCTTCTCCGGCAAAGAACGCGTTATCTCGCTCATTCTGGAGCCGATCTTTGACACACCGGTCAGCGGTGTTTATATAGTTGTGAATATCCGTGAGGACGGCTTCCGAAAGCTGGTGCAGGGGAACACCGCGGAAGGGGCGTCCAGCTTCTTGCTGAACGCTGATAGAGAGACGGTCTACCCCGTGAAGGAACCGCTGGTCAGGCAGGCGGTGGCGACGGGAAATTTGAGTGGCATGATGAACCGCTCGGAGGGAAGTCAGCCCTTTGAACTGGACGGCCAAACCTATCTGCTTAATTATGCCCGTATCGGCATTGCGGATTGGACAATGACCACCATCCGTTCTCGGGCCGATGTGCTCCAGGACATGGTGTATGTCAAATGGCTGATCGCCGGAGTTACACTGGCTGCTTTTACCGTCACCACGCTGATCTCGGGCGCATTTGCACGCTATTTGCTGAAGCCGCTGCAAGGGCTGCTGAAGGTGATGAAGCGGGTCGAGAACAACGATCTGACCGCCCGCTTTGAGAGCGGCAGCGGAGATGAACTGGGTCAGGTGGGGTTCCGGTTTAACCGGATGCTGGAACAGATCGTGGTATTGATTGACGAGGTCACGGAGGCGCAGACGCATAAGCGGTCTGCAGAGATCAAGGCGCTGTCGGCGCAGATGGACCCGCATTTTCTGTACAACACGCTCAACACCATCTACTGGAAGTTGAACTTGAAGCAGATCGAGCCGTCGCAGCAAATGGTCGTGTCGCTCTCCCGCCTGTTCCAACTTGGGCTGAACAATGGTCAGGAAATTACGACATTGTTAAAAGAACTTGAGCATGTGCGCCAGTATCTAGAGCTGCAGTTAAGCTGCTATGAAGGCTTATTTTCTTATGAGATCCATGTGCGCGAACTGGAGGTGTCATCGCTTTCGATTCCGCGTATCATTTTGCAGCCGCTGGTGGAGAACAGCATTTTGCACGGTTTCCGCGACCTGAAGAACGGCGGCCGGATCGAGATCGAAATTACCGGGGACGGGGAACGCTGGACGATTGCCGTACGTGATAACGGCAGCGGCATGGACGAGACCCAAGTGCGCGCCCTCTTTTGGCGGGAATCGAAGAAGGGATATGCGGTGTCCAATCTGATTCGGCGGCTCCGGCTCTATTATGGGGATGGTGCGGAATTTCATGTGGATAGTGCGCTAGCGCGCGGAACCGAAATACGGATTTCTTTGCCCAAGAAAGGGGAGCATTTGGATGAGCAATCCTGAGGCGATCAGTCTCTGCATTATCGACGATATTAAAAGCGTGGTGGACGGACTGACGGCGATGAACTGGGAAGAGCAGGGGATTCGGGTCGCAGGTGTATCGGGCAATGGGGAAGAGGGGCTTAAGCTGATCAACGGGTTGCGGCCGGATCTGGTTATAACCGATATCCGAATGCCAATCATGGACGGGCTGAGCATGCTGCGTTTGGTTCTGGAAGTGAACCCCAGCTGCAAGGTCATTCTGATCAGCGGCTATGCCGACTTTGAATATGCGCAGCAGGCGGTGCAACTGGGGGCGTTTGATTTTGTAGTGAAGCCCTTCACAGAAGAAGAAATGATATCGGCTGTGCTGCGAGCCAAAGCGGAGATTATGGAAGAGAGGTCCAAGCGGCTAAGTCTGAGGGAAATGGAGAACAAGCTCCGCGAGAGTATGCCGGCGCTGCGGCAGGAATACTTTACGCTGCTCGTAAGCCACCGCACTTCATGGGAAGAGGCCTCGGAACGGTGGGAGTTTCTGAATATTGAGTTGGAGCTGCGGGGCTTCGTGGTGATGCTGATTGAAATTGACCGTTTCCGGGAGCAGGTTGCACAGCAGTCCATCCAGGAGATGGAGCTGATCCGGTTCTCGCTGTTGAATATTATGCAGGAGACGCTTGCCCATTATGCGCGCAGCGTTCTTTTTCGCGTCCGTCATGACCAGTACCTGGCCGTACTGAACGATACAGGACCGTCCAGTCCGATCGAAATTGCCGAGCAGTGCTGCCGGAATATTGAACGATATACCAAGTTCACGGTCTCGGTCGGGGTCGGCGGTAGAGTGGAGGAGATCAGTGGGCTGCCGGATTCCTATCGCCAGGCTCATCGGGCGCTCTCCCATCACCTGTTCACCGAAGGCAATGCGGCCATTATGTATGACGATATCCACCAGAGCGGAAGCCAGGAGCCGCTGGCTCTGGAGTACAAGGACGAGCTTCTGCTTGCCCTTCGTTCCGGGAACGCCGTCCGGACGGACGCGATTCTGTCCGCCATTTCGGATACGTTGCAGAAACGGATCTCCCGGCAAAATCCGGATTATCTCCTCAGCCTGTACGATGAGCTGGCCGCTTCAGCGATCCGCACTCTTTACGAAATGGTTCCGTATCCGGACATTCAGCCGCTGATTCAGAGATGCAGGGCAGTGCAAGGGACGGCGGGGCTGCCGCTGGCCTCTTTGCAGCGTCAACTGCTTGCCTTGTGCATGGAGGGAGCCGAGCTGGTGCGCCGGAACAGCTTATCCGAAGGGCAGAAGGTGATTTATAAAGCCATTGGCTTTATCAAGGGCCGATTGTCCGAGGATATTACTGTCGGCGAATGCGCCGCTCATGTGCATCTCAGCGCCAGCTACTTTTCCAGCTTATTTAAGCAGGTGATCGGGATGACGGTCACACAATATATCACCTCGGAACGCATTCAGAAAGCGAGGCTGCTGCTGGTGGAGGGTGCGCAAGTGCAGGAGGTGGCTGCGGCTGTAGGGTATGAGGAGCGCAGATATTTCAGCGAGATGTTCAAGAAGATCACCGGCCAGACGCCGTCGGAGTTCAGGGCGGGCTATCACATGGACCGGCCCGAGGCGTGAGGCACGTGCTGTATAGACCATAGAATTCTATCCCTCGAGAGTGAATCTGCCTCACTCCTTTTCTAAGTACGGGAATCTATAATAAAAACGAGCTCACAATACATACGTCAAATAAAGGGGTAGAATGTATGCGAAAAAAATGGTTAGGTCTCGGCTTAAGCCTCATTCTGGCCGCCGGAATCACAGGCTGCGGCGGGAATGACAACAACAATGGCAATGGAGGTACGACGAATGGAAAGTCTGACGGCGGCACGGCAGCTCCATCAACCGAGACGGGCCAACCCGTACAGTTGAAATACTGGACTGACGACCGTCATGACCAGGAGTATATCAAGGAATTGATCAACAAGTTCAATGAAACAAACGGCGATAACATCCAGGTGGAATTGACGGTCATGTCCGAGAATTACGCGCAAAGCGTCGATATTGCATTTTCCAGCAACCAGGCGCCGGATGTGCTGCGTCTAAAGAGCGCCAATACGTCCGGTTTTGTCAAAAAAGGTTATCTCGCGCCGATTGACGAGTATCTTACCGATGACTTGAAAGCAAAGTTCGACAGCCTGCTGATCGACGATGTCAACCGTTTTGACGGCAAGGTGTACTCGCTCGCCAATACCGGCCTCACTATGCGTCTGGTCTACAACAAGGATCTTTTTGCCAAAGCGGCCATCGAGAATCCTCCGAAATCGCTGCAGGAAATGGTGGACGATGCCAAGAAAATTACCGAAGTCGGCAAAGCCGAAGGCATCTATGGTTTCGCGCTGAACTTTAAGAATCCGAAGCAAGCATTTGACCGTTCCGTCCGGGAGATTCTTTCCTTGAGCGGTCATCAGGGACTTGGCTTTGATCTGAAGACAGGCCAGTTCGATTTCGAGCCTTACTCGCAAGTCATCGAATATTTCAAGCAAATGTATAAAGACGGAAGCATTCTTCCCGGCGCGGAAGCGCTAGACATCGACCCGCTGCGCGCCCAATTCGCCGCAGGCAAAATCGGTATGTATCTTTCCTTCTCGACGGAGCCGGGCGTGTACATGGATCAATTCCCGACTGAAATCAACTGGGGGGGTGCCTTGGCTCCAACGCTGGACGGGCAGATCAAGGGAACTTCCGAAATCGTGTCCGCCGGAACGTGGCTCGGCATCAGCGCCCAATCGGCCAATAAGGAAGCGGCTTGGAAATTCATGCAGTATATGTACGGCGACGAGGTTCTGAAGACCTATCATGAGAAAGGCTTCGGGATTGCCATTGTACCAAGCATTGTGGAACAGGCTAAAGATCCGGAGATTAATGGCATGGAAGGCTTCCTCGTCGGGGAGCACGACTCGCTCTGGCCTGCTTCGCCAAACGTTACTCCGGAGGGTTCAACCTATGCGGACGCTTTCTTTAAATACATTCTCACCGATGAAGATGTGAAAGCGATTACGGAGGATTTGAACACAAGATATAACGCCGCATTGACCAAAGCGGTGGAGAAAGGCGAGGTCACTGTAACGCCGAACCCTGCCTTTGATCCAACCAAACCGCAGGGAGAATAACAGGCAAGGATGGGGCTGCCGCGCACTTTTATGAAATATAGGAAAGTATAAGATTTCGGCCTATACGTTCTCTATATTTCTCCGGAATGAAACGGCTATCGCTGCCAAGAAACGGCGATAGCCGTTTCACCTTGGCAGATGCCCTTTTTCTTTCCCCGAAGGAGGAACGAATCGTGAGCTTTAATTGGAAACGACTGGGGGAGAATTCTCTGTTTCTGTCGCCGAGCATCATTTTGACGGCAACCCTGGGCATCTACCCCTTGATATGGATGCTTCGCTATATGTTTTATGACTATGCCGGATACGGCGATGCGCTGTTCGTTGGTCTGGACAATTTCCGTCGGCTGATGCGCGACGCGCTGTTCTGGGAATCGGTTGGCAATACCTTTATCTATGCTGGAGGCAAGCTGCTGCTGACGCTGCCATTGTCCCTGCTGCTGGCGGTCATCCTGAACGGCAAGCTGCGAGGCGGAAATCTACTGCGCGGAATCTATTTTATGCCGACGATCATCAGTACCGCGGTGATATCCGTTGTGTTCTATACAATCTTCAATTCTTATAATGGGATGGTTAACACCGTATTGATGAAGCTGCACCTGGTCTCGCAGCCGATCGACTGGCTCGGGCCAAAGCATTCGATGCTTACGGTCATTATTGTGGCGGTATGGGGCGCAGTCGGCAACTATATGCTGCTGTTTCTGGCCGGACTGCAGAGCATTCCGCAGGATTTGTACGAGAGTGCGGCCATGGACGGGGCGAACGCGGGAAGACGGTTCTGGAGCATCACACTCCCGATGCTGGCTCCGGTTGCCCAGTTGGTCATAATGCTCGCGATTATCGCATCCCTGAAAGGCTATGAGAGCATTATGCTCATCACGGAAGGCGGACCGATCGGCAAAACCGAGGTCATGTATCTCTATCTGTACAAACTATTGTTCCCGGTATCCACGGGTTCGCCTGTGGAGCAGCAGCTTGGATACGGCAGCGCCGTAGGCTTTGCAACCGCTGTTATTGTCGGAGCGATCACGGGCTTGTATTTCTTATTGAGCCGTAAAATGAACAAGTTGTATTAAAGGTTGTTCAAAAAGTCCACTTTACAATTTTGCGAAGGCCCTTTCGATTTGACAACAACGCCGCAGATCGGTTGAACGTGATCGACTGCAGGCGTGCAGGAGGATCAGCAAATGAACGAACAGGTGTTACCCCAACAGCCGGACGGGCGCGGCAAAATCGCAGCCCGTCCGGCTTCCGGTCACACAGGCAGAATTGTGGGCCGTACGATCATGTGGCTGTTTTTATTGATAACGGCGATACTGACATTATTTCCCCTGTTGATGACATTGTCCGGTTCTCTCAAGACTGGCGCCGAAATGATGACCGGCGGCAGCCTGCTGCCGGCCAAGCTGCAGTTCGTCAATTATGCCGAAGCCTGGAAGCAGGCCAATTTTGCCCGCTATACCTGGAACAGTGCTTTTGTCAGCATTATGGTTACAGTAGGCACCCTGCTGGTGGCTGCCATGGCGGCTTATGTGGTGGACCGGCGTAATTTTCCCGGCAAATCCCTGTATGTGACGACGCAGGCATCTATGATGTTTATATCCGTTGGCGCCATTGTGCTGCGCCCGCAATTTGATTTGATGGTCGCGCTGAACCTGAATACCACGCTGTGGGGAGTGATCCTGATTCTGATCAGCGCTCATTCCAGCACGTTTTTTATGCTGCTGGGTTTCTTCAAAGCGATTCCCCGCGAGCTTGATGAAGCGGCGATGGTGGACGGCTCCGGGTTCGCCCGAACCTTCTTCCGGATTATTCTGCCGCTCTTGACACCGGGGCTGGGTGTGGCCGGGCTGTTTGCCTTCCGCCATGCCTGGAACGAATACATTCTGCCGCTGGTGTTCACGATGACGAATCCGCAGTTGCAGACGCTCACCGTCGGGCTGGCGAATCTCCGTTACGGTTCTTCCGCGGCCATGCAGATCCATTTGATGATGGCGGGAGCATGTCTGTCTATCCTGCCGATGCTGCTCGCGTATATTGTGGCGAACAAGTCGTTTATTCAGGTGACAGCGGGTTCAGTCAAAGGTTAAATTCAATTTCATATACAAGGAGCATGATGCAAATGAGTGATTCTACAGTAGGACCTTTGTTTTCCAGCCCGGTCATTGCCCGGCATTCCGCGAATCCGATTCTGTCTCCGGGTGATGTGCCTTACGGTCCGGCGTTGGTTTTTAATGCCGGGGTTGCCAAATTTAAAGGCAAATATGTGATGGTTTTCCGTAATGACTACGGCGATGAACATAAGGGGACTGTTGCCCCTCATCATACAACCAATCTTGGTCTGGCCTTCAGCGATGACGGCATAAAGTGGGATGTGCAGCCGGAACCGTGCTGGTCCTGGCATGATGAAGAGGTCATCCGCGTGTATGATCCGCGTCTAACGGTAATCGGCGAACAATGCTATATGTGCTTTGCGGTCGATACCAAGCATGGGCTGCGCGGCGGCATCGCCGTCACCGAGGATTTCCGCTCCTTCGAGGTGTTGAGCCTGTCGCTGCCGGACAATCGCAACATGGTATTGTTCCCGGAGTTGATCGGGGGCAAGTATGTCCGTCTGGAGCGTCCGATGCCTGTATACAGCCGGGGCGGCATAGACCGCTTTGACATGTGGATGAGCGACTCGCCTGACCTGAAATACTGGGGCAACTCCAAGCTGCTCCTGACGGTTGAAGATGTATCCTATGCCAATGACAAGGTAGGCCCCGGCGCTCCGCCTATCAAAACGGACAAAGGCTGGCTAACCCTGTTCCATGCCGTGGATATCGACCGCAGCCGGGGCAAGAACGGCTGGGAGAACAGTTGGGAGAAGCGCTATACGTCCGGCATTTTGCTGTTGGATCTTGCCGATCCCAGCCGGATCATCGGCAGGGCGGAGACGCCGCTGCTTGTCCCGGAAGCTGCCTATGAAACCAATGGAGGCTTCCGCAATCATGTTATTTTTCCGGGGGGCATGATACTGGAAGATACCGGGGAAGTCAAAATCTACTACGGCGCCGCCGATACCGTAGAATGCCTGGCGACTGCGCATGTAGATGATTTGCTGCATCTTTGTCTGGAAGGCACAGTCAGATAAGCTATTATGACATTTTAAAGCTATACAGAATGGGGGAGGTTTTTATGAACGGACATATTACTTTGCCATCCGCCAGCATTCCGGTTACCCGCGAGGTGGATGTGCTGGTCATCGGCGGAGGAGCTTCCGGAATCGCCGCGGCCATTGCCGCTGCAAGAGGGGGAGCGCAAACGATGCTGGTGGAGCAGAGAGGGTTCCTTGGCGGCATGGGCACGGTTGCGCTCGTTCCGGCTTTCTGTCCCTTTACGGATAAACGAAAGCCGATTATCCGTGGTCTCGGCCTTCAACTGATGGAACGGATGAAGCAGGCATGTGCTCCCCAGTACCGCGAGGAATATCAAGAGATGCTGGATTGGGTCCCGATCGATCCCGAGGTGCTGAAACGGGTTTATGACGATGCCATTCTGGAAAGCGGCGTGACGCCGCTGTATCACACCTTTGTTTACGAAGTTATCCTGTCTGACGACCGCCGGAAGGTTGAAGGTGTCATTGTCGTAAACAAGACGGGACGTTCTTTCATCCCCTGCCGGTATATTATCGATTGCTCGGGAGATGGGGATATTGCCTCTCTGGCAGGAGTTCCTTTTCAGAAAGGCGGGGAAGCGGGCGAACTTCAGCCCGGCAGCATGTGCTATCTGCTTGCGAATGTGGACCGTCCAAGGTTCAGCCGGTACCTGGAGGAGAGCGGGGATACGGGCCAACTGCACAAGACGGTGGAGCTGGCGATCGAGGACGGTGCGCTGCCGGAGGGCCGAAAGTCGATCTCCGGCCTTGCTTGGGTCAGCGACTATCTGGTTGGCGTCAACTTCGGCCATGTATTCGGCGTTGACGGCACCCTTGCCGAGGATTTGACTCGGGGGGCGATTGAAGGGCGTCGCACGGCGGAACGCCAGCTGCAGTTCTTCCGCCGCTACGTGCCGGGTTTTGAGCACGCCCATATGGTGGCGAGTGGGGAGCAGCTCGGCATCCGGGAGACGCGGCGTATCGAAGGAGACTATATCCTAACGGTCGATGATTTCCTTGCTGCTCGCTCCTTCCCGGACGACATTGCCCGCAACGCATACTACATCGATATTCATCTCGCCAACAGCAAAAGCGAAATGACCTTTAACCACCTGCCGCCGGGGGTTTCACACGGCGTACCATACCGGATCATGCTGCCGATTGGCATCGACAACCTTTGGGTTGCCGGACGCTGCGTATCCTCGGACCGAGCGGTGCAAGGCTCCCTGCGTGTGATGCCGAACTGCTTCTCCATGGGCCAGGCCTCGGGAACGGCGGCTGCATTGGCGCTGCGAGATGGCGCCGGCTCGCGCAGCATTTCCGTAGCTGAGCTTCAGCAGCGGCTGCTGGAGCAGGATGTATGGCTGGGAGAAGGTTTCATTCCGACTGAGAAGCAGAAGGAAGGGAATGCGCCGTGAAGCAGCTTTCATTAACGGATGAGTGGTTTCACGGTGCCGTGTCGCTCGAGCACCGGGAGGATGGAATCAAGCCCTGGCGTATTCCTTACATGGATTACGAACTGTATCCACCTGCGGGAATTGATGGCAAAGCCGAGATATGTGCTGGTGTTCGTCTGCGGCTGCGCACGGACTCCACCGAGGTGGCAGTATCTTTTGCACCACTTGCGGGCGACGTCGCCATGGATTGCGTAGAAGGAGGAGAACGATGTCAGACGCTCAACCTGCCCGTCGGAGCAACAGAAGCCTTGTTTCGCGGACTTCCCATCGGAATCAAAGATTTGGAGATTTGGCTCCCGCAAAATATAGGAATGACCGTCACCGGCCTGCGGATTGGCGCCCATGCTATCGGAATCCCGCTGCCGGATACCCGGCCCCGCTGGATTACTTACGGCAGCTCCATCACCCAGTGCGTCGGGGCTTCCAGCCCCTCCCGTGCTTGGCCGGCCATTGCTGCCGAAGCCTGTGGCTTCAGCTTAATTAATCTCGGCTTCTCCGGCAACTGCCTCATGGAACCGATGATCGGACGGCTGATTCGCGACTTGCCAGCCGATTTCATCTCGATATGTGCGGGCGTGAACATCTATGGCGGAGGCACTTTAAGCCCTCGCATGTTCAAGCCGCTGCTGATTGGACTGCTGGAGTCGATACGCGACAAACACAGGGATACCCCGCTGCTTGTCATTTCTCCGATCTATGGCACCGCCCGCGAAACGCAGCTCAATTCGCTTGGTTTCACCCTACCCATAATGCGAGAATTTATCCACGAGACCGTGGAGCTACTAAGGGCTCGGGGTGATCGCCAGTTGTACTATCAGGATGGCTTGAACTGGTTCGGTCCGGAGGATGAAGCCTTTCTCACGGATGGCCTGCACCCTGGAGCCGAGGGGTATGAGCTGCTAGGCCGGCGTTTCCGCAATCTTCATGAATTTGCGTTACGGGCAGTGTACAGAAACGTGCAGGGATGAATTTCTACTATATTTGGTACGACCAATGGGAACGCCTCAGACCTTTTGACGCCAGAATAGAAACGATAGAGCGAACGTCAATATTGTCAACTTAAGTTGAAGTCCTCTTCCCAACTTCATGGTGGAACATTGAGGTCTTTGTCTTTTTTAACTTGGTTGACGAAAAGAACTTGAACACTTTATAAGTCGCATAATATGCGGCTTTTTGTTTTATCGGAACAAGTGCTTGTACCGAAAGAACAGGGACGTCTAAAAGCTTGTCGTCATTTTTTTGGTAACGAGCCAAAGGATCCGGAAATATTAGAGTTCGTTAGCGAGAAAATGATGAACCTTACGAAGGTAGGAACGGATGCGAAAGGAAGTAAAAACACTCGAGTAAATCCGAAAAGACTAGCTCGCCAGGCGTCTCAGGAGATTGCCGAGCGAGGTTTATCTAGCCATGCTCAGGAGGCAATAAAGCTGGACCTCGAATCCAGGAAATTGCAACAAAAAGTGCATAATCGTCAACAAATTCTTGAAGAAAATGAAAGAAAATATCAACTTAGAGTTCAAAAGGCGAAGAAGAAGCACAGGGGCAAATAGTCAAATACAAAGTAGCGTCTTAGAGGAAGCACGTCTTATAGACTTGCTTCTTTTTTTCTTAATTCTCTATAGGACAGTCGGCCAGATCTATAAATAATCCCAGAGATATAAGAAAAATTAGCATCACTGCTTGCAGAGATGGGAGATATTAGTCAATACTACTTGTGGCCTACGCTCGGCACGATCCAGGAGTGCATAGCTCAGGCAATTTCACCGCAAGTAACAGCCGCATCTCGAAACTTGGCTCAAAACGCTTGCGGCGAGAACTTTACGTTGCGGTACAATGCGGGCTCAGGGAGAGATAAATGAACGGCTAAAAGATATTACGACAAGAAAAGGAAAGAGGGCAACTATAAGGTGACGATGATCGCTTGCGCCTACAAGCTAGCTATTGCTCCATATCTGTCGGAGGGCAAAAAGATTGTCCCATTGAAAGTCGCTATTTCACCGGCTTCTTTAACGGTACAAGTTCTTGTCCCGAGCCGAGGACAAGAACTTGTACCTATTACCGTAATGGACAAGAACTTGATCCGATTACCAATTTGACACATATCCAATTAAAATTCGACAGCTCTTTCATTAAACTAACGGCAGGTTAGTGGAACAAAGTGTCTAAGACTCTTCTCACACTAAAGCATAAAACTACGGTATAATTCGGTAAAATATTATATGATTGGGTGATTAACTTGGCGTTAATAAATAAGGCGCTGCTGGCTTTCGTCAATAACGAAAATGTAAATAACAGTTATATGGATATAGTTTAAATAAAATCGTACATAAGCTTTAACCAAAGGGTGACTAACTTGAAATTACATATTGACTATCCCCATGATATTCCGATTGTTGCGTTCCAGTGGACACCGGAAAACACGCTGGAGCCATTCCATACGCATACCAGTCTGGAAATCGGCTGCTGCATTTCAGGCAGCGGCGTTTTTTATTTTGAGCAGAAATGCTATACCGTGCGCCCGGGAGATATTTTCATTGTAAACCAGACCGAGCTGCACATCGCGCAATCCGATGAAACCGATCCCAGTACGTTTATCTTCATTAATTTTGACCCCAGTATACTGCTCCTTGAAGATGAAAAGCTGCTTCTCCCCTATAGCTATCAGTCCGAGAAATTTCAGAATCACATTCCTGCGGAGACGAGCCTTGCCCATCAGCTGCAGCCCCGCATCATGACCATCCATGAAGAGCTATCACAGCAGGATGTAGGCTACCTGTCAAGGGCACGCAGCATATTAATTGATGTTAGTGTGATGCTGCTTAGAAATTATATCGGCTCCATTTCAGGCGAGCAGTGGAGACGAATGAACCATTCGTATCGGGAGCTGAGACAGATGCTCGAATATGTGCACCGGCATTTTGGCAATAATATTCAACTTGCGGATGTAGCACAGACAGTAGGTTGGTCGCAGGCCCGGACATCCCGTTTATTTCGAGAGTACACAGGAAAAAGTTTGCGGGATTATCTCGCGCAGCTTCGGCTGAGTGAAGTGAAAAAGCGGCTGGTCACCACCGATGATCTGATCGCGAATATTTGCTTTGACTGCGGATTCCAGAGCATGGCTTCGTTTTATCGTTCTTTTCAGGCGAATACGGGTACATCTCCGAAAGAATATCGTGAAATGAACGGCTTAAGTGAGGATTTTGAGAAGTTAGGGGACGCTAATGAGAAGTCAAAATAAAAATGCTTACTTATAATAAGGGCACAGGCTTTACTATCAAAATTCTAAGGATGATGGTGATGGGAATCACCATTCACCGAACAGTAGCAGGATATGAAACTTTTAAGATCAAGGAGGGCTTGGGGATGGTTGCTTACCATGCGGATTATATAGAACGAGTGTATGCGGGATGGCTTGGTAAAGTGATTGGCGTACGTCATGGCGCGAATATTGAAAACTGGACGTATGAACGGATTGAAAGGGCTTTTGGAGAGATCACGGATTATTTATATGATTTTAAAAATTTTGCGGCTGACGATGACATTAATGGACCGCTTTTTTTTATGAACGCTTTGGCAGATTTGCCTCTTCATCAAAAAGTCACCGCAGAGGACATGGCCAAGGTATGGTTGAACTACATTCCGGATGGCCACGGTTTTTTCTGGTGGGGAGGTTATGGTATATCCACAGAGCATACCGCTTACCTTAATTTGAAGCATGGAATGACGGCTCCGCAATCGGGCTCACAGGAGCAGAATTCGCAAGCGGTGGCGGAGCAGATCGGCGGTCAAATTTTTAGTGATATCTGGGGTTTTCTGGCCCCGGGTGACACAGAGGCAGCAGCGGATCTGGCCGAGAAGATGTCATCCGTGTCCCATGACCGCAGCGGGATTTATGGAGGGCGATTTGTGGCAGCCTGTTGTGCTGCAGCATTTGAGTCTTCCTCGGTAAAAGAAGTCATTCAGCGGGCACTCACAGCGATTCCTGAAGACAGCAGTTACAGTGAGGTTGTCAAGGATATTATCCGTTTTCATAACGAGCATCCTCAGGACTGGCGGGCATGCTTCCGTTATATTCAAAGCCATTACGGGTATGATCGTTATCCGGGCATATGCCACATTATTCCGAATACAGCCGTAGTTGTTCTAGGGTTGCTGTATGGCGATGGCGATTTTTCCAAATCTATAAATATTACCAACATGTGCGGATGGGACACAGATTGCAATGTCGGCAATGTAGGAGCCATCGTGGGAGTTTTGACGGGATTAACCGGTATTGGTGAGCAATGGACAGTACCGATCAACGACTTTGTATGCGCTTCCAGTGTCGTAGGTTCCCGAAACATTCAGGACATTGCTTCTGTTGCCGGGCAGACGGCTGCGATTTCCAGACGGTATTTTCTGGGACTGGAACTGCCGAACGAGGCGGGGGTATACGCACATTTTGATTTCGAGCTTCCGGGCTCCACGCATGCCTTCCGTAATCATTATCCGCAAGGATTGCCTGTGACGATGGTATGTAAAAATACGGACAGGATCGCCTTCAGTGGAAAACGTTCTCTTCAGGTGACTATAAGCTCGTTAGTAGGGGGAGAGAGCTACCGGACCTATCTCAAGACGTATTACACACCGGAGGATTTTAATGACAGCCGTTATGACCCAAGCTTTACACCGGTATTTTATCCAGGGCAAAGCGTTTCCATGAGTGTGTACATTTCGCAGGGAGATGAGGAGCAGGTCGCCGCACGTCTTTATGCGCACAACTTTCAGGATGGAACCCGGGTATATGGGGAGCGGACGGTATTGCCAGTTGAGAAATGGACGACGCTAACCTGGAAGGTTCCGCGGATCCCGGGAGCCGTATTGTCGGAGGTTGGCGTGGAATGGATTCCGCTGGCTGAAATTTTTGGGCAACCGAAGTCATTAACGGCTTATATCGATGATGTTCAATTATGGGGCGAGCCTGAGATCGACATTTCTTTTGCTTCCGAAGAGCTGGAGGTATGGCCGACATTACGTCAGGAGGTCAGACAGCTGACCCATCTCCGCGGCTTATGGACATTGGAGGACGGGCTTCTAACGGGAAGCGGGGCTGGAGAATCTGCAGAAGCCTACACAGGGGCCCATTATTTTAGGGATTACACGTATGAGGCTGCAATTCGTCCGGTCATCGGCTCGTCCCACGGGATACTGTTCCGGGTTCAGGGGGCAGCTCGAAGTTATGCAGCGGTGCTCAAGCAAGGCCAGCTGGCTCTGATGAAAAAAGAAGGAACGAATTGGCGTGCTTTGCAGGAGGCTCCTTTCATTTGGCAGCACGGTGCAGATTATCGGATTTCAGTCATCGCAGCAGGAAATCGTTATTCCATTTCTGTAGACGGAGAACTTCTGCTGGACTATACCGACCATGAGAACCCGTATATGAGCGGTCAAGTTGGATTCATAACGATGGACAGCAGCCGAACCGCTTATGTCGATTACCACATCCATCCCAATAAACGATAGAAAGAAGGGCAACTATGAAACGGGGTCTGAAAAAAGATTTTACACTGCTGGCGATTACAATGATTCCTATTGGGGTTGCGATTAATGTTGTGGCTTATCAGTTAATGACCATTTTGAAAATGCCGATTTATTTGGATGTAATTGGGACATGTATTGTAGCTATGGTCGCAGGGCCGTGGGTGGGATTGGTTACAGGGGGACTTGGTAATGTCGTGAATGGGATGCTGAATCCAGTGTCCATCCCTTTTGCCATCACATCGATGGCGATCGGATTGACCGCAGGTTACCTGTCCAAGTATCGGATGCTAGTCAAGCCCTGGAGAATCATCGTTTCCGGCCTATTGATTGCCGTCGTCTCTTCGGCAACGTCCAGTCCGATTCAAGTCATTTTGTTTGGTGGAGTAACGGGCCAAAGTGGTGATATCGTGATGGCCACATTGCTGGCTACGGGCAAGCAGATTTGGACCGCCGTATTTTCGCAAACTCTGCTGCTCGGTGTTGTTGATAAAGTGCTGGCTATCCTGGCAAGCTCCTTGATTGTATATAAAATGACTCCACAGTTCCTATCTAAGATGTATTACGGCGACATTTATATGCGTTCCAAAAAAATGAACCGGAAGGGAGATCAGGTGAAGTGAAAAAGTCCATTCTTGAACTCTATCCGATAACCAAGCTGCTGGGAGTACTTTTTGTAATCATCTCCATTCTGATCGTACCGGGGTATGCTTATCAATATGCCATTCTTCCGATATGTATGGTCATTGCCTTGCTGGCTGGCGTCTTCCAAGGCTTTTGCAGTCTGTTTTTTAAAGGTGTTACACTGATCGTGCTCTTTATTTTTATTATTCAAGGCTTCTTCTACCCGGGTGAAACGGTTCTCTGGTCAGGCTGGATATTTAGTCTGAAACAGGAAGGTTTGAACTACAGTCTGCTGTTGACATCCAAGATCGTAGCCATCACAGCTTCAATTATCTTGTTCTTCCAAATCACCAAGACGAAAGATCTGATCATTGCCCTGGAAAAAATGGGAACACCGAAGAAGGTCACTTATGTGATCATGTCTACTCTGCAGATCATTCCGCAGATGCGGAAACAGCTGAATGTCATTATGGACGCTCAGCGTTCGCGCGGGGTGGAGACGGAAGGAAGCCTAATGATCCGGGCCAGAGCCATCGTCCCCGTGCTTGGCACTTTGATTATCTCGTCTTTTGAAAATACGCAGGAACGTGTAATTACCCTGGAATCCCGTGCGTTTACGATACAGCGTAAAAAAACGAATGTGACGGTATTACCCAAAGGGCCGCTGGATACGATTGTAAGGATCGTGCTGCTGCTGCTGCTTGTATTGATCATCTGGAAGGGGGTTATGGGATGAACCTGTTATCCATGAGAAATGTATCGTACAGATATCCCATTAACAATTGGACATCCTTGAAGCAGGTGACGCTGAACATTGAAGCTGGCGTTTTTTACGCGGTCATCGGCGCCAACGGCGCAGGGAAAACGACGCTGTGCAGTGTGTTCAGAGGTTTTATTCCCCATTTCTATAATGGAGAGCTGGAAGGGGAAGTGCAGCTTTACGGGAAAAATCTGCTGCAATACGAGTTGGGGGACATTGCCTCCCGGATCGGCTACCTGTTTCAGAATCCCTTTACACAGATTAGCGGAGCCAAGGAGACAGTGTTCGAGGAAATTGCCTATGGATTGGAAAATTTGGGAATGGAACCCACTGAAATCCGCAAGAAAGTTGAAGATGTGATTGCATTACTGAAGCTGGAGAAGATCGCGGAGTCTAATCCAACGGAACTATCCGGCGGGCAGAAGCAACGGGTGGCTTTTGCCTCTGTGATCGTCATGGACCCTGAGGTGATCATTATCGATGAACCGACATCTCAGCTTGATCCACAGGGTACCGAGGAAATCTTCCGGATTATCGATCTTATGAAGCAGCGGGGAAAGACCATCATTCTTGTGGAGCATAAGATGGAATGGATTGCGGAATATGCAGATCAGATCATCGTGATGGAAGACGGACAAGTCGTTATGCAGGGAGACACCCAGTCGATCCTAAGCAATCCGGAAGTCATGGAGCACGGGGGTTCACTGCCTCAATATGCCGAGGTGGGACTGAGACTGCTCGGGGAGGGGGGCACCAATCAGGTTCCCATTACTCGGAAGCAAGCAGAACATGTATTTTCGCAGCTAAAAAAAGGGGGGACTGAATAATGGCTATATTAACCTTGGATCAGGTTTCTTTCCGTTATCCGAACGGTACAAACGCGGTAGATCATATTTCGATGTCCTTCCAGGCAGGGGAAAAGGCAGCCATTATTGGACAAAACGGAGCCGGCAAGACAACCGCCGTGAAGCTGATGAACGGACTTTTGAAGCCGTCATCAGGGACCGTCACCGTTGATGGATGGGATACGAAAGAGCACACAACGGCTCAAATTTCTGCGAAGGTCGGATACGTTTTTCAAAATCCCGATGATCAGCTGTTCCATGAGACCATTTACGAAGAGGTTGCTTTCAGCACGCGGCACCTCAACGTTGATGCTGCACAGGCCAAGAAAATAATCGCCACGGCACTGGAGCTGACAGAACTGACGGAATATGCGACTCTACATCCTTACAGTCTTCCTTATTCGATGCGTAAGTTTGTGACCATTGCAGCGGTTATTGCGATGCAGAGTAAGGTCATTATTCTGGACGAGCCGACCGCAGGGCAGGATGGCCGTTCGTTAGAGCGGCTGACCCGCATAATTGATTATCTTACAGGGGAAGGCAAAACCGTCATTACGATTACACATGATATGACTTATGTGGCGAATCATTTCGAACGGGTTGTTGTGATGGCGAATGGACATGTCCTTTCGGACAGTACCGCGAAAGAAATCTTTTGGCAGCCTGCGCTGATGCAGGAAAGCCATATCCAGGCTCCGCCTGTAAGTCAACTGGCGTCCGCATTGTATTGGCCCGGCCAGATTGTTACCGTGGACGAATTTGTGGAGTATGGCAGTGGACAGGTTCTAGAGAGAATGGATTCCAAGTAATAAATACTTCCCCACTGTGTTGTGGATGGGGAAAATGATGACTGTGCTTTGATGGAGCTGAGGGAATGTTTCAAGTCATCTCCATCAAAGATGGTGACGATTTTGAAGAAGATGTCTAGATTACGTAGGAGAGGGTCATTTGACCTTCTCCTTTTTCATGCCAGTTGCTTCGCTGCAGTTTCCAAATAAGCCAGAGGATACGAGAAGTTGCAGTTGGGGAATTATAGAAGAAATATTTGGTATGTCTGAACAGTTCTGTCGAGGGACAAGAACATGGTCCCATAGATAGTCGCTAATTTAGCGGCTTTTTGTTTTATCGGTACAAGTTCTTGTCACGAGTGAGTCTGTAAAATAAATTGTGTAAACTCCCAAATCTATTAAAATGGAAGTAATAGAAAGGTTGGGGAGAACACATGGGACTCTGGACAAAAGAGCAACTGCGAGCGTTCATCAAGGAGAATAAGCTGGTAACGGCTCAGGATGCGCAAAATGCCTTGAAAGAACTGTTTGCTGAAACGCTGCAGGAGATGCTGG
Source organism: Paenibacillus sp. ISL-20 (assembly GCF_018613005.1). Classification (NCBI taxonomy): domain Bacteria; kingdom Bacillati; phylum Bacillota; class Bacilli; order Caryophanales; family Paenibacillaceae; genus Paenibacillus; species Paenibacillus sp. ISL-20. The sequence goes on from NZ_JAGGRD010000004.1 coordinate 61,120, forward strand.
AAGCCGAATTAGACACGCATTTGGGCTACGAGAAGCATGAGGTTAAGGCCAAGATGACACCGAATAGCCGTAATGGCAAAAGCAAGAAGTCGGTGATCAGCGAGTACGGGGAGCAGGAAATCACGGTTCCACGGGATCGGCTGGGAGAGTTTGAACCGATCGTGGTCCAGAAACATCAAAAGAACGTAACCGGCATCGAGGACCAGATTATCGCGCTGTATGCTAAAGGTGTCAGTACCCGGGAGATTCAGGACCATTTGTTGAATCTGTATGGTATCGAAGTGTCGCCTACCCTCATCTCCAATGTGACCAACAAAATCGTGCCCCTGATAAAAGAATGGCAGAATCGGCCACTTCAAGGCATATATGCCGTCGTGTACATGGATGCCATTCACTTTAAAGTGAAGCAGGATGGAGCCATCGTGAACAAAGCCGCCTATATGGTTATTGGCATTGATTTGGATGGGAACAAAGATGTGCTGGGTATGTGGATTGGCGAAAATGAATCCAGCAAGTTCTGGCTCAGTGTGCTGAATGACCTCCGAAATCGCGGGGTTCAACGGGCAGGATAGTTCAACAAAAAAATTTAACTATTTTTATAATGAACAGTTTTACCAAACCATTTAACACTTTCAAGCAATGAAATTATATTTTCATTCCCTATCATTACAAGTTAATGTAGTGACGCGACACCCCGCAAAAATCCACTTTCCTTATAAAATCTTTCGTTTGTATCCTCTTAATTACTTGACAAAAGGTAACTGGTTAGATATTTTTATACATAACCAGTTACCTATTGTGGAGGTGAAAAAATGAAATTTCCAATCGAAAAAAAAATCACACCTAAAGCATATGTTTATGGATCAATTTTCACATTGTCTAACCGTTTGCAACTTTTAGGCGATAGAAGATATAAGGATCTTTCATTAAAACAAGCTTTTGTGTTGTGGAATATTTCTCTTTATGATGATTACTTTCTTAACCTAAAAGATATTGCTCAAATTGTCGGTACTTCGAGTCAGAATGTGAAAAAAATCATAAATATTCTTGAGAAAAAAGGTTTTGCAAAAGTAGGAAAAGATGAAACTGACAGAAGGAGTTTGCGTGTTGCTTTAACATCTAAGGGTAAAGAATATTACTTGGAAAGAGGTAAGAAGGAAGAACAGTATATGGAGGAGTTATTTACTGACTTCGATGATGAAATGCTTATGGGATTGTATCAAGGTCTATATAAACTTATGGAAAAAACAGCTCAAGAACAAGGGGGAAAATAATATGGCAGTTTATCTGAATGAAGTATCGCGTACCTTTGGTGAGTATTTACTAATACCAGGTTACTCATCTGTAGAGTGTATACCGGCAAATGTTAGCTTACAAACACCCTTAGTGAAATTTAAAAAAGGAAATAAACCTCCTATGTCTTTGAAAATTCCTATGACATCAGCAATTATGCAGTCTGTTTCTGATGATACAATGGCAATATCTTTAGCAAAAGAAGGTGGACTTTCTTTTATTTTCGGATCACAATCTATTGAAAGTCAGGCACAAATGGTTGCTCGTGTTAAAAGTTATAGAGCTGGATTTGTTGTTAGTGATTCTAATATATCTCCTGAAGGTACTTTAGACGAACTGTTAATGTTAAAGAAGAAGACAAATCATTCCACTGTAGCAGTAACAATTGATGGAAGTTCTAGAGGTAAATTAGTAGGCATTATAACTAGCAGGGATTATCGAGTTAGTCGGATGACTTTAGACACTAAAGTTAAAGATTTTATGACACCATTCGAAGACTTAATCTGTGCTAATAAAGATACGACATTAAAAGAAGCGAATAATATTATATGGGAACACAAATTAAATTGTCTTCCAATCATTGATGATGAACAAAGATTGATTTCTATGGTATTTCGAAAAGATTACAATACTAATAAGAAAAATAAGAATGAGTTGATTGATGAATCTAAAAGATATATGGTTGGTGCAGGTATTAATACTAGAGATTATGCTGAACGAATTCCAGCATTACTTCAAGCTGGAGTAGATGTTCTTTGTATTGACAGTTCCGAAGGATTTACAGAATGGCAAAAGATTGTTCTTGAATACATCCGGAAGAATTATGGTGATACCGTAAAGATAGGGGCAGGAAATATAGTTGATAAAGAAGGTTTCCGTTTCCTTGCCGAAGCTGGTGCCGATTTTGTAAAAGTAGGAATTGGCGGCGGTGCAATTTGTATTACACGAGAAACAAAAGGCATAGGGAGAGGTCAAGCTACCGCATTAATTGAGGTAGCGAAGGCTCGTGATGAATATTTTAATGAGACAGGAATCTATGTACCAATTTGTTCTGATGGAGGTATTGTACACGATTATCACATTACATTGGCACTAGCTATGGGAGCAGATTTTCTAATGTTAGGAAGATATTTTTCCCGATTTGATGAAAGCCCCACTAAAAAAGTGAATATAAACGGTAATTATATGAAGGAGTATTGGGGAGAAGGAAGTAAAAGGGCAAAAAATTGGCAGAGATATGACTTAGGCGGTGACGAAAAACTTTCTTTTGAAGAAGGAGTTGATTCGTTTGTACCATATGCAGGAAGTTTAGAAGATAATGTTGGACTTTCTTTAAGTAAAATACGTTCAACAATGTGTAATTGTGGTTACCTGACAATTCCCGAACTACAAAAAAATGCCAAGATAACCTTAGTTTCTTCTACAAGTATTGTTGAGGGTAGTGCACACGATGTTCTACTTAAAGATAGTCGTCAGATATTGTAGCAAATAATTGTTAGCGAATCCCTTCACTGGATATATTAGATTTTTCATATAAATGAAATGTAGTTTTATATGTTAAGGAACTGTGATTACAGTTCCCTTTTCTTTATAATGATTATGTTTCTTTAGATCCTTTAATTAAAAATTTAGTAGATAAACTGATGTAATACATCAGTTTATCTACTAAATGAATTAGATTTTAGTTTTTTATTAACTCAACTTTCGCAGCTCAAATCTCCAAACAAACCCTTGATATAGCTGGGTAAGCCAGAAATCCATTCTTGTAGTTGACAAAAAACAGACGTTTTGCTCTTTTTCGTTTTCGCTTGAAACATCTCGAGAAATAAACTAGTTGGTCGAAGGAACGACCCTGAAATTCCGTTCCCAGTTTCAAATAGCTTTTCGTGACTTTAAAAAAGGTCTCAATACTCCAACGCATGCCGTAGATTCGTACGATTTCCGTCGCATCGAGCGTGACGTCTGTGCTTAAAATGGTCAGCCATTCCCGTCTTTTATTCCGGTTGCGCACAAAAACAAGCTTCACGGGCAGACCACACGAAGTATGTACGACCATGGAGCCTTTGATGTCTTTTGTACTCGATTTGGGCAGGGTTTGAAACACTGCACTTAGCGTCATTCGCTGTCCCTGTACGAGATATCGCTGCTTCATTTCTTTAATCATTCCAATCACAGGCTGACCTCTGCCTGTAAGCTGGCGAAGCAAGGGAGCCTGAGTAAACCAGCTGTCCATCAGCACATAATCCGCAGTGAACCCGGCTTTTTCATTGTAGATAGCTTGGAGCCTTTGCAGACTGTTGCCAACTCAAAAACTCCTCCAAGATCTTTTGAAGGTGTTTTAATTTGTCTCACGCTATGGGGTCAGTTCCTTTTGACATAGGTCATGTTTAATTGTTTGTTCTACTTTACAACCATAACAGGGCATTGGGCTCTCTTTACTACTTTATGGCTGACACTTCCTAACACAAATTCCTGGAATGAATTAAGGCCGCGACTCCCTATAATGATCAGGTCAACATTTTTCTTTTTCGAGTAATCAACAATTGTGGGACCCGGATCGCCAATGACTATTGTAACTTGATGATTCACGTTTTTGTTTCCTAGTTCCTCTGTAACCGGCAATAGTTTTTGCTTTCGTTTTAACTCAATTTCGTCATGGTTCTGTGAATGGAGTACCTCTTCTTTTATTTTAGTTGGATCTACAGCAAAGAAAACTTCTACTGTTGCACCATCAATAAGAGATGCGATTCTAGCAGCTTCAGTTGCAGCCCGAACAGAGTTTTTAGAACCGTCCGCAGCAAGTAAAATATGTTGATACATTGATAGCACTCCTGTTCTAATGAGATTTTAATTGCGCGTTAGAATCGTGGTATACAGCTAATCTATTTACAATTTTTTCACTTGATGCATTGAGTCCTTTAACGGTGACATGATTACGATTAGCACGGTATTTAATTACAACTTTATCTACAGCGCCGACCCCTGAGTCATCCCAAATGTGCGCATTCGAAAAGTCTAGAACAATGTCTTTGTCTGTGACGTTGTAATCAAATGCATTAACGAATCCTTCTACAGATGCAAAAAAGAGTTGACCTGAGATCTTGAATGTTGTGTTATTCCCCCTGATATCGCTTGTAACACGTACCTTTGATATTTTAGAAGCGAAGAATATGGCACTTAGGATGATTCCTAAGAGAACCCCAATTGCAAGGTTATCGGTAACAACGACAACAATGACAGTAGCCAGCATGACAAAAGCATCACTTTTAGGGGCTTTTCTTAAATAGGAGAATGATGACCAGTCAAAGGTACCTATTGATACCATGATCATGATCCCAGCCAAGACAGGCATTGGAATTTGTACCACAACTCCACCTAGAACAATAATCAGAAACATCAGAAACACACCAGCTACAAATGTCGACAATCTAGTACGACCGCCCGATCTTACATTGATGACAGACTGTCCGATCATCGCGCAGCCAGCCATTCCACCGAAGAATCCCGTAATGATGTTTGCGATGCCTTGTCCACGAGCTTCCTTATTTTTATTACTGTCTGTTTCGGTCATATCATCTACAATCGAAGAGGTTAGAAGAGATTCAACCAGACCCACAACGGCTAGGGAAATCGAGTAAGGGAAGATGATTTGTAATGTTTCAAGATTAAATGGGATGTTAGGGATTAGAAAAGAGGGTAAGGATTGAGTGATGACTCCCAATTCACCGACAGTTCCCAAATCTAGATTGCCCCATATTGCTGCGGCAGTGAGCACAACAATAGCGATAAGAGGCGCAGGAATAGCTTTGAAGAAGCGGGGTAATACATATACAATAATGAGAGTAACGGCAACGAAAATATAGGTTAGCGTTGAAATTCCTACAAAATGCGGTACCTGAGCCATAAATATCAGAATAGCAAGAGCATTAACAAAACCAATCATGACAGCTCTCGGTATGAATTTCATGAGTTTACCGATTTTGAATATTCCAAACAGCAATTGAATTATACCAGTGAGCACAGTTGCAGCCAATAAATACTGCACGCCATGTTCTTTTACTAGTGGAACCATAAGTAAGGCCATTGCTCCGGTAGCAGCGGAAATCATCCCTGGCCGACCACCTATGAAGGATATAATTACAGCAATACAAAACGAAGCATATAGTCCTACCATTGGATCAACACCAGCAATAATTGAAAATGCAATCGCTTCTGGAATAAGAGCCAAAGCTACCACGATACCAGCTAAGATATCGCTTCTGGTGTTAGAAAACCATTCTTGTTTAATCCGTTCAATCACTTGTACTTCCACTCCTTATAATTTGCTATGACTTTTACTTTTAAAGTCATGACCGCTTCTAGTACATTGATATTATCACGAATCGTACCAAAACGGAACCTTTTTGGTCCTGTATTTGTGTTATAATTTTATAAAATCATACGTGATTAGGAGTTTTAATATGATATTTGGTTACATGAGACCTTCTCAGGATGATCCACATTGTCAAAATCAACTTGAAATTTTAAAAAGGAAGTCCTGCGATCACTTATTTAAAGAAACACACTTGTCCGCAAAAAAGAGAATTCAATTAGAATTGATGTTGGATAGGCTCATGCCCGGAGATACAATAGTTGTAACCAGACTATTTTCGCTTGCTGACTCGACGAGGCATCTTAGTGAATTACTGGATCAATTTCAAAATCGACAAGTCCATTTGTATTCATTGAATGAAAATTTAAACACTCGAGAAGATTCCGGCCGTTTATTCCATAAACATGTGGAAATTATCCTTGAGTTCCAAGGGGATTTAATTAGTGAAAGTACCAAAAAGGGGCTAGATGAGGCTAAGGAAAAAGGTAAGAAGTTAGGACGTCCTCGTAAGCTTGATGAGAACGTGATGAAGGCGATCCAGATGTATGAAAGCAATAAATATACGCTTGCACAAATACGTGAAGAAACAGGGATTAGCAAAACAACATTGTATCGATACCTCGAAAATTAAACGCAATTTGCTCAACGGGGCAATAGTATAATTAAGAGTTTTTTTGCTATTGCTTTGTCTTGATAGCCACTCCTATATAGGCTGAACTTAAGAACTACAAATCATCTTTACAAAACATCCTGAATTGGGTAATAGAAGAAACATCAACCATTAGGACGTGATCAGGATGAAGACAAAGTCAAACAAAGTCAAAACGTTGGAAACGGCTCTTCGAGAGACCTCGGACAAACGAATGTACGAACGCTATCTTGCTGTCCTTCATCATCTAGAAGGCCATACGAATCGAGAAATCGCAAGGATGATCAAGCGCACGGAGAAAACCGTCAGTGGCTATATTCGCAGTTACCATGAAGGCGGTGTCGATGCGCTGGCGCTTGGCCACTCCCCCGGAAAGCCACATAGATTAAGCGATGAACAGGAACAAATATTAGCTGAAACCATCGCCACTAAGCGACCCGTTGACGTGGGCATCGAGGCCAAATATACCTGGACGCTAAAGCTGGCTATGCTCTTTGTTGAACGTGAATTCCGGAAAATGTTTACAGAGAGAGGGATGTCCAAATTGCTTCATCGGTTGGGGTTTAGTTACACGAAAGCCACGTACACACTGGAATCAGCTGATCCAGATGAACAAGAAACCTTTCGCAACAAAACCTTCCCTGCGCTAAAAAAAAGCTTATAGAC
>NZ_JAGGRD010000049.1:0-72987 GCF_018613005.1 Paenibacillus sp. ISL-20
GATGGCAAATTCCCGCCGAGGTGCCTGGGAAATGTCTCGGAACACAAATAACGCCCTTCCAACTTCTTATTGGGAAGCGAAAGGGCTGAAAAGTTTACTTTCTCGTTATCTGGAGCTTTGTTAACCTTTTGGAACCGCCGTATGCGGACCCGCATGTACGGTGGTGTGAGAGGACGGGGGTTAGCCGCCCCCTCCTACTCGATTTAAAAGTCTTACAAATATCCAAATCAACCCGGCGATGTCTTAATCGTTTGTTGTTGCCGATCTATTCGGGACATAAGGAACCGAAGTCATGTACATTGCCCGGCGTAATATGGACATCCGTAATCATATTGTATTTTTATCTGGTTTCCCATCTTTTTAGAAAGCGACTCGTCACTTTTCGAAGAAACGGATCACCTCTCTTTGTTCAATGAATTTTCATTTCATTTGTGTTTTTAATCACAAGCTATGGAGCATGAGGATGCTAGTTTGGAGAAGTAAACAGAATAGAACTTAATCTTTATAGATCGAAATAAAACAGAGGTGATGATCATGAGTGAATTCATTAATAACCGTGAGAATGGAGTTTCTGCTCATCGAACCGTCCGTATAAATATGCTCAAGGATATCATTAAAGAGCTGCACTATGGGAAAAGCGTGGAAGAAGTAAAGGCCAAGTTTAACCAAGCCGTAGGGGAAATTTCCGTTGATGAGATTTCGGAGCTGGAGCAAGTGCTGATGCAGGAGGAAGGAATACCGGTAACCGAAGTACAGCGACTGTGCAGTGTGCATGCTGCCGTATTCAAAGGTTCCATCCAAGACATTCACAGAGCTCATCAACCGGAAGAGCAGCCTGGACATCCAGTGTTTACCTTTAAAATGGAGAACCGAGAAATTGATCGACTGGCAAATTTCAGAATCGCCCTGCATCTGGATCAATTTCTTGAGGATCAAGGAGAGGCCAATCGCCTCAAATTGCTGGAGGATTTCAGTCTCCTCTATGATGTAGATAAACACTACAGCCGCAAAGAAAATGTGCTGTTTCCTTTTCTCGAGAAATATGGGATCTATGGACCGACCAAGGTGATGTGGGCAGTAGATGACGGTATCCGATTGGGAATAAAAGAAGTGAAATCCAAACTCACTCACTTGGATGGCAATGCCGAGACCGTAGTGGATCTGGCAAAACGCGTCTTAACCGAAGTAACAGAAATGATCTATAAAGAGGAACATATCTTATTACCAATGGCTCTGGAAAAGTTGACGGAAGACGAATGGCTTCAAATTGCTGCCCAAAGCGAAGAAGTCGGTTATTGCTTAATTGCGCCCGATCAAGAATGGATTCCCGAAAGAGCAGCTGAACCTGGCGCAGATCAGGGATTGGGGTCTTCTCCGCTGCAAGAGGGATATATCCGAATGAGTACAGGCATTTTATCGGTCAGACAGATGGAATCCATCTTAAACCATTTACCAGTCGACCTAACCTTTATCGATGAAAATGATATCGTTCGATATTTTTCACAGGGAAAAGAACGAATCTTCGTTCGTACCAAAGCGGTAATCGGCAGAAGTGTTCAGAACTGCCATCCTCCGCAAAGCGTTCATGTCGTCAATCAGTTGCTTGCTGATTTCAAAGCAGGTGTCAAAGATGCAGAAGATTTCTGGATCCCGGTTAAAGATAAATTTGTCTACATTCGTTATTTTGCCGTAAGGGATGAAGAAGGAAACTATTTAGGTACGCTTGAATTCACTCAAAACATTAAGCCGATTCAGGAGCTCACCGGTCAAAAGCGCATACTCTCTCCGTAAGTTGTTACGCGAACCCTAAAACCGCATCCAGAGAAAGTAAAGGGCAGAGCTGGGCCGATTTCCCGGCACCGTCATAGCAGATGCCGGATATGCATCCTTTTCATAAAAGAGGGCTGTCCTTCAAGTAGAATATCTACTTGAAGGACAGCCTTTGTTGTTAAATCGTAACGAATTTCCTGCTAATGATGAACTGTACGGTTAGTCATGATTTAGGTCATTTGGCATAAGGTACTTTACTTTTAACTGGACGCTTTGGGTTTGAATTCGTAATCGGCTCTGTCCTCCGACTATGGGAAAAGGGAAATGGTTCCAAGGACCTAACGATTTTTTTAGTATTCTGCTACTTGTTCCTTTTGTGAAGATGGATGACCTTTACTAGAATAATTACATTAATCTGTATATTGTTGAGGTGAGTGCCATGGGCAAAATATTAGTTCCTCCGGAAAGACTTATGGAGATATCCCAACAATTTGCACAGGCCAGGGAGATCGGGGTGCAAATTTGCAGCCACCTTACCCAGCAGATTCAAATCCTTGAAAGTGGATGGGAAGGTACGACAAGGCAACGATTCTATCAAGATTTCCAGCTGGCCCGTCAGCAAATGGATAATTTCACTGCAGCGGTGGGTTCAGTCAGCACGGAATTACATACGATTGTCAACCGTTTTAAAGAGGCCGATTCCACTCAAGCTTCTTTACAGGCAAGGACGGCCGCAGATCCGATTGATCAAACCCAGAACGTGTTAAACAGCTCGCTTGAAGCGAGAGATAATCTGGAAAAGTGGGGAACTCTTCTTTACAGCTCTGTGGGCGCTTCCTTAGTTTTATCTAAGACGGTACAATTCAGAGTAGATCCCAGAAATCCGACCCGAACTAAAATTCATAATGCGCCATGGGTTAAAGGCAAAGGTAACAATACGTTCTTGAAGAATCTGGCAAGAGGCATCAATCGCCAGATTGTGAACCCAGGCTTCATGATGAAAGGAATCAAAGGCTTTGATAGAGTAGCAAGCAAACTCGGTCTCAATTTTGGGTTAGGCTTTAGTCAAGCTAAGAACTTTCCACAGTGGACTAGACAGGTCATAGCCGGTGTAGAAAAGGGCAGGTATGGGATCGCTACCAAGAAAATTCCAGGTATGATCGCCAAAAAGATATTCCCGATTAACGCAACCTTTAATGTGATCGGTGAGGCTTCCGGCCTTGTCAGTAAGTATCGTGAAGGCAAGCTCAACGGGGAAGAAGTAGCTGTAGCCGCATCCAACGTTGTTGTAAAAACAGCCGCGACCTATGGCGGTGCTGTAGCAGGCGGAGCCGTCGGTGCGATGATTGGCGGCCCGGTTGGTGCGGCTATCGGTTCCTATGTGGGCGGTACGGTTGGAGCCTTTGTCGGTGATGGCGCAGCTAAAGTGGTCGAAAAGGGAGTTCGCTGGATTAGCGGACTGTTCAAATAATTTCAGGAAGGCGCTAAATTATGAACGCAATATCTTATCGGAAATCCGTGGCATGGGGCAAAGCACTTGGCAGTTTACTGTTTGTGCTGGCCTGTCTGTTTCTGCTGTACGCGGCTTTTTTTATGGATACTTCCTTTATTCGTAAGTTTTTTTGTATCACATCAGCCATAATAGGGATTCCGTTTTTTGGAGGATATTTGGTTGTCAGCTTGCCAAAGGCGTTGAAATCAGACACGCACCTGCTCACCTACGATCAAAATTCCATTTCAGATGGAACGCGGACCATAGTCTGGGCGGAGATTACAAGTATCAGCTACAGCGGCCCTTCCATTCGGAAGTGGCTGCTTCCGAAATTTCCTGTGCTGATTTTTCATTTGAAAAACAGAGAGACCTGGACTGTGAATACGTATTATTTGTTGACCGATACCGAAATTCAGTCTGTCATGAAGCGCCTGCGGGGGCTGATCAGCCGTAACGGAAAGGAAACGAAATAGACCTGTACTGGAGGAGTTGCTTACATGAGCGAGCATACCTATATATTTTCATTAGAAGAGCTGGGATACACCTTGGCCGTTCATCAAGGGGAGGAAATGGCTGCAGGACTTATGAAGGCATACTATGGAGACCTGTCTGAAGACAGATGGGAGCTTCTATTTCAAGCAGCTACACATAGCTTGATGTCCAAAGGTTTTATAGAATCGATTGATGAAGAGAACGGAGAGGTTCGTTTTACTTCCGAAATTACGCAAATGATTCAGCACTTGCTGCAGAGCAATTATATGCTGAGAGGGATTACCGATCGGAATTCTAGCAAAGTACTGACCATCCACGAGCTGCAGCAGCGGTATTTGTACCACTTGTCTGACAATAACACGCTTCATTTTCTATCCTGGACAGAGCCGGCGGATTGGGAAGAGGAGCTTGTACGTTTCTATGGAGTGAAGCCTTCGAAAGCCGGAGGGACGACTTTATCCGAATCCAAGGTTGTGATCACTGAAGAACTGTGGAACCGTCTGACAGCTGGTGAATCCCCTGCCTCCCCTCTCTATGACGAGCTTTCATCAGACCAGCAGCAGCTGATTGCAAAATGGCAGCAGGATTTTCAAACCAATGCCCGTACCATGGACAATCTAAGCACGATAAGAATTGGAAGCGGAAATCAGACGGCAATCGAGGATATTTTGTTTGTACTTCCTGCCAATGAAGGGGTCTGGATTGTATGTAATCAGGAAGCGGACAGAAATGCGGAACCACAGATTTGCATTGAGCTGCAATCCTACTCTGCATGCAGAAAGACGCTCGGCTCTTTTGCTGCAACTTTGGCTTAGGTAAAACGGTAAGTGTAGCACTGCTCATCTGAAAGGTCTTCTATGCGATCAATCATCTTAGAACCCTGCGGCCATATCGAATTAGACTAAAAGAGTACCCTCTCGGTGCTCTTTTTTGTTTTTCGGACTGACAGCCTTACCAAGCATCTCCCAAATCAACCCAGCGATGTCTTATCTTGGACTTTGCGTGGTAATAGAATTCAATTTATAATAATAGGCTAATCTTAAACTACGTCAGGAGGAAATAATGGACTTTATCAAAAACCAACTAGACGGATATGGCATGAGCGAACCAATCATTGGATATCTCTCAAATATGATCATGGTTGTTTTTATAGCCGTTGTCTCTATATTAGCCAATTTTTTAACCAAAAAAATCGTATTGAAGATCATAATTCATATTGTCAATAACAATCGTTATACATGGGATAATATCATTGTCGAGAAAAAAGTATTCCACAAGCTGTCACATCTCGTGCCGGCGATCATTATTTATTTTTCGGCGTCCATCTTTCCGCCCTATCAGATTCTGATTGAAAAGGCGGCAATGACGTACATGATTATCGTAACCATCACGGTGCTCAATGCGCTGCTTAATGCCTTTGATGACATCTATCGTTCGTTTGAGGTCTCCAAGATCAGGCCGATCAAGGGATACATTCAGGTGGTGAAGATCGTTCTCTTCATCATCGGCGGCATTGTGGTGATCTCAAACCTCATCGGTCAGAATCCTTTGATCATTCTTAGTGGGCTTGGTGCTTTATCGGCCGTGCTGATGCTAATCTTTAAGGATTCCATATTAGGCCTGGTGGCAGGCGTTCAACTATCGTCGAATGACATGGTGCGTGTCGGCGACTGGATTGAAATGCCGAAATACGATGCGAACGGCGACGTGATCGACATTACGTTAAACACGGTAAAGGTGATGAATTTCGACAAGACAATCACCATGATTCCGAGCTACGCTCTCATCTCCGACTCGTTCAAGAATTGGAGAGGCATGCAAGTATCCGGCGGCCGAAGAATTAAGCGAAGCGTCTATATCGATACGACCAGCATAAGTTTTTGTACGAAAGAAATGATTGAGGAATTCCAGAAGATTCACTACCTTACCGATTATGTCACGACAAAAATAAATGAAATTCATACGTATAACATCGAACACCAGATTAATACAGAAAGCAACGTGAACGGTAGGCAGCTTACGAATGTGGGCGTATTCAGGGAATACATCCATCAGTATCTGCGGAATCATCCGAAGATCCATAAGGATATGACGCTGATTGTCAGACAGTTAGCGCCGGGAGATAACGGACTGCCGTTGGAAATCTACGCTTTCAGTAATGATACCGCCTGGGGAGTGTATGAATCGATTCAAGCGGATATTTTTGACCATATTTTTGCCGTTGCGCCGACATTTGGGCTGCGTGCCTTCCAAAACCCAACCGGCCATGATATCGTTCAACTCAAAGAAAGTCCGGAATATTCGCGAGGATATTGAGAACGCATCGGAGGTAAGTTGAACGAGTTACAAGGATTTCACGCGGGAGGAGAATGGCTTTCCGGTGTAGAAGCAATGGTAGAACGTGGCCATATCTCAATCGAGCGTCATTGGTCGGCGGGTGATACCATATTGCTCGAACTCGACATGCCTGTTGAGATTATCCGCGTTAGGCAGGAAGTATAAGCGAATGAAGGCTGAATCGCTTTGCAACGTGGACCCATTGTATATTGCATCGAGCAGTGATCATGCCTCTATACGTCATATCACTAATCAGTTGTAGTTTTGGTCAATGTAATAGCCTAGCGCAGCACAGGAGAGGAGTGTCTACCATTGAACATTAACAATCCGATCATACCCGGCTGGTATGCAGATCCCGAAGCCAGAACGTATGAGGGGAGGCACTGGATTTATGCGACGCGTTCCTTCACGGAATATACGATGCAGATGAATCTGGACGCATTCAGTTCCGACGATCTGATCCATTGGGAGAAACACGAAGGCATTATCGAAATGGCGGATTTTCCATGGATATGGAGGGCGGTTTGGGCACCGACCCATATCGAGCACCAAGGGAAATATTATCTCGTGTTTGCATCGAACGATATCCAATCGAATGAGGAAACCGGCGGCTTGGAAATCGCCGTTGCGGACCGTCCGGAAGGGCCGTACAGAGGCTACTTGGGGAAGCCGCTCGTGGATAAGTTCATTCATCAGGCACAGCCGATCGATGCGCATCTATTCAAGGACGCAGACGGAACGATCTATCTGTATTATGGCGGATGGGGCCACTGCAACGTTGCACGGATGAACGAAGAGATGACGGGATTCGTTCCATTGGCAGACAACGGCAATGAAATTTTCCGTTCCATTACGCCGGAGGGATACGTGGAAGGTCCTTGCATGATTAAGAAGGACGGACTTTATTATCTGATGTGGTCCATGGGCGGATGGACGAATGGAACCTATCGTGTAGCCTATGGCGTGAGCGACAGCCCGCTCGGTCCATTCAAAAATGAAGGCACGATTCTAGAGCGACAGGAGCCGATTGCCGAAGGACCCGGTCATCATGGCTACTTGCATTTGCAAGAGAGAGATGAATGGCTTATCGTATACCACCGCCGAATCATTGGAGACACCGAGCCGGGCCATCGCCAGCTATGTATGGATCGGATGCGGATCGGCAACGGCAAGATTGAGCCGGTCATCATGACTTAATTAAGGGAATCCATGGTGAAAAAGCGGCCCGTAATCGGTCGCTTTTTTGCGTCTTCGTAAGGGTTAGGTGTTGGAAAATACCAGAAATAATCCGTATGATATAATCTGGTTATATCTTTTGACCATGGCAGGAGGATAGAACCCGAAAATACGGTGCTCACCGTAAGGGCGCATGAAGCGAATTCTCATAAAAACAGGGGATGGGAAAGCTTTACGGAAAAGTCATTGAGACGATCAACCGGAAAAATGAGCCTGTCGTATTCCTGTTATGGGGAAGCCACGCCCAGAAGAAGGCGGAGCTCATTACGAACCGGCAGCATACACTGATTCGTTCGCCGCATCCGAGTCCGTTGTCTGCGCACCGAGGTTTTTTTGGCAGCAGGCCGTTTTCACGTGCTAACGAATGTTTACGCAATATGGGGCTTCAAGAAATTGATTGGCAAATTCCTAACTTGTAAGAGGAAGGAGAGGGGCCATCCATAGTGAAACCTCTTCATCCCGCAAGATAATTGTATCTGGACAATGAACAACCACATCCACGCGAGTGAACTGCACCCCAAAAGTTAGACACCATCTAACTTTTGGGGTGCAGTTCAAAGGTTGTGGATTTTTTCTTTTAAGATCAAGAACGCCAGCCTTTAAAGCGAGACTTTAGAGGCTAGCATTTCTCTTATTGAGACCCTAATCAATATGAGGTAGTTCGGTTATTGTAGGGTTCTGCTGATTTGATTGATGCAGCAGTTCTTTTAGTTCATGAAGATGTATTTCGGTGATTTGGTTAGAATGATGAATTGCATGTAGCTTGTTCTCTATTTTTTCTAATCGAAGCTGAGTTTCGTTTTTGAATGTTCTCGGTATTTTTTTTCATTTTGGAGTTATCCATGATGACTAGAATGGTAACGCCCGCACCAAAGATCGTTAACCCTCTAGCTATTTGATTCAAATCCGCTAGGTTGAAAAAAATGAGTCAACACAACACAATTCTCGCAATGAGGACTTCTCCATGAATTTTACATCAGATTTAGTCTAGGCTCTAGTCACGCAACTATGATGTTCTAGGCTTTAAAGTTTAGCCTTGACAGAAAATCGAGAACGGTTTGATTGAATTCCTGGTATTCCTCAATAAATGGAAGGTGCCCGCAGTTCTTCATGATGATTTTAGATGATCGCCTTATGTTCTTATGTAGGGTTTCGGCGGTCTTTATATTAAATGGATGATCCCGATCCGAAATGATGATAAGTGTAGGGATATTAATCTCGGAAAGTCGATGAATGGCATGAGGCTTTATCGTTGTCGCAAGACTAGGGGAAAATCTGCAGAAGTTATGGGTGTTTCTAACATTCAAGAGGACCTTTTCCCTGGCTTCTGGTCTATCCATGGAAGGAAAAAAGTATTGCCAGTACGGATTTGTGATGAATGACTTTATTGCCCGCTCACGGCTTTTTACTCGAACATTGAAATGATTTTTGATTCCTTGCCACATCATGTTCATAGGATAATGATTTCCTTGAATGGAGGGGGAGACAAGAATAAGAGCTTGAGCCAGATGGGGATACGCTAGTGTAAAGTCTATGGCAACGCCGCCCCCCAACGAGGAACCAATGAGCGTCATATGGTGAAGCTTTAAGGAATCGACGATTGTCTTCAGATCCTGAACGTTTGAGAATGGAGATTTTGGCGTACTGGAAAGGCCGTAACCTCGCAAGTCATAGCGAATGATTTTATACTGCGTGGACAAAGATTCAACCTGTTCATTCCAAATCTGATGATCATTAAAATTTCCATGCAATAGGACCATTGGAGAGTCTTTATCAGGGCACGTTTCGCATACAGAATAAAAAATCTGCCCATCATCTACCTCTACATAGTCCTGGATCATAAAATCGAACCTCCTTTACCTACCGACTTACAAGAGATCGGCATTATGTAGGTTATCTTCTATTATGGATCTTAGTATTTCGGAAACGGAATAATCGCCTTTATGGCAATAACGATCGATTTCCTCCCAACATTCCTGCGACAAGGTTAAAGATATTTTTCGAGTTACTCCTATCGGCTTGCGGCCAGCCCCTTTCCGGTTGCCTCCTCTTTTACCAGATCTGCTACCGGTATTATCAATATTTATGAAATCCATCATGACATCACCCATCCTTATAATTCCATATTGCGACTTGATCGTCAATTAATGCTACCTTAATCAAACTCATACTGTTATATGGATATTTATGTTAAATTTAACGGTATTTTTCATAGACGCTGCAAAAATAGGCATGTGCTGCCTGCTCTTTTTGATTCTAATTCATTGCAGATTGCTCGCGATAGGCTCGGGATGCTACATTCGCTAGTTTATTCGCATAATTTCGTATAAATGAGTTGATGGTCCAATACTATTTTCTCCTTCGATCATAAGATACATAGAATACGATTAAAGGAGGACTTATAATGGCTGAACAAGTTAGAGTGAGCCCACAATTCAAAAGGCTCTGTACCCAATTTGCAAGAATTCTGGGAGGCCAATCGGAAATCGAGGAAGGTCCGGTTTGTTTTGTCACGCGTATGACGAACCTAAGGGAATCCATCTTGGGAAGAAGAACGCGCTCTCCTTTGGTTCAGATGCAAATGTTTTCCTTTGAATCTCTTGATAAATCGGGCCGCGCGCTTTGTTTGGGTGAGACTGCCGTTCACCAAAATCAGGTGAATCGATTGATGTCGAATCTCCGCAAACGTGGGATAAAAGTAACAGCGGTTCATAATCACTGGCTAAAAGAACAACCTCGCTTGATGTATATGCATTGGGAATCTATTGACAATCCTGTTGCGTTTGCAAGAAAAACGAAAGAATCCATTGCATTCTTGGGTTAATGCAGCCTGAGTTATACAGTTGATTCATATCATTTAATGAGAGGATGATTTCGTATGGCGGCACAAGTGACAGTAAGTCCTCGCTTTAAAAGGCTATGTAACCAATTCTCAGCCATTTTAGGTGGAACGGAGCATGAAATTACAAAAGGCCCGGTTTGTTTTGTCTCCAGAAATCGGAGAATAAGAGCATCTATTTTAGGAAGAAAGACGACTTCCCCTTTGATCCGTTATCAATTATTCTCGTTTGAATCCCTGGACAGTTCCGGTCGCGCACTTTGTTTAGGGGAAACCGCTCTCTTACAAAGCCAAGTAAATCAATTGCTGACCAATCTTCGCAAAAATGGGATTAAAGTAACAGCGGTCCACAATCACTGGCTGTTTGAGAACCCGCGCTTGATGTATATTCACTGGGAGTCGATCGACAATCCCATTGCATTTGCAAGGAAAGTAAAACGTTCCATTGCTTTCTTGGGTTAATATATGAGCAAGAAGCAAGGCCTTCGATATAGACAATTTAGCCGGTAAATATCTGAGGTCATAGTGGATATTATTCAATTTGTAGCATTAGAAAAGCGACCGTGATCGGTCGCTTTTTTACGTTTTCACATTTGAAAAGGAAGTCGAACCACGCCTGTTAATTGAGTTTAGACGTTACTGACGATCCTAATGATAGTTCTTGGATTCATTTTCTTTGTATTTGTCATCGCTGTCATGCAGCGCTTGTTTCCGGCGATCGTTGCGGGCCTGTTGCTGTTGCTGGGCCTCATGGCTGTTCACGGGTGTTTCTGCCAGCTGTTCCACCGTGTTGATTAGGTTCTTGTCCGGTTGGTTTGTGCTCAATTGAAAAATCCTCCTTGTATACTTATATAGGTTAATGAGGATTATTATGTGCTGGCCGTTGTACGGATATACGTGTTGTAGATCTACAGTGGACGTTTGATAGCAACGATTCGTGAATGTATGGAACAAGATTATGTTATTGAGCACATAGAGCAGCGATTTCATTGCATGGTATTATTATCCTTGTTGTATTTGAGAGGATTGTCATGGTTTATGGGTGAAAGAAAGAGCCCCGAAAATCTCAGGGCTTATATGCTATAATTTGGAATGTACAACACACCTTGAGTGGGCGCAACCTCCGAAAGGAGGTGATGCGATGAACATTTCGTTTGGTGAAGTGCTTACCTTCGGGTTATTCCTGTTGGCGTTGCTAACTTACATCGATAAACGAAAGTAACCCACTCTTAGGTTGTCGCCGAAGTGGGTTACTTTCTGATCACACATGATCTTGGAGGGGTTTCCACTCAAGATGTTGTACTGAGGACGGTTGGCACACCGTCCTTATTTCTATTCTTATCTTATCATACCCGTTTTTAGTCCTCAACGATTGTGTTTATTCAATAGCAAATTATTACCTGTATGATCCCTCAACCGAAACTGCACTCTTTTCAGCAACTTCAAGACTTTTTTACATATTCCTATACAGAATTTGTTACTATGATAGTACATAGATGCCTCATACCTAACGTTGGATTGCGTCAGGCATTTACTATCTTTCTTCAATATCAATTGGATACAGGAGAAAACAAACAGGAGGGAATATATTGAGTACACAGAGACTGGGAGCTCCTTTGGAAGGCTTTGCGGAATTCAGCCGAAAGGTCGCTGCCGAAGGTGCCGTACTGTTAAAGAATGAAGGACAGGTGCTTCCCCTTCAACCGAACGAAACCGTTGCTGTTTTTGGCAGAACGCAAATTAATTATTACCGCAGCGGTACGGGTTCGGGCGGGAGCGTTCATGTTTCCCATACAACGAATCTGCTCGGCGGTCTTCGGGATAAGAAGAACATCACCGTCAACGAACAATTGGCAGCTGCCTATGAACAGTGGATTGAACAAAACCCTTTCGATAATGGCGGCGGCGGTTGGGCGGCTGAACCGTGGCATCAGAAAGAAATGCCTCTGACCGATGAGCTGGTATACGCAGCAAGACAGGCAGCCGATAAGGCGATTGTTGTCATCGGGCGAACAGCCGGTGAAGACCAGGATAATGCCAATGAGCCGGGCAGTTACCAGTTAACGTCCGAAGAAAAAGCGATGCTGCAGCAGGTGACAACGCACTTCGAGCAAACCATTGTGGTGCTGAATGTATCCAACATTATCGATATGAGCTGGATGCGCGATGATAGTTATGTGCACCCGATTTCCTCTGTGATCTATGCTTGGCACGGTGGCATGGAAGGCGGCAACGCGATTGCGGACGTATTGGTCGGCGGGGTAACGCCAAGCGGCAAATTAACCGACACGATTGCTTATGCAATCGAGGATTATCCATCGACCCGTAATTACGGCAACGAGCTCAAGAATGTTTATCAAGAAGATATTTATGTCGGCTACCGTTTTTTCGAAACGTTTCGACCCGCTGCCGTCCAGTATGAATTCGGCTTCGGTTTGTCGTATACGTCGTTTGAAATCGAGCCGCAGGAAGCCAGGTTGGTGGTTAGAGAGGGAGCGCAATACGTTGAAATCGGAGTAAACGTAAAAAATATCGGGACCACCTATACAGGTAAAGAGGTTGTGCAAGTTTATTACGAAGCGCCGCAAGGCGTGCTGGGCAAGCCTGCCAAAGTGTTGGCGGCATTCGGAAAGACGCAGGAGCTTGGGCCCGGCGATTCGCAGCCGCTCACGATCAGCTTCCCGGTTCATGCCATGGCTTCCTACGATGATGCTGGTGTGACGGGACAGGCTTCCGCTTATGTCTTGGAGGCCGGAACCTACCGTTTGTATGTGGGAACCAGCGTGAAGAATGTGAAGCCTATCGGTTTGGATGGCCAAGATGGTTACGCTGTAGAAACGCTGCAAGTTGTGGAGCATTTGCAGGAAGCCATGGCGCCAATGGAAAGCTTCACTCGAATGAAGCCTGGCAGTCGCAAGGAAGACGGCTCATACGAGCTGACATATGCAGAGGTGCCGCAGCGCAAGATGAACATGGAGGAACGCATTCACCAAAACCTGCCGCTTACCTTGGAGCAAACGGGCAATCGAGGCTATACCTTAAGGGACGTTTATGAGGGGAAAGTCAGTTTGGAAGCCTTTATCGCTCAACTAAGCGATCAAGATCTGGCAGTCATCGTCAGAGGAGAAGGCATGAGCAGTCCGCTGGTTACGGCGGGAACAGCCTCGGCTTTTGGCGGCGTGAGTGACAGCTTGCTTGACTACGGAATTCCCGTGGCTTGTACGGCGGATGGGCCGTCCGGGATTCGGATGGACAGCGGACAGCAAGCAACGCAGGTGGCTATTGGAACCCTGCTTTCGGCAACCTGGAACACTGAGCTTGTCGAAGAGCTCTATGTTATGGAAGGCCGGGAGTTACTCAGCTATAACATTGATACTTTACTTGGACCGGGTCTGAACATTCGGCGCAGCCCGCTGAATGGACGCAATTTTGAGTATTTTTCGGAAGATCCACTGATCTCGGGGGTATTTGCCGCGGCGTGCACGCGCGGGATTATGAAGGGCGGCTCCAATGCCACCCTGAAGCATTTTGCCTGCAACAACCAGGAGAAGCATCGCAGTAAAGTCGACGCTGTTGTGTCCGAACGCGCCCTTCGGGAGATTTACCTGAAAGGCTTTGAAATCGCGGTGAAGCAGGGCGGGGCGAACGCCATCATGACCTCGTATAACCCGATCAATGGACACTGGGCGGCATCCAATTATGATTTGAATACCACCATCCTACGCGGCGAGTGGGGATTCCAGGGTATCGTGATGACCGACTGGTGGGCCATTATGAACGACGTAGTGAACGGAGGCCCAGCCGATCGCAAAAACACCAACTGGATGGTCCGCGCGCAAAATGATCTGTACATGGTGGTTATGAATTACGGCGCGGAAATCAATGCATGGGAAGACAATACCTTGGCATCCTTAGACAATGGTACACTCACTCGTGGAGAGCTGCAGCGCAGCGCCATGAACATTTGCCGGTTCTTGATGCATGCGCCGGTATTTTCAAGAAAACAGGTGATTGAGGAAGCCGTAGGTGCTTTTAAAGCCGCCACTTCTCTTGTGCCGGTGCAAGCACAAACCTTATCGGAGAGCACGCAAGTAAAGCCGGCTGAATCGGGAGCGACCTATGTGAAGGTGGAAGAATCCGGCGAGTACCGGATCATTGTACGCATTATGTCTCCGGAATCCGAACTGGCCCAAAGCGCATGCAACGTAATACTGAACGACCAACCGGTGACCACGATTCAAACGAATGGTACCGATGGCAGATGGATCAAACAGAAGCTTGTCAAAGTGGAGTTGGAAGCGGGTTATTATGAGATGAAGCTGGATTTTGTCAAGCCCGGCTTGCAGATCGACTGGATTGAATTTAAACGGGTGTAAATGTGACGAATGTCATCGAAAACATATTTGAAATTTGAATAATAAGGATGATGCAAGAACTTAAAGAGATGAGAGGGTGTGAGACGTTTGGCATCAACGATCCGTGAATGTGTGGAGCAAGACTATGTTATTGAGCATGTGAAGCAACGATTTCATTGTACGGTATTATGGTGTGAAGGGCGTGCATGCCTGGAATATAACGGCGAGGACGAGCTGTCGCGAATATCGGATTACTTAAAACAAACGTTTGACAAAGAGCTGCTGGACGTATTTTTCACGGCTATTGAAAGCCTTCCGCTGGATGCTTAAAGTGTGATTATCTTATGGTTTTCCTTAGCTGTCTTCGGACAGGGGAGTGACTCCGCTCGACAATCTGAGATTGGTGATTGGAGAGTTTCGTGTGATATTAACATCATAACCCTTAAAAGCTTATGTAGTGCTCTTTTTGCATAAGGTTTCGTTCTCCCGCTTACATTAAGGTACTTAAAACCATCAACCAGTGTTCTGGTTGGTGGCATTTCAATTTATGATATAATAAGCATAATTTTAAAACTGGAGGGGATTGAGGATGTTTGCAAATCGAGAACAACTCCAAGAAGTTTTGAAAAAAGCGAATCAACATGCACGGAAGAAAGCCAGAGAGTCAGGTGCATCTATCTATTATATAAAGAATAACAAACGTGTTCGTGAAGACGCAGAAGGAAATAAGTTCGAGATCGTTTTTGATGCAACCGGAAAACGGCAGGAATTTGAATATCATGAGTGACACCAAACCAATCATGACGGTTTTTGCTGGTACCAATGGAGCTGGCAAAAGCACGATCAGTTTGCAAATGAGAGAATGGTTAGGTGAACTGATTGATCCAGACCAGATTGCACGGGAATTAAAGCCCGATGATCCGAGGGGTGCCGACCTGTCAGCAGTAAACCCGCTCAAAGAGCGGGTGCTTTTATATGAACGTGTAAATGATACTGCTTAGAAGATCCCCAATATAGAAGAAGACACTGACCGCAGGCCAGTGTCTTCTTCATGTTCTGAAACAGGAACATACTTATTAATTTAATGCATCCAGCCGTTAGGAACAGCGCTAGCAAAAACACTCTGGTTGATCCGGAGGTTCATTTTGCTGCGCGTCGTCTTGGGAGGTTGTTGTGGTGTCGTATGCAACTAATGCATGGGTGGCGTGACTAAGAATGGCACCTGCGCGAGTAGTCGTTGCTACGAATACAGCTTCAAGGATTTCTTCTCGTGTACCGCCTAATTGCTTGAATTTCTTCACATGAGCGTCGATGCAATAGGGGCATCCTGTAACATGGGCTATGGCCACGGCAATCAGTTCTTTTGTCTTTAACGGGATGTGATTGAGTGTCTGGTAGACGTCTTTTTCAAAGGCTAGAAAAGAGGCGGAGGCCTCGGGGGCAAGTTGCATGAGTTCGGGAATTTTCTTTAAGTTGGAAGAGTCGTAATAATGGGTCATAGCGGTCTCTCACCTGCCCCTCTCTTAATCTGGCAGGAATTGATCCCGAATATACGGTTGATGAAGCAGATTCGAGTCAGGGCATTAAACAAAAAGACAAGTCCGATCAAACCGATGTACCGCCAGTTACTATCTAGATAAAAAAGAACAAACAGGAGAGGGAAACTCAGAATAAACCGGAATAACCGGTCGATACCACCGACATTTTTCATATCATACCTCCGCATCATTGGAATTAATTCCATCTTAGCGGGATATCGAATCCTTCTCCGTGACTAAGTCACGATCGATATTGCTGAATGATCTTTTCCAAGGCCAATCGATCGATGAGACGGATGCTCCCTCTGGATAGCGACAGGATTCCTTGGTTTTGAAAGTCCTTTAGCATGCGGCTAATGACTTCCCGGGCTGTTCCTAGCTCTATGGATAACTGTTCATGCGTGATCTTTAATACTGTTAGATCGTCTTTCGTATTCGTATATAAAAAATGGGACAGTCGATAGTTTATCGGTTTAAATGCAATGTCCTCGAGAAGGTTCGTAACAGCCGTTATTCTCTGGACAAATTGTTGATAAATAAATTGCCTGAGCGGTTTGTAATGATCCATCCATTCTTTAAATAGGCCTACCGGAATAAGCAAAACCTCGCTTTCCACTTCAATTGAAGCCGTGGCTTCGTATTCCGAATCTCCCAGAATACTTGCCATCATGAGCACGCAGCTTTGCCCGCCTTGGACTCGGTATAAGGTAATTTCCCTTCCTTGCTCACTAATCTTATGAATTCGGACGCTGCCCTTCACCATGAACATCGCATGCTGCAGCATATGACCTTCCTGTATCCTATGCGGAGTAAAAGGGTCTACGGACACGAGCTCAGCGTGATGCCAGTCATGGTGTGAAACCGTGGAGAGGCAAGGGAGAATATTGGTTATTCGTTCAATTTCAGAGGGATTCATAAGGGGCTCCTTTTTACAATTCAATGTAGCGTCGTAAACCTGGAAGTGTTAATTCTCATTATAGGCCAAATTAATATTAGATGGTAATTTTAGGGAAAGTTAAAGGGTGTAACGCGGACAAAGGCTTTGGCTTGTCGGAGCTGAGCTGTGGAATAGTGAAATGATCCCCAAACCTGTCGTTTGGGGATTCTTAATAGAGGGGCATATGTAATGGAGGGTGTTTGAGGGCTGAAGGATATGATTCGATAAACGACCCATGAAGTTCACGATTACTCACTTATGGTATCTAAGACCAAGGCTGTTAGCTGGTGCACGGTATGTTCGTTTAATGGACGTTGAATCTGGTACATAGCCATACTGCCGGACATGCGCGCTGTGATGTCAAAATGCCACTTCGTTAATCCGCTGCCGGATAGAAGTTGGTTTCGATAGGTATGACGATGCAACAGTGGCAGCTTCTCTAGTTTATCAACCGCACGTATATGCAGTTGACGGCAATCTGTCTTAACGAGCTCAAAGATGCCAGCCAGCGGCAGGTGTTTGTTGGAGAACTGGGATGAGACGGGGATGGCATACTTGGTTTCACGATCGAACAAAGGTCGGAAATGACGGGAGTCCATTCCAAAAACTTCGAGGCTTTCTTGCCAAAGCTTTTGTTGAGGGTAAGCTGGCGTTACATAAGGAGTATTTTGCTGATCCAGCGTTACAGCGATGACGTCATCCGTTACCAATTGGTATCCTTTCTGCAGAAAGGCAGAGGCCAGCGTCGACTTCCCGTGTCCGGAGTGGCCGATGAAAGCATAGGCCTTGTCGTCGATGACTACCGCGCTGCCGTGCAGGGGGAGTATTTTATGCTGCAATAAAAGGGCACCCATGCAAGATCCGAGCACGTACAGCCGGATTTTATCCTCTGCAGCGCCCTTCTCTGGGGAGACAGAAATGGTCGTCCCGCCCTCTATTGCAAAAACAGCGAGTTCAGGTACTCTGAACATGACCATATCTTCGGTACATATGAATGTTTTATTTGACTTATCAGGTCTTCCAATCCATCTTTCGGTCAGATCAGCATAACGGATGACAATATCGGCGAAAGCATCCGGGAGGACAACGGGCTGTAACTCATGCAGGGGAATGTCACTATGGATGGAAAACCCGAAGGCCTTATATGCGGTTGGCTTAAACGTTTGAAGCATGGTCCTCACTCCAATGATTAATATGCGAATAAAAAAAGATAGCCCATATACCCGATCAGGCGTATAGGGGCTCTTTTTATCAGAACATGATGACTTTATATGTTAGCTGGTGTGAACCATTTCATCCGGATCCGGTTGCACTGCATCCGGAATCGCACTACCAGGACCAGCCATGGTCATTTTGATGTCAAGAACCTCCAAAGCAGGTACGCTCCATTCCTTTTTCATATAGATTCACCTCCTTTCAGAAATTTTTTTGTAGGAATCGATACAAAATTACGCTGCGCATAAGCAGTTTAATGGAGGGATTGTAGGCTTGATTCGGGCTGATCCCTTGGCGGGCTTCTGCTAAGGCATCGTGTATGACAGGCATGTTGATGATCTGCTGCATTCGGGAATCGTGGGATACACGGTCCAGTTCTGCTAAAAACACAGGCCAGTCACTTAGCATTCGGTGGATTGAATCTGCTGCTTGAATCCCTCTTGTTCGATGGTTGAGACGGATGGAGTCAGGGAGCCAGCCTTTCGTAGAACGACGAATTAAAGCACGGTCCATCCCTTTCTGAACGAATTGCTCTATGGGAGTTGATAAACAGAAACGGATAACCCTTAGATCATTCGAGGGATCATGGCTCCATAAAGAGTAACGAAGAGAAAGTTTACAATTACTTGTACCGGTTGCGCTCCACATGTTGACCCTTTCGAAATGCACTCTTCTCGCTTCCAAAGGGTCGTCAGGCAGATCGTCTGTGGAGCCGATTCCCGTAAACGTAAGGTCATGGAGTTTCTCATAAATACCCACTCGTTTGGCGTAGTCGGAATTGATTAATTGTGGGAAATCGCCGGAAGCGATAGAAGAGCTTCGCTGTTTCAATACCGGGATAGCTTTACGACCGACAATGGAATATAGCCGTCTGCGACCCACACCGACGTTCCTGCTATATCGTTTAATTTCCTGCGTTAGCTGAAGCCACTTGAGGTTCTTCAGGAGTTTGGTGTAATATTCGATCGCAGGTCCCCAAGAGATGCTGTAATTTCCTCTGGCTCCGTTAAGCAGAATCCCGATATCTCGTTGTTCTGCATGCTCGAAAATGCCCCTAAGCCAAAACGAATTATCAAAAAACTTATATGGAGACTCCAGGATGTCAAGCCAATCATCGATTTCCGTGAAAGCACTTCTTCCGGAGAAGTCCAAATAGTGGTCGTTAATGTTCCCCACGAATTGTACCGTTTGCTTAATGAGAGGTCTCTCGTCTGCAAGCCTGTGCTTCGGCGTCCAATCCACAAATCCGGTTTCTGGCACGTAACTGAAGGTATGTAGCGAACGGTTTTCATGCTCTAACGCTCTGGCCGCAAAACTAACCACCGAACCTGAATCCAATCCTCCGCTAAGGTGAGCTCCGACATTTCGATTCGTTCGCCGAAGTCGTGCGGTAACGGCTTTGTTGAATACTTCCCGGAAAGCCTCTTCATACTCTTCTGATGATGCCAATTGCAAAGGAATGACATCCGAGAGGCTATGGTATCGGGTAACCGATACGTTATCATTCTTAATGATGATTTTATGAGATGGCGGTAGCTGAAGGATGTTGTTGTAAATCGTAGTGGATACGTCCGGCGGTTCAAAAACGCCATGGATCGCCAGAAACTCAGCCAACCATGTTTCATTGATCTCTTTATGTATGAAAGGTAATGAAAATAAAGGATTGATGGCCGTACAGAAGCAGATCTGCTGCTCATTATGATGGTAATAGAGCGTCCTCGCGCCTGAGAAGTCCCTGGCTCCGAAGAGGAGCTGCTTTCTCTCATCCCAAATGATGAAAGCAAAGTCCCCGACCAACCGTTCCGGCATTCGTTCGGACCATTTCTCATAAGCAAGGAGCAGAACTTCACTGTCTGTCATATGTTGCCTTGAATGATGCGGTACTTGCAATTGATCCATTAATTCATCGCGATTGTCGATAATGACATCAGCCGTTATGGCAAGCCCCCGGTTCAAATCGTAGGAAGGTAAACGTTCATGGACGGATTGCTCCGTAATCCACTGTGCATGACAACCCAACATGACGTGATTCATGTCCCATAACCTGCTTTGGTTGGCCGGGTATTGCCTCAAAGCCTCCATGATAAGTCCGCCGTGTTCCGACTGGACCGCTTCCCCATTAAAACGATAAATACCGGCAATAGCACTCATTTGAATTTCCTCCAATTGGACCAGAACAATCACTACTTGATACCTATTGTATCGTAGTCATTATATAACATGATACAATACGTATCAATGTTTTTTTTCTTCGTGTTTTGGATGATTGGAATTGGTTGAAATAACAAGATTAACGTTTCGTTTCTGCCTGGAGCTTTTACGGAACAGGATGAGGCAGCAAAAATAAGCCAAGAGAACACCGAAGGCGTCGTTAATCACATCATAAATCCGGCCACCCCGGAAGAAGAAGAGCTGGAGGATCTCCGTTAAGGCGGCGTAGATGATACATAAATAAAAAGCCGACTTATATTTACCGAAATTTGAAGCGAGCAGAGCGAGTATAAAGAAACCGATGAAATGACCTATTTTCCGCAAAATCCAGTCGTGGCTAGCCCATTGGAAATCAAGCCTTAACAACTCCGACCAATCAGGATTGGGATTAAGCTGAAAATCAATAATATGATATTGGATCAGCAGATTGAAGTTAACGGAGCAAGTGAAGATAAACAGGGCAAGAGCCCAGATAATCGTAAGAACGATGCGCATAGGAGAGCCTCTTTTCATAAAAGCGCTTCAATATTGGGTACATTCTTATAAATTGCAGGAACAGAAGTGGCCGTTGATACATAATGTATCTAACTAAGGTTGTATATTATAGCAGCTGTAGATTTATTTCAAGATTAATAATGGCCCGTTTTGATAAAGGAGTAAGGTTACTGTCTTAAGTGGCATCTTTGCTAAGCGTTTACGGAATAGTTTTTCCACTAGTTAGCAAGGAGGAGATCAGTATGGCGAAACAGCAAACGAATTATATGAAGATGAATGCATGGTCATCTACAGATCCGATACTTCCTGAAGAGTTAAGTTCCAATTTTATTATGTTGGATGAGGAAATGAAGAGTCATGGAATCAACGTTAAGTGGTTTGGGGCAGTCGGAGACGGGGAAGCTGATGATACCGCGGCTTTTCAGGCAGCTATGAGTGTGTGCGAAAAGCGTTATAAGATGTTTGTGCCGGCTGGTACCTATCGAATCAGGCAAACCATAGAGAATAACAGTCGAGGGATATTCGGCATCGCTCCTTATGTGGATAGTGGGGAAATGGGAACTAGAATCATTTGGGATCCGATAGACATGTCAACTGATCTGCTTCCTTGCATTAGAATACGCAGTTCCGGCGACAAGGCCGTTTTTGAGGATTTTGCGGTTACCGGTACTGCCGATTACAACTCCAGAAACCTTGCGGCCTGGGTGAATAAAGACCGATTTGACCAAAGCAGCTATAGCATGTTTGCTGTGGGAACCGCTGCAATAGAAGTAGCGGGCAAAGCAACACCTATTTTCAGAAATGTCAGAACCTCGGGAGTAAAAGTTGGTCAGCTGCTTAACAGCACAAATGGCCATGTTTATTCGTACGATTGCACCTGGAACGGATTAATAGGTGTGTACTGTCGAATAAATTCCGGAGATTATTTTTATCAGGGTGGAGGAGTATCTGGTGCGTTCTGTGGAATCATGCTAGGCACCTTGTTAAATGCAGGTCATCGCGGTGGTTTTGATGCCCACTTTCACCGGACGCACCTTGGCTTCTCGCCTTATGCCATCTATCAATGCATTGACAGCGGACTTGATGAGTACAATCAGGCCTCCTCTGTCCGAGGATTAAGCGGGATCTACACCAGCGCTCAGTTTGAACAATGTGGAGAAGCCGCTATCAAATTGCTGACGAAATCCGCAACCTCTAATTTGCGGATGTTTGGCTTTGGGTTCTCCTGGTCGGTGCCAACGTATTCCGGGAACTTGGGAAACTGGGAGTTTCCGTTACCGGATGAACTGAAAGTGCCCGGCGAGAAGCAGCAGTATGCGGCTTGGTTCGGGACGATTACGGCTCCTGTCACATTCAATGATGATCTTGGAGCGTTAAGAAAATCCTCTGCTTCCGGAGCTATCGGCTCGGCGTATATCGATACATTGACGGGTGACAAGGAGTCTGATCTGTGTGGTTTGGTCATCACGGATATGGTTATCCGAAGGAAAGTAACTCCTCTTTATAAAACAGTTGACTTACGAGCACGTATGGAAGAAAGAGAGCATCGAGCGCTTATGCCGGTTTCAGCGCCGAATTTGCTTTTGAATCCGGAGATGCTCTCCAATTGGACGGTGTCAAACGGCGGCTCTCTCAGTCTTGTCACGGCAGATCAGATACCGGTTCCCATTTCGAATGAGATGAAGCAGGTGATTGGTAACCAGCCTGTCATTTTGAGGGTAACGCCTGATGGAGTGCATTCTCCAAGCGTAAAAATTAAATTCAATGCTTCGGCCTTACCCTACCAGGGGGACGCGAACAGAAACCTTGCAATGCAATATTTCATAATGGAAACGGAATATGAAAGTGGTTCCCAATATAAGTCGATCGGACGCATTTCAGCTCAGAACGCAGAGTATATTTTTAACGATGCCGTGACATGGAGGACGAAGAGTTGGAAACATCATCGGGGGAGGGAAATGGCAAGTAAAACGGGATTGCTGCATGATTTCAGCATAGGGTTTATTCCGAAATCAGGCGAGACTTATATTGCAGGAGTTATGGTAACTTGGGATCATATCGGTTCCTATTCTCCGTATCCTCATAGCTATATAACCGATTCACTTGAAATCGGCGGATCCGGAAAAGGCATCATTTTAACAGATTCCGTAACCAATGCCAGGTATCGTCTCTCGATTGCCAATGGCAGTTTGCAAATTACGCAAGCATGATGTCAGGCCCTACTATATAGCAATGCCCCCAGGGAACAGCTCGTTGATAGTCTTATCAACGAGCTGTTTTTATTGGATGAGATGACAGCTGCCTTCAAGGTTGAAACCAAGGAATCTTAATAAATAGTAAGCGCTAACAATGAAATGTTCGTCTTTTCGTTGATACAATATGTGTCTTTATTCCTGAAAATACATGAAAATTAACCTTGACATGATACAAAGTGTATCGTAAATTATGGAATATAAATTGTATACGAATTGTATCAACCAAGCTTGAAGACAAGGATGTCATCTCACCCGAAAGGATTCCAATACAACCAATAAATAAATTCCGAATTAACAGGGGGCAGCGACGGCATGGAACTTAAACAGTATTTTCGAATTGTTCAGAAGAAATGGTGGTTAATCGCGGTTATTGTCATTATCGCAATGGCAGTTGCAGGTGTTAAAAGTTTCTATTTCACGACACCCATCTATGCAGCAAACGCTAAGCTTATTGTTAACCAATCGTCAGGAGATGGAGCAGCTACCCTGAATGCAAGTACCATCCAGACCAGTATATTCCTAATTAATTCTTATAAGGAGATTATCAAGTCATCCGCCGTTATGAACAAGGTGGTTGAGAAATATCCGGAACTGGGAGAGAGTCCTGCCCAACTGGCAGCGAAGATTTCCGTTACCTCCGCCAACAATTCGCAAGTCATGAACCTGGTATATCAGGATACTTCCTATACCAAGGCAGCGAAGGTTGTTAATGGTGTCTCAACCGTGTTCAAGGAGCAAATTCCGAACATCATGAATGTGGATAATATCACGATATTAAGCGAGGCAGATGTAACGGTTACTCCCGCCCCGATCAATTTTAACCCATTCATGAACATGCTGATCAGTTTTGTCGTTTCGCTCATACTGGCGATCGGATTTGTATTTCTTTTGGATTATCTTGACGATACGCTCGAGACCGAAGCCGAAATTGTGGAAATTATGAATGTTCCGGTACTTGCAGTGGTAGGTAAGGTTAGCAAAGGTGATCTGCGGAAATCCGCGAGAGTGAAAGCCGCTCAAAAACAAAAGGTAGGTGAGAATCAATATGCGACGCTCAATCAATGACATAAGTCTTGTTGTGTCCCATAACCCCAAATCGCAGGTTTCGGAAGTATATCGCCTCCTTCGAACGAAAATTCCGTTTTTCTCCAAAGATCAGGAATTAAAGACGGTTATGGTTACATCTTCCCAGCCCGGAGAAGGTAAAACCACAACAATAAGCAATCTGGCTGTTACATACGCGCAGGAAGGCAAGAAGGTGCTCCTGATTGATGCGGATATGCGTAAACCCTCATTACACCGTGTTTTCTCCCAATTGAATCATCAAGGTTTGAGTACACTACTGACGGGTCACGTTAGTATTCAGGATGCCATACAGGAGACAACGATTGATCATTTATCTCTTCTCCCTTCGGGCCCAGTCCCTGCTAATCCATCAGAATTAATTGATTCTTCGGGTATGCGGGAGTTATTGAGTCAATTGAAGGATCAATATGATGTCATTCTCGTTGATACGCCCTCCGTGCTTTCGGTGTCCGACAGCGTGATTGTAGGTTCTTTGTGTGATGGTGTCATTATGGTAGCTGCTGCTGGAAAGGTGAAAAAAGACCATCTCAAAAAGGCGAAGGAACAGCTGGATCATGTAAACGCTCGGATGCTCGGTATTGTTCTAAATCGGGTCATCTAGGCTTTGAATAATGGGCTGCTCACTTCATCATAGAAAGGCTGTCAAACCAGAATCAGAAGGTAATGTCTACTGCACCTATATCACTGTAGACACTCGGTCACGCTGTGGGTCTCCCAGGAGACCTTAGACATCATTGTCGAGGGTGTGACGTGAGGACGGGTTGAATGCCCTTATTAGAAGTATTAGTTATGTCCTTTTCAAACCGAAGAGGGCATAGCTAAGTCCTTCTGCTAAAAAGTCACTGTTTCGGGGATTTGTAACCATATTATAAATAGAGTTGGAGAGTGAATGGATGATGAAGAAAGTGAAAAAAGCAATTATCCCTGCAGCAGGGTTGGGTACGCGGTTCTTGCCTGCAACGAAGGCAATGCCGAAAGAAATGCTCCCGATAGTAGATAAGCCCACCATTCAATACATCGTGGAGGAAGCGGTAGCATCAGGGATCGAGGACATTATCATTGTGACGGGCAAAGGCAAACGAGCCATTGAAGACCATTTTGACCACGCCTTCGAGCTTGAGCATAACTTGTTCAGTAAGGGTAAATTCAATTTACTTGACGAAGTGCGTCGATCCTCTAATGTTGATATTCACTACATACGCCAGAAAGAAGCTCGAGGACTTGGGCATGCTGTATGGTGCGCCCGCAATTTCATTGGCAATGAGCCGTTCGCCGTGCTACTTGGGGATGATATTGTGCAATCCCAAACACCTTGCATTCAACAGTTGGCACAGCAGTTTGAACAGATGCAGAAATCTGTGATCGGGGTGCAAATCGTTCCTCACGAACAGACGCATCGTTACGGCATCGTCGCACCTCTGGAGAGAATGGACCGATTATATCAAGTGGATTATTTTGTCGAGAAACCACCAACTGGCCAAGCGCCATCTCGTCTGGCAATTATGGGCAGATACATATTAACCCCTGAAATTTTTGGGTTTCTGGAGAATCAAGAGGAGGGAGCCGGTGGAGAAATTCAGCTGACAGATGCGATACAAAGACTGAACGAGACCCAAGGCGTATATGCTTACGATTTTGAAGGGACACGGTATGATGTTGGCGAAAAACTTGGTTTTATAATGACTACCCTTGACTTTGCGTTGCAAAATGATGAGCTTCGCAAACCGCTGCTTCAAGGTATGGAGACGATTCTTGAGAGAGCACTTGAGCAAAATAAATCACTAATGAGGTGAACGAAAGATGTACCCCAGTCCGCAACGGAACGAAGCAGACGCTGTTTTAGAAGGGTCTTCGAAATATGCACAATATGCTGTGGAAGATCAAAAATCCAAAATCCTGTATTTGACGGTTAAGAGAGGGATGGACTTTGTTTTCGCGCTTTTTGGACTTGTTTTGCTATCGCCACTCTTTCTAGTCATATCTATACTTATAAAGCTTGAAGACCCAAAGGGGTCTATTTTTTTTTATCAAACTCGTATCGGAAAAAACGAAAGACCGTTTCGAATGTACAAGTTTCGCTCCATGGTGTCCAACGCAGAGGAGTTGCTTGATAAACTGCTTGAACAGAATGAAATTAATGGTGCCATGTTTAAGATGAGGGAAGATCCTCGGATTACGAAAATCGGGAAGTTTATTCGCAAGACGAGTATCGACGAGTTGCCGCAGCTATGGAATGTCGTTCGCGGAGAGATGTCATTGGTAGGTCCAAGGCCGGCATTGCCTAGAGAAGTAATGCAGTACAGCAGTTATGATAAGCTGCGATTGAAGGTAAGCCCGGGTTGTACGGGCTTGTGGCAGGTGAGTGGACGAAATAACTTAAGTTTTCATGAAATGCTGGCTTTGGATTTGGAATATATCGAACGCCGAGGAATTTGGCTGGATATGAAGGTCATGTTCCGAACAGTAAAAGTTATGATATTTCCGAATTCGGCCTATTAAAATGATGGAGTGTCTTGAGAATGAACATGATTAGCATCATCATTCCGACTTATAAACGGGTAGAAGCTCTTCATAAATGCCTGGAAGGAATTCAGCGGCAGACAAGGTATCCTGACGAAATCATTCTTATTATAAGAAATACGGATCATCAGACATTGCAGCATCTTTCCTTGATGAATATTAAGAACGTCAAAATGGTGCTCATTGAACAAACCGGTGTGATCGCTGCATTGAATGCCGGAACTCAGCAAAGCACTGGCACGATAGTGGTATTAACTGATGACGACACGGTTCCCCATGCCGATTGGCTTGAAAAGCTGGAACATCATTATCTGTCGAAACCTGATATTGGAGGTGTTGGGGGTAGGGACGTCGTGCATTTCCGGGGGACCCCTATTCCGGCCGGGAAAAGACAGGTTGGCATTATCAAACCCTACGGGCGAATCATCGGGAATCATCACGTAGGCATAGGAGAGGTGCGGGAAGTTGATATTCTGAAAGGCGCTAATATGAGTTTTCGAAGAGAGGCTATTCAAGGCTTGAGGTTTGACGAGAAATTGAAGGGAACAGGTGCTCAAGTCCATAACGAACTAGAGTTTAGTTTGGCCGTTAAGAAGAAGGGCTGGAAATTGATATATGATCCTCAGGTATGTGTGGATCATTTTCCGGCTGAACGATTTGACGAGGATCAGCGGAACGACTTCAATGAGACCGCCTTTATAAATGCGGTACATAATGAAACTTATTCGGTGTTAAAGCATGTGGGCATGATCAACCGGGCGCTATATTTATTTTGGGTGGTTACCGTAGGGAGCAAAGCTACACCTGGTGTCTTCCAATGTATACGACTATTACCCCTTCAAAAAAACATAGCGTTGAAAAAAGTAAGGTTGGCCTTTAAAGGCAGATGGGATGGTTGGAGAACATGGAGAGAATCTTTGGAATAAGTGGTACGCGAACCGCTATGGGACGATTGTTTTATCGCCTCTTAGTGCTGGCGTGTGTCATTGTTCTTGGAGCCATGGTTGGAATTGTTGGCTCAATCGGATCGCTCCATATAAGGCTCCTAGAATTTACGCTGCTTTTTCTTAGTGTGATGATGGCGCTGCACATTTACTTTAAACGCCACCATGCATTGGTGCCATACTCGCTCTTGATGTGGGTCATGAGCCCGGAAATGAGGCGACTGCTCGATTGGTCATTTCAGTCCTACACCAACACCTCCATTATCTCGCTAATTCCCTATTGCATAAGCCTGATTATGTTAATCCCGATTATCAAGAATATCAAGCAATTGGAAAGAAGAATTGGGCTACTCCTGAAAATCATGGGTGTTGCCCTGATCTATGGATTTGGTGTTGGGTTCCTAAAATATGGATTTTCATCCGTTTTTGATTTATTGAATTATGTTGTTCCATTCTTGGTTCTGGCTTACGTCAATGTATGCCGCTTCGATCAGGATGTCCGAGATAAATGGCTTAGAAGCTTGGGGTATCTTGCCGTTATCGTTGCCGCATATGGGATTTATCAATACCTGGCTCTTCCTCCCTGGGATAAATTTTGGATGATCAGCTCCGAGATGAAATCAATAGGCCTTCCAGAACCTCAAAAATTTCGCGTGTTTTCGTTGTTGAATTCGCCTGGGCCAGCGGGTGTGTTTCTTTCTCTGGCGCTTGCCGTCATGACGGTTCAAAAGAGATGGAGAGCGTTCGGAGTAGTTGGAATCTTGATCGTGGCTTTCGCCCTCCTCCTGACGCTGGTTCGTGTAGGTTGGATTGCTTATGCAGTTATGATTGTTGCCTACTTTATCCGTTCCCATCTAAAGAGCAAAATGAAACTGCTTATGCTGGGGATCGTCATTGTGCTTGCTTATCAGATTGTACTTCCTGTTCTGCCGGGTTCAAGTCAAGTGACTTCCCGGATCGATACATTTGGTTCCCTGGAAGATGATCACTCATTTAATGAGCGACTCCAATTTTCCACCCATATATTCTCGGCAGTTATGGCTAATCCCGTTGGAATGGGGCTTGGGAGCTCGGGACTTGGAGCGAAATTAACCCAAAATTCAGACACGCTGGTGGCGTTTGATAACGGGTACTTGAACATATTTTATACTTTTGGTTTGCCATTGGGGTTAGCGGTGGTTATTTTATTGGTTTATCTCTTTGTGTATCTCTATAAGTCGAGCAGGACCGAAAAGGTCTATTCCCCGCTTTCCTTTGCAGCCATCAGCGCAGTTCTATTTCTATTAATGGCAAGCAATATTTTGAGTGGATTTAGCGGGTATATTTTGTTGCTGATCATTTCGCTTGCATATGTGCCAACGTCCTCAAATCGG
The DNA here is from genome assembly GCF_018613005.1 of Paenibacillus sp. ISL-20. Lineage (NCBI taxonomy): Bacteria > Bacillati > Bacillota > Bacilli > Caryophanales > Paenibacillaceae > Paenibacillus > Paenibacillus sp. ISL-20. The sequence goes on from NZ_JAGGRD010000049.1 coordinate 29,096, forward strand.
GAGGGAATATGAAATGTTAATCGTATTTTTAGGCGATTCCATTACACAGGGACTCGGTGTCAGTAGGTCTGGGAAGACTTATGCAAACCTATTACAGAAGAAACTGCAGTCCTTGAGTTCACAACCGATAGAAATCATGAATTTTGGAGCTAGTGCCATGCAGGTTCACGAAACCAGAATGAAGTACGAAGATAAATTGTTGGAATTACAACCTGATATTATCGTGTTTGCCCACGGAATTACAGAATCTATCGTGAGAGAGCACAAACATTATCTCAGGTTCATGCCGAAGAGGTGGAGAAAGCCCGGATGGATGGATCCGAGACCATACTATTCGACACGGAGGTCCAGAAGATGGCTGGAAATGTTGGAGTCTGGATTAAGGTGGAGATTAAAGGTTGCTCTTATTAAAGCTTTTGGCGGCAAGCCATGGATGCGTATAGACGATTTTAAACTGCACACAACGGGGTTTATTCTAAACATGCTTAATCGCAACAAACATACCAAAATCATATTTCTCGCTCCTGGAGATATTGAAGAGAAATACTTTCCGGGGTCTTCCGCTTCGATGCGGGAATATCGATTGGTATTAGAAGATATTTACGAAGACAGCAGGTCGACGAAACGAGTTTTTATGTGTGACTCCTCGAGACATCTCCATCGATGGAGCGATTATTTCAAAGATCGCTTTCATCCGAACGAGAAAGGCCATGAAAAAATTGCCGAGGCACTCATGGAGACTGTCGTCCAATATTCGCTATTGGAATATAACCAAGTTTTGAGAGAGGTAAGCCGATGAAGATCTGTTTCGTTACACACAAGGTGAAGAAAGGAGACGGACAGGGAAGAGTCAATTATGAGGTCATTACCGAAGCCGTGAAGGAAAGACATGACGTTATCATAATATCCTCAGAGTTATCAGAGGAGCTCAGAGCTCATCCGCAAATCACATGGGTAAAGATAGGAACAAGCTGGATTCCAACTATCCTGCTCAAGTATCAGTGGTTCGCATTGTACTCCGCGATCTGGATATGGACGCATCAGAGAGGAATAGATCTCGTTGTTGTGAATGGTTTTATTACTTACGCCCGCTCCGACATTAACTGCATTCATTTTGTTCATAGTGCATGGATAAGGTCTACGTATCATCCTTTCCGGGAGCAAAAAAATGCAAAAAGCTTGTACCAGTTCATTTATAACGGTCTAAATGCCTTATTGGAACGTCTTGCCCTACAGCAAACAAGGCAAATTGTAGCGGTATCGGAACAGGTCAAGGAGGAGCTGGTGCAGGATGCCCATATACAAGCACACCGTATCTCCGTGGTTTCCAACGGTGTTGACCTGAACGAATTCTACCCGCGAACAGTGAATCGAGCCGATTTTAACTTGGCAGTTGAGCGAACCTACGCGCTGTTTGCTGGGGATTTGAAGTCCAAACGAAAAAATTTGGATACGGTGTTGGCAGCCCTGGCCAATGTTGAGGATATCGAGCTCATCGTGCTTGGATACGTCGAGAAAAGTCCATATCCCCAGCTAGCACAAGAATTGGGAATTAGCGACCGTGTTCATTTCCTGGGATACCGGCAGGACGTAGCAGATATGATGTCCCTAGCAGATTTATTTATTTTTCCTTCGAGGTACGAGCCGTTTTCGCTCGTTATATTGGAGGCTATGGCCTCGGGATTGCCGGTAATCACAAGCAATCGCTGCGGAGCTGTTGAACTTCTGTCCAATCAATCTGCCGTCATCATCGAGGACCCTGACGATACCTCTGCATTAATACAGGCGCTTAGGGACCTAAGTTCTGACCGAGAGCTGCTGGAATTGATGGCACGGAAGGCAAGGGAGGACGCGCAAAGTAACTCCTGGGAGCTTATGTCCAGCAAATACATGCAGCTGTTTTATAAAACTTCGAATTTAAAATTCAAGACCGGTAACCAGGCCTGAAGGGATAAGAATGAATGGCTATCACTAATTTAATGAAACAAAGAAGGAATTGGGGCAGTTTAGGAAACGTTGTCCAAATATTTGCGTCCAACGTATTTATCCTTGGATTAAACGTGTTGACAGGGATAATAATCGCACGTTTCTTAGGCCCAGAGGGACGAGGGGAACAAGCTGCCATGATTATGTGGCCCAGATTCTTAGCTTACTCCTTAACGCTGGGGATTCCGGCTGCACTTGTGTATTACATGAAAAAAAAGGAAGGGAATCAGGGTTCTCTTTATGTAACGGCGTTGTACATGTGTGTACTGCTCGGTTGTGCTGCTATGGGAATCGGTGCCGTGATCATTCCGTACTGGATGAAAGGGTATTCCGACGAAGTGATTGAATTTGCAGTTTGGGCACTGGTCATGTCGCCCATTGCCATGATTGGAACGGTCAATACGGCGGCCCTGCAATCTAGAGAAGAGTACCATCTCTATAATTTCATGCGATACATTCCGGTACTTGGCACATTAATCTTGCTCTGCGTTCTTGTTGTAACGGGTCATGTTACGCCTTTCTTCACATCGGTTGCGTACCTCTTTCCAGTCATTCCGATTGCCGTATGGACAACGTATAAACTGATCTCTCATTACAAGATGAAGCAGAAGAACAAGATTGAATCTGGAAAAAAACTGCTTGGGTATGGGATCAGATCGTATGGGACGGATGTGGCAGGAACCTTTTCTGGATACATCGATCAGATTTTAGTCGTCGGCTTATTGTCTCCTAGCAGTTTGGGCTTATATGTCGTGTCCCTTAACCTAGCGAAGATGTTGAATACGATTCAGGGTGCCATTACCTCGGTCTTGTTCCCTAAGGCCTCGGGGCTTCAGCAGGCAGAGGCTCTGAGTTTGACTTTTAAGGTCACTCGAATCAGTACGGTCGTAACCTTTGTAGTAGGTGCAGTCGTTTACGTGGTCGCCCCTTATCTTCTGATTCTTTTGTACGGGAAATCGTTTTTGGAGGCTGTTACGGTTTTCCGAATTCTGATCTTTCAAACGGCCGTAACCAGCATATCGTGGATTCTTGCTCAAGGCTTTATGTCCATTGGTAAACCTGGATCGGTAACCATCATTCGTATCACTACGCTTGGAATGAATATTATATTAATGAATCTATTCATCCCACGTTTAGGAATTCAAGGCGCGGCGATATCCTTACTTGCAACATCATTGATAGAAATGACGGTTATTTTTCTGATCTATACCTTAAAGCATAAAGTTACTTTTCAACATTGGATCATTTCGAAAAACGATTTCCTTTGGCTGCTTGATCGTATACGTAAACAAAAAGCACGCAGCAGGGAATCTACGTAATAGCGGCAGACCATAAGGAGAGGTGATCATTTGAATATCTTGCATATTGCCAATCATATCAAACAATCGGGGAACGGAATTGTGAATGTTATGATCGACGTAGCATGCGAGCAGTCCATGCTGGGACATAAGGTAGCTGTGGCATCTGAGGGCGGCGAATATTTAGCTTTGTTGCGGCAACATAACATAGAGCATTATAACCTGGATCAGACAAGAAAGCCGATGCAAATGCTGCAGGCTTTTTTTCATTTTCAGAACATCGTCAGACGGTTCCAGCCGGATATTATTCACGCGCACATGATGACTGGGGCTTTGCTCTCACGGTATTCCAAAGGGTTCCGTAAATACAAGATCGTTACGCATGTTCATAATGAATTTCAGAAGAGCGCCGATTACATGAAAGTAGGTGATACGGTTATCGCAGTAAGTCAGGCGGTAGCCAAATCGATGGCCAATCGGGGGGTCAACGAAAGAAAACTTCGAGTTGTTCTTAACGGTACGATCGGAAGCAAGAGAAATCAACGAATGGAAGGGATCTCGCTCAAGGGGCGTGCCATTGTTACGGTTGCCGGGTTGAATGAACGCAAAGGCATAGCCGATCTTATCGAAGCGTTTAATATTGTCTCCGGGCAATGTCCGGAATCGGAATTGTATATTGTGGGGGACGGACCGGAGAAAGAACGATTCAAGACAATGGCTACGCAATCATCGAGCCGGAACAGAATTCACTTTGAGGGGTTTCAGACAGACCCCAAAAAATACATGAGTTCGTCTGAGGTATTCGTCTTGGCCTCCCATAAAGATCCGTTTCCGTTAGTGTTACTCGAGGCTAGGGAATCGGGCTGCGCCATCATCGCAACTGATGTAGATGGTATACCAGAGGCGCTGGATTTCGGCAATTCGGGGATGCTGGTACCACCAAAAACTCCGGATAAGCTGGCAGAGGCTATCTTAAACATGTTGAACGAAGAGGAACTCCGTGAAAAATACAAAAGATCTGCCAGGCAGGGGCTGGATTTTTATAAAGTGGAGCGTGTAGCGAAAGAGACGATAGAGATCTATGAGGATCTTCTGAGTGACAAATACCGAATGAGCAGTCGGAGAGAAGAAATGAATGGAATGGAATAAAATCGATTGAATAATTGGAGTGAATCCCGTGAAAGTAGCCATGATTGCAAATTCTAATCATAATATGAACTCGGGTGTATCAGGAACCAGATTGGCGATTGCGGAATCCTTAAGGAATCTAGGCGTGCACGTAGATACTTATTTCATGGACGACTTTAAAGTGTTTAACGGCGGAATCCTGGATAAAATCATCTTTCCATGGAAGCTGGCGTCGAAATTATCGAGCTGGAAAGATTACGACCTTCTGGATATTGCCTCCGGAGACAGCTGGGTACTATCATATTTCAAAAAACGCCCTGTTATCGTCTCAAGCAGTCATGGACTTGAACACTTGGCTCATAAAGAAATACTGGAAGAGAATCGGCTGGGCAATTTGTCGCTTAGCAAAAAATATTTTATTTACTGGGGCGGGTACCGGATTTGGGAGGTATCGAAATCATTTAGAAGATCGGACTTTTCGATTGTTCTTAATTCCGAAGATAAAATTTTCGTACAGAATCAACTAGGGAAAGAAACGTTCAAAATCAGCGCTATTTTTAACGGGATACCAAGTTATTTGTTAAATCTGCCGCTCGATGATATGGAGATAGAGAACATGCCGGTGATCCGAATTGCCCAGGTAGGCAGTTACATTCATAGGAAGGGTATTTCTTACAGTACCAAGGCCCTAAATGCTATTCTTGGCAAGTTTCCTCAAGTTGAGGTGGCCTTTATGGGAACAGGGTGCGAGAAGGAAGTCGTGCTATCCGATTTCGACGAGGGAGTAAGGGAAAGGGTTAAGGTAATCCCTTCATACAAACACAGTGAGTTACCCAGCATGTTAAAAGGATATCATATTAAGCTATTTCCAACGCTATCGGAAGGATTTGGGAAAACGTTGATCGAATGCATGGCGTGCGGCCTTGCTCCAATCACGACGGACACGGCAGGTCCGGCCGATATTGTGACGGATGGCATGGATGCTCTTGTCATACCGAAGCGAAACGTTGACGAAATGATTCTTGCTCTAGAGAAGTTGATTCAGGATCCGGTATTATTGCGGCACCTTAGCCACAATGCATACCGTACGGCACAGGTATTTACTTGGGATAATGCAGCGAGAAACCGGCTGGAATGTTATCAGAAAGCAATTCAACATTTAAAGAAATAAGGCTTAGCTGTGGTGTAGTTGTTACCATATCTTTAGCGCAACGTTTTATTAATTCATTTTAAGAAAAGAGAGATACCATGAATGTGCTTTCAACCGGAATGGGATGGATCGATATCCAGCACGGAGGTTTAAACCGTTATTTTGCAGATTACACCAAAGCCATGAAAGAATTTGGACATTCTGAACTGGGCTTTGTCGTCGCTCCTAAAGGAGTGGAGCTGCCTTCAGACCGGAACATCAATAACGCAACCCACGAGCTTCGCCTCAACCACTTCCTTCCACGTATGAAATCGGTGCAGAAGCATGCGGTTCAAGCGGTCCGAAGCTTTCGTCCGGATGTATTTAATCCACACTTTGCGTTTTACACAACCATGGTTACAAGAAACCATATCCCTGCGCATATTCCCATTGTCACACACTTCCATGGACCATGGGCCATGGAATCCAGAGTAGAGGAAAAGTCAACTGCGGGTGCAATAAAAAATACAAAGTATTGGATCAAAAAGCAAGTGGAGCAATTGACCTACCGCCGTTCCGATAGTTTCATCGTACTTAGTGAATATTTTCGTGATGTATTGACCGAAACCTACGGCGTAGATGAGCGGAAAATACATATCATACCCGGTGCAGTGGATCATAATCGCTTTCGGCCGCATCCAGATCGTAATGAATTAAGACTGCGATTAGGCATCGCCCCCTACCAACCTATACTCTTCTGTATCAGGAGATTGGTTCGCAGGATGGGGATCGACCGACTGATTTATGCCATGGTAGATGTGGTTCGAGTATTCCCTGAGGTCCGATTGTTCATCGGTGGAGACGGACCGATGCGGGCGGAGTATGAAGCGCTAATCCTTCGGCTTGGGCTTTCTCCTAATGTGAAACTGCTTGGCAGAATTTCAAATGAGGAGCTTGTTGAATACTATCAGGCTGCGGATATCAGTTTAGTGCCGACACTCACGTTAGAGGGGTTCGGTCTTATTACCGTTGAGTCTCTTGCCTGTGGCACGCCGGTACTGGGAACCCCTTATGGGGGAACGAAGGAAATTTTGCATCAAGTATCGGATGATTTAATGTTTGAAGACGGTACTGCTGAATCGATAAGCAAGAAAATCATTGATGTGCTGAATAAAGATTCATTCCTTCCTTCACGGGAAGCGTGCAGGGAACATGTATTGAATCGGTACACATGGAGTCGAGTGGCAGAAGCGGTGACCGCTGTATTCACGGAGGAAGTTGAGAAAAGAAAGGTATTCAGAACATGAAAATCGCCTTTTATAACCATACAAGCACGGTAAGTGGTGCGGAGATCAGTCTGTTGTTAACTGCAAAATATGTAACGGAGGCACATCCGATTATATTTGCCCCCGAAGGGGAACTGCTGCAGAAGGCACGCAATCAAGGAATCGAGGTTGTTGCTCTACCCAGTTATCGGGCGCGAATGACCAGAAATCCATTTCTGCTTGTTGTCTATGTGATGGGGATGCTGTGGGCAGGATGGAAGCTTGCTCTTCTCATGAAAAAAAGCCAAGTGGATCTCATCCATGCGAATTCCATCCGAGCAGGTATTATGGCTGGACTATTCAGATGGTACCATCGTCTACCCGTTGTGTGGCATATTCGAGACATGCCTCCCCACGGTTATATAGGCAATTTAATCAAAAGACTCGCAGGGAGTACAGCTAAAGCGCTGATCTGTATTTCAGAATCTGTCTTGCAAAGTATGGAGTATCCTTCCGTAGCTAAGCGGTGCCACCTTGTACATAACGGTGTGGAGCTAAAGAGCTTTCATGACGAAGAGAAACAGAGGATTAAAGAGCATATCCGTTCGGAATTACAAACACCACAGGAAGCACAGGTGCTGGCCATCATCGGTCAAATTGCTCCCTGGAAGAGACAAGAAGATGCCATAGAAGCATTCGTCAGTCTTATTCGTGAAGAACGGAATGCGGTTTTATGGATCGTTGGGGAAGCCAAGTTCAGGCAAGAGAACGAACGTTATCTGGTCAGATTGCAAGAGATGGTTAAAGCTTTTGGCCTTGAAGACAAAGTCATATTCACCGGATTCCGGGAAGATGTATTGGAGATCTGCTGTGCTGCAGATCTCCTTTTATTATGTTCGGACCATGAACCTTTCGGCAGAGTCATCATTGAAGCCATGTCACAAGGCACTCCGGTTGTGGGAACCAGAGGCGGTGGTGTACCTGAGATTATTGATCATGGGGTGAACGGGTTCATGTATGAAATCGGAAATACAGATGAACTCGTACAGTATATCCGTCAGGTGCTCGATGATAAGGCTGTATGGTCTTTACTTAGTCAAAATGGGCAGGAAAGAGTAAGGGACATGTTCTCCATTAAGCAGACATCTCATAATGTTCAACAGATCTATAAGGAGCTATTGGCGAGACCCGGCGTCGAATCGATAGAGCGTCAGCGGGCAAAGGAGATTGTATAATGCGGAATTTGAAAGTGGCTATCGTACATGATTACCTCAATCAGATGGGAGGAGCCGAACGGGTTGTGGCTGTATTCCACAAGATGTTTCCCGATGCTCCAATTTATACGACGATCGTCGATGAGAATAAACTGCTTCCCGAATTGAAGGATGCAGTCATTTATACCACATGGATGCAGCGCATACCTGGGATATTGAGCAAATTCAAACTGTTTTTCTGGCTGTATCCTTTTGCTGTTCGATCCATGAACGTAAAAGGCTACGATCTTATTCTAAGCTCCAGCAGTGCTTATGCGAAAGGTGTGAGGAAGGGAAATCAGAGTGTGCACGTATGTTATTGCCATGCTCCCATGCGCTTTGCGTGGAATTTTGAAGCCTATATGGATAGCGTGCAAGTGCCGAATCTCGTGAAGCGGATTGCTAAATGGTTCACCTTACCCCTTCAAGCATGGGATAAGGACAACTCCAAGCAGGTGGATTACCTTATTGCCAACTCCACCATCGTAAAACAGAGAATCAGGCAATGGTATGGAATAAATGCCTCTGTTATATTTCCCCCCGTAGAAATTAGTCGGTTTAGCATCGATGAAGAGAAGCCGGAGGATTATTTCCTCGTTGTCTCCAGACTAGTATCTTACAAAAAAATTGACCTCGCCGTAGAGGCCTGCACTCGTCTGGGCCGGCGGCTGCTCGTCGTTGGAGATGGACCGGATCGACAGAGGCTTGAGCAGTTAGCAGGTGATACCATTACTTTTCTCGGCAGAAAAAGTGATGAAGAGGTTGTCCGCTATATGCAGCATTGCCAAGCGCTTATCTTTCCGGGGATTGAGGATTTTGGGATTACACCGCTTGAAGTGAATGCATGCGGTCGCCCGATCATTGCGTACCGTGAAGGCGGAGCTTTGGACACGGTCGTAGCGGAGAGGACCGGACTGTTTTTTGACAAACAATCGATAGACTCGCTTTCCGAAACGATTAGGCGCTTTGACCAATATGATTGGGATTCGGAATGTATTCGGGAGCATGCTGAGAAATTTAGCGAGGATGTATTTGTAAAACGACTGCAGTCTAGCATTGATGGCCTGATCAGGGCAAGAGAGATCAACGCTAAGCTTATGGAAGTGGAAGGGAGCTATTAATCATGCATATTGTTCTATTGTCTGGGGGCAGCGGCAACCGATTATGGCCATTGTCCAATGAGACACGTTCCAAGCAATTTCTGAAGATATTAGACGGGGAGTCAGGACGACGCCAGTCGATGGTTCAGAGAGTATGGGATCAGTTAGGACAAATGGACCTTCAGCAATCCACGATTGTGGCAACCGGGAAATCCCAGGTAGAACTACTCCAAAATCAGCTTGGTTATGAGGTAGAAATTATCGTAGAACCGGAACGGAGAGATACTTTTCCGGCGATTGCTTTATCAGCGGGATATTTATATTCCATTAAAGGTATCAGTCTCAATGAGGTTGTGATCGTACTTCCGGTTGATCCGTTTGTCGAGGATCATTTCTTCGAGAAGGTAAAGGAATTAGAGGCGTTAATGCTGGAAAGCGGCGCTGATCTCGGGTTGATGGGGGTATCGCCTGATCATCCATCCTCGAAGTTTGGTTACATCGTCCCTCAGTCGGCATCGAATTTAGAGAATGGGACGGAATTCTTCAAGGTGAGCCACTTTGTAGAAAAACCTGAAGAAGAGCATGCGCTTCGGCTGATAGAACAAACAGCGTTTTGGAACTGCGGCGTGTTCGCTTTTCGGCTTGAGTATCTCATTCATTATCTGATAGAGAAATCGCTTCCTATTCAATATGATGAATTGCTTCAGCAATATCGCCGTATAAACAAAACAAGCTTTGATTATGCCGTGGTTGAGAAAGCGCAAAACATCGTTGTTATGCCTTATAAAGGAATGTGGAAGGATTTAGGAACTTGGGATGCATTGACCGAAGAAATTCATACCCCTTTGATTGGAAAAGGAACCTTAACCGACGATTCCTCCAATACACATGTCATCAATGAGTTGGATATTCCCATAACGGTCATCGGAGCGCCTAATTTGATTGTTGCTGCTAGTCCCGACGGTATCCTGGTCTCTGAGAAGAGCGCCAGTATGCGGATAAAGGAAGTCCTCCAATTCGGAGACCAGCGGCCTATGTATGAAGAGCGTCGCTGGGGACGATATCGCGTGCTCGACTATACCAAGTATCCAAACGGCAATGAAGTATTGACAAAACGGATATGCATTTTAGAAGGGAAGAATTTAAGTTACCAATATCATTTGCTGCGCAGCGAAGTATGGACGGTGATATCCGGTCAAGGCGAAATGATATTGGACGGCAACGTTCGAATGATTGGTAAGGGGGATGTTGTTGTCATCTCGGCTGAAGCAAGGCATAGTCTACGCGCTATCACCGATATCGAAATCATTGAGGTGCAAACCGGCAGCGAATTGATTGAGGAAGATATTGTAAGATTGGCGATGAATTGGGATGAAATCAAGATAAGTGTTTTAACTTCATAAAGGATGGCGAAATCCGCTATCAGAGGAGTGAAAAAGGATGAAAATCACGGTCATTGGTACCGGCTACGTTGGCCTGGTCTCAGGCGTATGCTTCTCCGAGCTTGGAAACGAGGTCATCTGCGTAGATAAAATAGAGGCTAAGATTGAACAGCTTCAACGTGGAGAGATTCCCATTTACGAGCCTGGTCTTCAATCGTTGATCACCGTTAATAAGGAAGCAGGGAATCTTCGTTTTACCACCGATTTGATCGCTTCAGTCAAACAATCGGACATCATCATCATCGCGGTGGGAACACCGTCCATGCCGAATGGGCAAGCCAATTTGAGTTATATCGAGATGGCAGCCCAAGAGATCGGGCAGGCGATGAACAGTTATAAGATTATCGTAACGAAGAGTACCGTTCCGGTAGGAACGAACGAAAAAGTCAAAGAAATCATTGCACAGAATACACATGAATCCTTTGATATCGCTTCGGTGCCTGAATTCTTGCGGGAAGGCACGGCGGTTCAAGACACCATGAATCCAGACCGGATTATTATTGGAACGGACAGCAAGAGGGCAGAGGAGCAGCTTGTTGAGTTGCACAAACCTTTGACGGAAAATATGATCATAACGGATGTTCGCAGTGCTGAAATGATTAAATATGCTTCTAATGCTTTTCTTGCTACAAAGATTTCCTTTATCAATGAAATTGCAAATATATGTGAGCGAGTTGGAGCCGATGTGACGAAAGTAGCCTATGGTATGGGTTATGACAAGCGCATTGGCTCTTCTTTTCTGAAAGCGGGTATCGGATACGGTGGTTCCTGCTTCCCTAAAGACACACAAGCTCTTATTCAAATAGCCGGACAGATGGATTACGATTTCAAGCTTCTAAAATCCGTCGTTGAGGTCAATCGAGACCAACGCCTCAACATTATTCGCAAGTTGGGAGCCTTGATGGGTGATCTAACGGGTAGAACGATTGGGGTTTGGGGATTAGCGTTTAAGCCTGAAACCGACGATGTCCGTGATTCGCCGGCATATGAGATTATATCGGAATTAATGGAACGAGGGGCAAAGGTGAAGGCTTACGATCCAGTTGCGACGGATAATTTCAAGAGAAATTATGATATTGCTGGAATTACTTACTGCCGAAATGCCCGGGAAGCAGTTTGGCAAGCGGATGCACTTTGTATTTTAACGGAATGGAATGAATTCCAGCAGGTTCCATTATCCGATATCGAGAGCTGGTTGAAATCGCCGTACCTGATCGATGGTCGTAATATATACGATGAGGAACAATTGGCAAAGACGAAGCTTGTCTATTACTCGATCGGCCGGCCAGGAATGAATAAAGGCGTAAGAGAGCAAGTGCCTGCACTCTTGCTATGATCAATTTTTTTGGGGTGGATACCTTGATTATTGAAGATGCCGTTAAGCTGGACCTGAGTGATATCTCCAAAGAGCTGTCTTTTTTATTCTATCTTCTCCGCAATAACACGCATGAAGAAATTCTCATAAAGCAATATGCATCGGATATCGATTGGGATATGTTCATGAAACTCGCGCTGCACCACCGAGTTTATCCGCTTGTATATCTGCGACTTAAAGGGGTGGATGGATCCCTCATTCCATCTCAGGTTATGGCGTCCCTCCAGCAGCATTATCATAACAACGTGATGAAAATGCTGCATTTAAGCAGAGAAATGAGTCAACTATGTGAGGCGCTCAAGGATAATGGGGTGCGTACGCTTTTGCTTAAAGGCCCAATACTAGCTACGCAGCTCTATGGGAATCTGGCACACAGGACTTCGAAGGATTTGGATATCTTGGTGGATGCAGATGACGTGGAAAGAGTTGAACGGGTGCTGGGACAGTTGGGGTACGAGTTGCAGGATGAACGTATATTGGAAAATTGGAAGAAAACAAGCCATCATTTCTCCTACGAGCATAAGAAACATTCGACGCAGATCGAAGTTCACTGGCGATTAAATCCTCATTATGACAAGTCATTTTCCTTTGATTTATTGTGGGAGCGCAGGAATGATGTAATGCTGTCCCATCAGATTTATCATTATCTGGGCAATGAGGATTTGCTAAACTATTTGGCAGACCATGGCGCCAGGCATGGTTGGTTCAGGCTTCGTTGGCTGATGGATATTGCAAGGCTGCTTCCCATGATAAACAGCAACGATATGAAGGCCCACTTTGAGCGATATGGGGGACAGCAATATGTAGGGCAGGCCTTTATTCTTTTATCGCGACTGTTCTCAGTCGACATTCCGCACGATATGACTGTATTAACTATAAACTCCAAAGCCCATCGTCTTGCACAAAGCGCACTCTACTATATTAAAAGGATCGTCAAATTGAACCCGGTACCAGAGAAAAGCGTGGCATGGCGCTATAACCGTTACCTTTTTTCGTTAATGACGGGAAAACAGAAAGTTTTGTATATATTGAATAAGTTTCTGCCCAATTCGCGAGACGCTTCGATGCTGCCATTACCAAAATCACTGCATTTCTTGTATTATCCGCTTCGGCCGTTTCTATGGTTCTGGCGGCGTATGAAACAACCGTCGATTTAAGGGTGCATCATCGCTTTTATGATCATTGGATCGGAATCCATTTTGTAGAAGCGGTATCTTCAGAATATTTCTCAAGCCAGCTTTATATAGCTAAAAAAAAGGGGGTTCTATCCATGAGTACGGAATTAATCACGACAGACGCTCTCGTTGTACAATCCGAAGGTTTTCTGGTCAGTGATATGGATGGCGAGAAGGTAATGCTGAGCATCGAAAACGGCAAGTATTATAATCTGGGACGGATTGGCGGGCGGATATGGGAACTTATTTCGTCTCCCGTCACGATCTCCAATATGGTGGATCAATTGGTAATGGAGTATGAGATTGAGCCGGAGCTCTGTGAGCAGCAGGTACGATTATTCCTCAAGCAGTTAGCCACAGAAGGCCTTGTTCAGGTGGATAAATAGCAATGAGTCTGTACCGGAAAGCACGCCGATTTATGTCTTTTCCTGTAAGCATGAAGCTTATGTTGGCAGAAGCTTACTTGTATCTGGCTTGGGGAAGAGTGTTCAAGCTGTTCCCTTTTCAAAAGGTATCTCCGTCTCTGGGAGAACCTATGAAGGAGACACCGTATGTGGGCTATACGGAGGAGGAGTTTTCGCTTGTCCGCCAAATCTCCAGAGCCGTTCATACCATGAGCCGTGTCACATGGTGGGAAAGCCAATGCCTGGTTAAAGCCGTTGCCGCGATGAAGATGCTGGAGCGAAGAGGAATTCCGAGTACGCTTTATCTGGGAAGCGGTCGGGACGACAAAGGAATGATGGTTGCCCATGCCTGGCTCCGCTGCGGCTCTTATATTGTAACGGGGAGAGAAGGGTATGAAAGGTATGCCGTCGTCGGGATATTTGGTAAGGATATGGGGGCCGGTGACTTGAACTTGAAGCGGTCATCCGATAAGGAGTTTTTACATTGAAGGATCTCTTTTATTTTATCCGTAAAATGCATGGGATGGCCGGGTTTAAGCTCTACCTCAATATGTGCATGATACTGGTCATCAGTGTCCTGGACGGCATTGGCATCTATTTGATCGTCCCACTTCTCGGTGTCATCGGCATATTCCAGACCGATTTGAGCGGGGTGCCGCTGGTATCAACCTTGATGGACCTGGCTGGTTCATGGTCATTGCAGCTCAATTTGCCGATGGTGCTGGCCCTCTATGTTGTGATTGTGGGCGGGCAAGCCTTGCTGCAGCGCAGCCAGAACTTGTTGAATGCAAAAATATTGCAGCGATTCATTCGCAAACTGCGCATGGATACGTATCAGGGGTTGCTGCATGCCAAGTGGGAGTTCTTCCTGCGCCACCGCAAGTCGGATTTCAACCATGTCATGACCAATGAACTCGGGCGCGTGAATCAAGGTACGTTTCTGTTCTTGCAGATGGTTTCGTCTTTCGTGTTCACGATCATTCAGATTGGCCTTGCCCTATGGCTGGCCCCGATGCTGACCCTCATCGTCCTGTTGAGCGGAGGGCTCCTTGCCTTGTTTGGACGCCGATTCATCCGGCGATCGAAGCGGATCGGCGAGCAGACGACAGAGCTGTCAAAATATTATTTTGCGGGCATCAGCGAACATTTCAACGGCATCAAGGATATCAAGAGCAACCGGTTGGAGCCATTTCATATGAACTGGTTTGACAGGCTGTCGCGAAAAATGGAGCATAACTTCATCCAATTTGGCAAAATCAATTCCTTATCCCAGCTGATTTATCGGCTCTCGTCTGTATTGCTGGTTGCCGGATTTGTGTATTTGGCGCTGGAAGTGCTGCGTACGCCTGCGGAGCAGCTGCTGATGATCGTTCTTATTTTCTCGCGCTTATGGCCAAGATTTATCAGCATTCAATCGAGCTCCGAGCAGCTCGTGTCGAATTTCCCGGCCTTCCGGGCGATACGTGAGCTGCAAGTGGAATACGAGGCAGACAGGGAGATCGCCGGATCGATTCCGATGACAGGCGGCGAGCGACTTCAGCTGCAGCATGGAATCGATTGTACTCATGTGGACTATCGGTACGATACCTCTTCCCCCGTCTATGCTTTGCGAGATATCAACCTACATATTCCTGCCAATCGCATGACGGCCATCGTCGGCAAATCAGGCGCGGGCAAGAGCACTCTTATCGATCTTCTTATGGGACTGATCCAACCGGAGAGCGGGCAAGTTCTTGTGGACGGCGTGTCCATGGAGGACGAACGTCAGCTGATGTCGCTCCGAGGGGGTATCGGATATGTGGCGCAGGATCCTTTTCTCTTCAACGAGAGTATCCGGGATAACCTGAAGCTGGTTGCTCCCGATGCCTCGGATAACGAGCTGTGGGAAGCGCTGAGGTTTTCAGCCTCCGACGAATTCGTACACGGGCTTCCGTTAGGCCTCGACACCGTCATTGGTGACCGCGGTATCCGCCTGTCCGGGGGAGAACGTCAGCGGATTGTGCTGGCCAGAGCTATCTTGAAAAAGCCTTCGATTCTGGTGTTGGACGAAGCGACAAGCGCGCTCGACAGTGAGAACGAGCAGCGGATACAGGAAGCGTTGGAACAGCTGAAAGGGAGCATGACGATCATCGTGATCGCCCACCGACTGTCCACCATTCGCCATGCGGATCAGGTCATAGTGATGGAGCAAGGACGGGTTATCCAGCAGGGGGGTTATCAGCAGCTGTCCCAGGATCACAAAGGAACTTTCCGGCAGCTGCTGAGTTATCAGACAGGTGCTCAGATGTAACCCCTGATTGGATCGCATAACACTGGTGTATACGTAAGACGTGTTGTTTAAAGCTGCAACCTTCGGCCATTTCCCGGTATTCTGCCGGGAAATGGCCGTTTTTTTGCGGAAGCATTTCTTTAGCTAGCGCAGGTTATGCTTATAACCGGCCTCCTTATCACCATCCCCTTTAGCGGCCATTTGTTTACATTCCGGTTACCCATGTCTTTTTATGAATCGTATCCAAGAAATAATACGTTTGCTATTTTGGAACGGTTGGGGTATAATAAGTTCATTGGGATTTTGACCTGAGATTCACATATTGCAGAGGGTTATTATTTTGATCAGGAACCTTGTGCAATATGTGAATTTTTTGTTTTTTAACCAAAAATGAGAAAATCATATAAATTTAGGAGGTGTTTCTATGCAAACAGGAACAGTGAAATGGTTTAACGCAGAAAAAGGCTTTGGTTTCATCGAGGTTGAAGGTGGCGAAGATGTATTCGTACACTTTAGTGCAATCACAGGTGACGGCTTCAAGTCGCTTGATGAAGGACAACGTGTTGAATTTAACGTAGTCCAAGGCAACCGCGGTCAACAAGCTGAGAACGTTGTAAAACTGTAGATTCGTGAAAAGATCCCCAAACGTACCGTTTGGGGTTTTTTTTATAATAGAGCTCAAAACAGCATGAAGGCGTTAAAAATGTAGCTAAGGGGGAAGTTCATTGTCTTATTCTTGGAATAAACCACTGGAAAATCTGCCGGAAGAGATGACTGCGATCTGGTCTTGTACGAAGGAAGGGTGTAACGGTTGGATTCGAGATAGCTTTTCGTTCAAGGAAGTTCCCGTTTGTTCACAGTGCGCGTCGTCCATGATCAGCAGCAATAAAGTCCTGCCGATCCTTGTTTCGTCGGATCAGCAAATCAAGCTTTACCGTAAGAATCAGCGCAAGGACACCAAATCGTAAGGGGCTGCTCTTACGGCTCCTTAACCATTTTGTTTAGTCGTTGCGTTAAAGAAAGGTTGAGATCTCATGCAGGTATTCGAAGATTGGAATTTAAAGGTGAAAAAAACGTTTAATGCAACCAGTAATGAAGAAGTATTAACCGTTTCTGAGGCAGGTCAATTGTTAGGTCTGTCCAAAGATCAAATGAAAAGATATGTCGATCAGAATAAGCTGACCAAAGTTCCGATCATGAGAAGCGTGCATCGATACCTTTTGTTGAAGAGTGAAATCGATCATATTGTGAAAAACGGTAGGTCTACTCACCCCAATATATAACTGAAACGGGCACCCATTCGGGTGTCTTTTTTATCGTGCTAAATTTCGCGTGAACATAGTTTTATTGGGAAGCACGGAAACGAAACAGTCTGAAGGTCAAAAAAGGTCAAATCGAAAGATCGAAACCAATTCATGCGAAAAATCGGCTGAAAATACGTTATTTTAGTCCTGTTTTCTTTATAATCGGTTTTGGCATTTATGCGTGCAAGGCATATAATAAAGGCGTAAGGTCAAACAAGGTCAAATAAGAAAGGGGAAATCTATGATGTTTGATTTGATGCCATTTGGAAAGCGCAGAGAGGATGCCTTCGGGCAATTGGTGAAGTCATTTCACGATATCTTTAACGATGCGTTTCAAGATGAGGTGTTTGCACCGTTCAAAGGTTCGATGATGTCTTTCAAAACAGACGTTAAAGAGACGGAGCGCGCTTATCTAGTTGAGGCGGAGCTTCCAGGTTTTCAAAAAGACGACATCGAAATCAGCTACGCTGACCCTTACTTAACGATCAAAGCCGTTCGCAAGGAAGATAACAGCGTGGAGGATACGAAGCAGCAAATCGTCCGGAAGAAACGTCGTTATGGCGAGTATGTGCGCAGATTCTACGTTCAGAATATAGCGGAGGACCAAATTGCCGCTTCCCTGAAGGATGGGGTCCTCAAGCTTGAAATACCGAAACAGCCGGACTCTGGTAAGAAACGCATCCAGATTCGGGATGATATCTAATAAACGTACCCTCCGATCTATATGGTCGGGGGGATTTTTTTGTGTAGTATTAGTCATATTTTTACATATATTCCATCGAATTTTGGCATTTGAAACCTTTTAACGGTCTATAGGGTATTATAGGTTAAATGTAAACTTTTTGAGGGGGGAACTCATGGTGGGAATCTTATCGAGGTTTAAGGATGTTATGAAGGTGAATGTGAACGCACTGTTGGATCGGACGGAAGATCCGGAGAAAACAGTTGACACTTATATGCGTAGCTTGAATACGGACTTGGGTCAGGTGAAAGCGGAGACGGCTTCCGTGCTCTCGGATGAGCGAAGAGCGAAGCGGGCCCTTGATGAGTGTTGTGCTGAGATCAAGAAGCTGCATCGATATGCAGAGAAGGCCGTGGAGGCCGGAAATGAGGACGATGCTCTCAAGTTCCTGGAGAGAAAAGCAGCGCTAGCCCATAAGCTGAACGAACTGCAGGCAGGATACGAGTCGGCTTCGGCAAACGCCGTCAGGATGAAACAAATGCAGGATAAGCTGGTGTCGGACATGAGCCAACTGGAAGGTCGCTATGCCGAGTTGAAAGGGAAAATGGCAGCTGCCAAAGCCCAGCAGGATGTAAACGCCGGCCACGCATCCTCGGGCGGTGCGAATGCGGCATTCAACACGATGGAAGAGAAGGCAAACCGTGCCTTGGATGAAGCGCTGGCCCTGGCCGAGCTTCGCGCCGGAGCGAAGGAAGACGATCTGGACGATCTGATGGCTGAATTGGAGAAGAATATGGGGAAGGACGGAGCTGCTCCATTGGAGACTCCCCCTGCCCAGGATGAACTGGAAGCAATCAAAGAAAAGCTGAAAAAGAAGGAATAACTATTTCATTGTTATCGAGGTGAGGAAATGCCGGTTATCGAATACAAATGTCCGAACTGTGGCAGCAGCATGGTTTTTGACGGCGATACAGGAATGTTGTCTTGCCTGAGCTGCGGAAGAAAAGATAATATCGAGGAAATTCCCGACCCGCTGAAAAAGCAGGTTTTCGTCGAGAACGAAGTGAAGGAGTATCACTGCAACAGCTGCGGGGCCGTCATCGTGACCGAGCCGGAGACCAGCGCCACGACCTGCAGCTTCTGCGGATCCGCCGTTGTACTCAGCGACCGACTGAGCGGCGATCTGGCTCCGGTTATGGTCATCCCTTTTTCGATTACCAAGGAAGAAGCGATGAAGGCTTTCAAGAAATGGTGCAGAAATGGCCTCCTGACACCAAGCGGTTTTATGACAGCGAACCGGATCAAGGAAATTACCGGGATATATGTACCCTTTTGGCTATATGAGTTACATAATCGGGTTGAAGTTCATGGCCACGGCACCAAGGTGAGAACCTACACGCAAGGAGATTACCAGTACACGGAGACCCAGCATTTCGATATCTACCGGAAGATTCGCTTGAACTATGTGAAGGTGCCGATCGATGCTTCGGAGAAAATGAACGATGAGCTGATGGATAAGCTGGAGCCTTTCCCCTATCAGCAGCTGAAGGAATTCAAGACGCCTTATCTCGCCGGGTACATTGCCGAAAAATACAGCCATAATGAGAAGCAGCTTCTTCCGCGTGCCAAAGATAAGATCAGCTCCTACATTGATTCGTATATTTCGTCAGCGGTGTCAGGATACACAACCGTAAATTATACCAACAAGCAGATCGATACTACCTTAAAACAGGCGGATTATGTCCTCCTTCCGGTATGGATGGTGCACTATGATTACAATAAATCGGAGCATACCTTTGCGATGAACGGCCAGACGGGGAAAGTGGTCGGCAAGCCGCCAATCAGCAAAGCGAAAGTGGCTGCGTGGTTTGCAGGCATTTCGGGCGTCTCCTTACTGTCATTGAAGATGATCTCCTGGGCGATGGGGGGAGGTTTCCTGTGAGAAGACGATATGTATTAGGTGCTGTTCTGTTCCTCTTGGTTGCATACCTGATGGTTCCGGCCTTGATGGTCAAAGCTGCAGATGATAAGCCATTGATCTTTGATGAAGCCAATCTGCTCAGTCCGGAAGAACGCGATGAATTGAATGCCATGGCTAATGAGTATGGTGCTGAACGTGAGACGGACTTTATGATCCTTACGGTTGGCCGTGTCGAGAATGACGATTATGAGACATGGACGGAAAATTTTTACGATGAGTATGCACCCGGGTATGACAGGCGGCACGGTAATACCGTCATTTTGACCATAGTATTGGATACCCACGATGTTCATTTGGAAGGTTATTATAAGGCCGAGAAGTATCTCGATTCCGGAAGGCTGTTAAAGATACAAAACAAGATTACTCCGGACTTGTCCAGAGGCAATTATAAGCAGGCTTTTGAAAAATATATCAAAACCGCTCATCGGTATATGGGCTTTGAGCCCGACATGAACCCGGATAATATTCTGTTTAATCTTTGGTTTCAACTGGGATCTGCCGCTGCCATCGGCGCTATCGCCGTGGGTGTCATGGCTTACCGTTCTGGCGGACGGGTGACGGTCAATTCTCACACCTATGAGGATACCAGCACATCGGGGATATTGAACCAGCAGGACCGTTATGTCAGAACAACGGTAACGAAGCAGAAGATCGAGCGCAACACGAGCAGCGGCTCAGGCGGCGGAGGCGGTGGCGGCGTCAGCAGTGGCGGCCATTCGCATAGCAGCAGCAGCGGGAAATTTTAAGGGAAGGGATGAATAACATCGATGGGATTTTTCAAGAACCAATTCTCTAATGTCGTGGAATGGGAAGAGTTTAGGGACGATATGATTTTCTGGAAATGGAGCAACCGGGAGATTAAAAAAGGAAGTAAGCTGGTCATCCGCTCCGGTCAGGACGCGATTTTTGTCAATAACGGCAAGATCGAGGGGATTTTTGAGGATGAAGGCGTATATAACATCGATTCGGATATCATTCCGTTCCTTTCTACTTTAAAGGGATTTAAATTTGGCTTTAACAGTGGCATGCGCGTGGAAGTACTGTTCGTAAACACGAAGGAATTCACAGTCAGATGGGGGACGCAGAATCCAGTCCTCATTCCGACGCCGCAGCTTCCGGGCGGTATGCCGATCCGTGCCAACGGCACGTTCAATTTTAAAGTGAATGATTATGTGACGCTGATCGACAGAATCGCCGGGATGAAAGAGAGCTATCTTGTGGACGACGTCAAGATCCGGATCACTTCGGTGCTCGATCAATTGTTGATGAAATGGATCAGTCGCGAAGGCAAGGACATGTTTAATCTGCAGGCGAACGCCTCCGATATCGCGAGAGGGATTCGAGAAGACCTGGACATGGAAGTGATGGACAACGGAATAACGATCACCGGCTTCCAGGTGATGAGCTTCAACTATCCGAAGGAAATTCAGGATATGATCACCAAGACGGCTTCCCATGAAATGATCGGTAATCTGCAGAAATACCAGCAGGTCAGCATGACGGATGGGATTGCATCCGGCAAGGTGCAAGGCGGCGGTGCGGCTTCGGATATGGCCGGCATGATGATGGGGATGAACATGGCTAATGAAATGATGAAAAATATGAATCAGAACCAGAATCAGAACCAGAACCAAAACAATTCGAATCAAAGCCAACAGCCTCCGGCTGCGAAGGAGCCATCTGCCCCGGCGGCTGCATCCCCTTCTGAAGGAAGCAAGAAGCCCAATTTCTGCCCGAACTGTGGCGCAAAGAATGAAGGGGCGAACTTCTGTCCGAATTGTGGGCAGAAGCTGGGTTGAGTTGCGGCGAGCAGCATTTATAAATGCGCAATATTGGGATGAACATAAAGTTAGATGTCACGGTTAAAATGATGCAAATGGTCGGTTTCTTCTATATGAATGTGAATTGACCATCAAGACAGCACCCCTCGCTCATAAAGCGGAGGGTGCTGTTCTGCTATGTACGCTGTATCCGTTATCTAGATATGTATCTACCTTTCTGCAGAGGAAATTGGCTCCGGCTGGGATGAAGAACAGCCGTATGAATATATTCCACTTTGCAGCATGCCGCAGAAATAGAACTTGACGGACAAATGAGAACTAGGCAAATGGGAAAGGGGTGCATTATGATAGGGCATATCGGTCAAAAGAGAACTCATAAAGAAGAAGGGAGACAGGGGAATACTATGTTCAGATCGACATCCTGGCGCATATTTGTGATAAGCGGCATCTTTTTTGCAATCACCATCATACCGCTCTCGTTGTTTCTGGCCAACCGATTTTCGCACTACGCTTATTCCCAGATGGGGACGTTTAATCAGGACCGCATCGACGAAATGGCGGAGCGTGTCGAGTACATCCTAGCCAAGCTGAAATGGTACAGTCTGACCATGTACGAAGACCGTACCTTGCAAAACTGGATGTATGCTTCCGCCGACGATCTGCTGCAGAATGCCAACGCGATGGGGGTATTGACTAAATATTTATCTAACGAACCTTATATTGAAACCGCTTACTTATTCAGCTTTCGCAAACGTGAGGTGATCGACTCCAAAGTTGGGTTGCTTCCGTTCGAGGAATTTGCCGATCAGCCGATGCTGCAGCGAATTGAGCGCACTCCCGGGACCTTCCTCCGCTATTTTGATCACCAGATAGGAAACAACTCGTATTTGGCGCTTCAGCTTCCTTCGACTCCTGTCCAGAAAAACCGCGATGGGTATCTTGTTGTCCTGTTCGACAAGAAGGAGCTTCAGAAGCATTTGATCTCAAGCGATGGAAGAGCGGATACGCTGCTTTCTATCGTGGATGATCGGGGAAGATTAATTCTGGGAGAACAGGATGAGCCGCTCGAGGAGACCATCGATAACATCCAACCGGGACTGAAGGAAGGTTCATTCGAGTTGAACAGAGCGGGAGGGGCAGCGTTCGTCAACTATGCCCGAATGGAATCGTCGGAGTGGACCATTATATCTGTTACTGAAATGAAGCAATTTCGCGAAAAGGCAGGGGCGTTCAAAACCGTCATCATCGCCTGCTCGCTGCTGCTGCTCATCGCGCTGCTTCTGGTCGCCTATTGGAATTCGCGCCGTTTCGTCGGGCCATTCCGCCGGCTGGCGGATCAACTGCAGCGGAAGCTGGGCGTGAAGGGGGAGAACGATTACGGCGTCATCGAGCAGGGCGTCGTTATGCTTCGCGATCATTATCCGCTGATCAAGACCGAATATTTGCGGCAATGGCTGCTGCAGGGCAGGCTGACTGACGGCGCCAGAGCGGCGATTGTCCGCGAGTCGTGCCTGCTTGACTATGAGTGGCTTCGATTGGCTGTTATCAAGATCGACTCCTATTATGAGATATCCGAGCGGTACGATTTCGTCTCTCGCAAGCTGCTCAAGTATGCAATCGGCAATATCGCAGAGGAGCTGCTGGGTACACCTGAACGGCCGATCGAGGTGGTCGATTTTGGGACCGACCATCTGGTCGTGCTGGTTGGCACAGCCAGCTCCCTCCCTGATCCCGGGTTGACCAAAGAGTTGAAGGAGCTTAGTCGTCAAGTCACCCGTCACGTAAAGCTGGACGTGACGATCGCCGAAAGCTCAGCGCGGCGCGTGCATGATGATTTACGCAAAGTATACGACGATATGAACGAGCTGACATTATTCAAGTTTGTCAGTGGTGATGACAAAATCTACGTTGAACAAGACTTTGAGCGGTATGCCGATTTACAAGCGCCGATCGACTCCGCCGTGCATGAAAGCTTGATCCAGACGATTCGCAGCGGCAAAGAGGAGAAGGTGCTGGCCATGCTGGAGGAGGTGTTCACGCGCCTGCAGACGATGAAGTATACCGAGTGCCAATTCCAACTGAAGCTGCTTCTGTTTGCGATCGTCAAGTCGTTCAGCAAAATGATGTCTATTCAGAGTGTTGAAGGGATTGAGCGCCACTTGAGGCAGTTCGCCACGCTTACCGAGGTCCGCGAATGGCTGAAGGAAGAGACTGGGCGGATTATCCGGCAGCTTAGCGACCAAAAGGGATTCAATCGCAAGGAAAAGCTGATTGGGGAAATCATCGAGTATGTCCGCTATCATACCCATGACCCGATGCTGTCGGTAGACGATATCGCTGACCATATCGCTTTGTCGGCCAAATACGTCCGGCAGCTGTTTCACGAACAATATGGCATGCCTCTATCGAATTTCATCTTGAACGAGCGGCTCGGGAAGGTTAAGGAGCTGCTGGAGCAGACCAGCATGCAGATCACCGAGATTGCAGAGCAGTCCGGTTTTCAGACGAAAAGCCACTTTTTCACCGCATTCAAAAAAGCAACCGGCATGACGCCAAGCCAATACCGCGACAGCAAGGCGAGCGAGCAGCTGGAGCGGACGACCGGCAGATAGCCGGGAACTCTGCCAATTAGCAGGCGGGGCGGGCGGCGATTGAGAACTCGCCAGACCAATAACAACCGGCTGAACGCTCGCGATTAGTCACACGAGAACCGAATCCGGCCAATGAGAACTAGGCAAGCCGCAGCCGTGAATGCTACGATGGCTCCGTTCGAATCCTGCAAGCTGCACAAGAAAGGAGGAACGTTTTTTGGAGCGACGGAGAAGGTTCGGCTGGCCGTTTGTGCGTGAGCTGTCGCGGAACCGGTATTTGTACTTGCTTGCGCTGCCCGGCATTGCGTTTCTGGTCGTATTCGCGTATATGCCCATGCTGGGGCATCTGCTCGCCTTCCAGAATTACCGGCTATCGGATGGTTTATGGGGGAGCGAATGGGTCGGATTTAAAAACTTCGAGTTTTTCTTCAATGGGAAGGACTGGATGCGGGTGACACTGAATACCGTTTTCCTGAATGCGCTATTTCTCGTATCCGGCCTCGGTAGCGCGGTCGTGCTGGCGATCTTTTTGAACGAAGTCCGAAACAGGCTGTTCAAGCGAATCACGCAATCGTTTATTTTTTTACCGTATTTTATTTCATGGCTTGTCGTCAGCATGATGGCGTTGACGCTATTCAGCACATCGGAGGGGCTGATTAACCGCGCGCTTGCCGTCCTTGGCTACGAAGGAGTGGACTGGTATTTGACGCCGGGCGTATGGCCGTATATCTTAACCGTGATTAGCGCCTGGAAGATTGCCGGATATAATTCCATTATTTTTTTGGCCGTCATTACGGGCATCTCCGCGGAATATTACGAGAGCGCCCGAATTGAAGGTGCGGGCCGGATGCAACAGATGCTCTACATAACGCTGCCGTTGATGCGGCCGACCGTGATGGTATTGGCGCTGCTTGGCATTGGCCGTATTTTCTACGGCGATTTCGGCATGATTTACGCAATTATCGGAGATAACGGCGTACTCTTTCCGACGACAGATGTCATCGATACGTATGCGTTTCGTGCGCTGAGGCAGCTGGGTAATTTCAGCATGTCCTCTGCCGTCATCATGTACCAGTCCTGTATGGGGCTCGTCACGATTCTGATTTTCAATGCGATCGCGCGCAAGGTGGACGCAGATTCAAAACTATTCTAAAAAGGTACGGCGAAACGGGCAATGGCCCGGCACCATGAGCCATTTTCGCCGGACAATTTAAGGTGTGATCGACATGAGAGAACGGTTGTTTCTTATTCTGATGTACGCGGTGCTGGGCGCGTTTGCGCTGTTTTGCTTCATTCCGTTCTGGATTGTGTTCATCAACTCGTTCGCTGATGAATCGCTTCTGCAGACGGCGGGGTACCAGTTGCTTCCGAGCAAATTCAGCCTCCATGCGTACAAATTTCTGCTCTCCGGCAAGCAGGTGTTTCTAAGCTACGGCATTACGATTATCGTGACGCTCGCCGGCACGGCGCTGGGCGTCCTCTTGACAGCTGCCTATGCGTACACGCTGAGCCACCGGAAAGTGAAGTACCGCAATATTTTATCGTTTTTGACCTTCCTGACGATGTTGTTCGGTGCAGGGCTGGTCGGCTTCTACATGCTGATTGCCAACTGGCTGCATCTGAAAGACTCGGTTTGGGCGCTCATTTTGCCCTATCTGCTTAACCCGTTCTATGCCTTCATTCTTGTCTCCTACTACCGGACGCTACCGTATGAATTGAATGAAGCTGCGACTGTGGACGGCGCCAATGATATCTATATTTTCTTTCGCATCATCTGGCCGATTTCGCTGCCTGTTATCGCCACAGTGAGCCTGTTCTACGCGCTGCAATATTGGAACGACTGGTACTTGTCATTGCTGTTTATCGACAATTACAAGATGCTGCCGCTGCAGATGATGATACGCCAGCTTATGTCCAATTTGAATGTTATGGCTTATGTGAGCGGGAGCCAGACGCAGTACAACGTTGTCGTGCCGACCTATGGCATGCAGCTGGCGATCGTCTGCATTACCATCGGCCCGATCGTGTTCGTCTATCCCTTCATACAGCGCTTCTTTATTAAAGGTTTGACACTTGGATCGGTAAAAGGGTAGAACGGCAAGCGGGAAGCGTGTTTGGCCGGTTCGAGCTTTCGAGCGCTGCGGTCTTCGAACCGGCCCATCCGCCTATTTTCTCTATATTTGAAACAGGGGGAATGCTCAATGAAAAAACTATTGCCCATCGCACTCGTATTACTGATCGCGCTCTTCGCGATTGCAGGTTGTTCGGGCAAGAACGAAGGGGAAGGGAAAACGCCCGGACCGTCAGGCCATACCGGCGACAGCGCCAGCGGTGACACCAAACTTAAGGAGGTGACGCTGAAAATCATGATTCCCGGCGACCGGCCGCCGGATATGGATTTGGTCATTGCCGAAGCAGAAAAGCGGATGAAGGATACGATCAATGTCAAGCTCGACATCGTGTTCGTGCCCTGGTCGGATCTGGCGCAAAAGACGCAGGTGACGCTTGCTTCCGGCGAAAACATCGATCTCATCTTCGATGCGCCATGGCTGCACATCAACCAGATGATCGCAAACGGATTCTATGAGCCGCTGGACGACCTGTTGGCCCAGTACGGCCAAACGGTGCTGGAGAAACGGCCGCAGCAAATGTGGGACTACAACAAATACGGCGGCAAAATTATGGCCGTTCCGCTCGGCGTCAGCTACATGTCTGGCAATTCCTACATGGTGCGCAAAGACATTCGCGAGAAGCTCGGCGTACCGCCGATCAAGACGTATGATGAACTGATCGCATTTGCCTACAAGGTGAAGGAGCAGGAAAAAGGCATCATCTCGATGACCGCAGGCTCATCCACTTATTCATTCGTCGCCCACCATGCGCTGAACGATTACGAAACCCATGTCAGGCCGACCCACGCACTGGGTAACAGCTTGATGCTCTACTACAAGAACAATGACGGCAAAGTATACAATTTGCTGGAGGATCGGGAGCCGATCGGAACGTGGCTTGCGAACACGCACCAATGGTTTAAGGACGGACTGATTTTCAAGGACATTTTGACGACGAAAGATTTTCACCAGCCGATCTCGGCAGGCAAAGTAGCAATCGTGACAAACGGCGCGTTCGGCATCGGCGATTCCCTCAAGAACACGTTTAAGAACAATGTACCGGACGGCGAGCTGGAAACGGTCACCTTCTTTAACCCGGAAAAAGGCGCGAATTTCACCAATTTTAAGCAGTGGAATTTCCTGGCTGTTCCGAAGGTAAGCAAAAACAAGGAGCGGGCGATTATGTTCCTGAACTGGGCGAATGAGAAGGAAAACTACGACCTGCTCTCTTACGGAATCGAAGGGAAGCATTGGGAAGCGGTAGGAGAGGACAAAATGAAAAACCTGGATACATCCGGCTACTCTGCATTCGGCTATGTCTGGCTATGGAATCCGGTCGATGAGCGCAGTGTTGTGGGTGGCGATCCGCAGAATGATGAAATGGATGCCGTGCTTCGCGATGCCGACATGTTCACCACCGATATTTTGGCTGGCTTCGAATTTGACAGTACCCCGGTGCAAAACGAAATCAGCCAGTACAATACAGTCGATGGGCAATACTACACGGCGCTGTTTAACGGGGTCATCGATCCGGAGGACACATTGAAGAAATTCGAAGCGGAAGCCGGACCCGCCCTCCAAAAGATTCAGCAGGAGCTGCAAAAGCAAATTGACGAGTTCCTGGCGGCGAAGGCGAAATAGACCAGAATTAGGACACGGCGGTGACGGCTTCCTCTTTCGGAGGAAGCCGATCTTATACGCTCTGCTGCTTACTTATACCAGATTTCGCGAAAGGGGGGATCAACATTTAGCGTTCACCCGGAACAGAAATAAGAGTTTAAAGGTTTTTGATATTTCTGTACTCGAGAATAAAGAAAAGGAGCTGGCCTTGATGAATTTGAATAAAAACTGGATATCCGGATTAATGGCAGCCGTATTACTAATGGCTCCGGTCTCTGCGGTGCAGGCGAAATCGCTTGTTCCGGATGTGACGGACCTGCAAGCGGTAGATGCAGACCAGATGGAAGCAGGAAATAATACAGGTATTCCACAGGTCGAACTAGATCAACCGACGGATGCTGGTGAACCGGTAGCGGAACAGGCACCAAAAGCAATAGATGCGAATCAAGCGGCAGCATCTTCGGAAGTAGAGGAGACGCAATTCCGCAATCTTGCGGCCGGCCTCCCGTATGAATGGTCTGAAGCTCCGGAAGCTTCGCATCCCGATGACGGATACAAGCTTACGGACGGAAAATACGGCGCATTGGATATGAACGACCCGGCATGGGTAGGACATCTGCGCGGAAAAACGCGCGAAATCGTATTTGATCTGGGGGAGGAAAAGTCGGTCGGGAAGATAACCGCTCATTTTTTTCAAGATTATCCGGCGAACTCGATCCTCGTGCCGCTGTCGGTATCGATGTATGTCTCCGACGATAAGGAAAATTGGGGGCTGCTTTCCCATAACGCTACCCAGCTGCTTTGGGGAGAAGGACCGCCCAGACAGGAGACTTTTGAATGGGATGGCAGCCGGGATGGAATCAAAGGCGGGAATACGGATGGCAAGCTGGCTTATGCCCGTTATGTGAAGGTGACCTTTTTTATGCATCCTACACAGTGGGAATACATTGACGAAATCGAAATTATGGGTATGGACGGCAAGATTGAAGGGGCGGTAAAGGTTTCTGCCGAGCAGCCTCGTTTTTTGGAGCCGGGGGAAGCTACGGCCGGGATCCGGAATCTGAATCTGCTATATAACGGGCAATACGCGAATGGTTTGGGCGATTGGAAGAAGGAACGGATTATCCCTAATATCAGCTATGTAAATAAAGACGGCGAGCCGGTCGATTGGCTTTATGACGGCGTTCTATATCTCGGGATTGCTTCGCCTGCCGGTCGCGATTTCGGTCTAGGACAAACGAACCTGGACGATTGGAAATGGTATTTGGAAAAAACATTTGCAGCCACGGGCGATATGCAGCAGTTGAATGAGGCTGCCAAGGAAGTTGGGGCCAAGCTGAAACAGCCCGATCATCAAGTCAAGGTTGTGTTAATGATTCCGAATCCAGGGGAATCCTTAACCAATTTTGGCGACATTGACGGTAGCGGTTCCTTAAATTTCAACGACTCCGTCGTAGGCAAAGAAAAAGCGTCTGAAAACAGAGGAAAAGCGGTGCAGTGGTGGCTGGACCAGGCCCAGCAAAGATGGCAGGCTGCCAACTACTCTAATCTTGAGCTTGTCGGCATTTACTGGATGCCGGAACAAATCGACATATCCGAATCGGGACCGGACATAGCTCGCATGGTGTCGGATAAAGTGCACGCCATGAACATGAAGGTTTTCTGGATTCCACACTCATATGCTTACAAAATGTTTATGTGGAAAGACGTAGGGTTCGATGCCGCGGCGCTTCAGCCCAACTATTTTTTCGGCGGAATGGATTCCGACCGTCTGGACGATGCTACGAATACTGCAAAGCGGTACGGAATGGGGAACGAAGTTGAATTTGATGACGGAATGCTGACAGATCCCGTACTTCGCGAGCGTTTTATCGAATACTTGGACAGCGGCGTCAGATCCGGTCTGATGCAAAATGGCTTCAGAGCTCACTATCAAGGCAATAATGCAGTATACAACTTAGGGGTAAGCAAGGATCCAAGTTTGCGTTTAATGTATGACTGGCTGTATCAGTATTTGAACGGAACGTACGCCATTGACAGCAGCCCGGCGCCGGAGACGATGGCGGAGCTTGTACAACGTTATGTCGCGTCGAACGAAATCAAGCCGGATTTTGGCACAGAGTTGTCGTATCGATTGCAGATCATCAAGCGCCTTCTGGACGAAAACAAGCCGAAGGATGCCGTAACGTATATGCAGGATTTTCTCGCGCACATTCACGACCCGGCCGTCCAAGCGCAAGGGTTGATTTCGGTCTCGGCAGCATCGGTGCTTGATTCCTACGCCCAAGTTCTCATTCAAACCTGGTCTGACGGCTGGGGGCTTCGCAATCTGGTTCTTGGCCAAAGCTATACAATTTCACGGCAGCCTAACAGCAGCTATCCCGATTCCGGGAACGAACTTACGAACGGCCTATTCGGCGGGACGGATTACGGCAACGAGCAATGGCAGGCCCATGCGGGAAGCGACTACCCTGAAGAACGAAGCCGCACAATCACATTTGATTTGGGCAGAAACAAATCGATTGGGGTAATTAGAGCCCATTTTCTTCAGAATAAAGGGCCTGGCATCTATTTTCCTCAGAACGTCGCTTTTTCCGTTTCATCTGACGGCCAATCCTGGAGCCCGCTGGCAACCGTTTCTCCCCCACCGGCACATGATGCTGCCTCGGCCGAGTTCGTGAGCTGGAGCGGGATAACAGACGGCGTGCCGGGGAAAGCGGGAGCCGATAAAGTGTCTGCCCGCTACGTTAAAGTCGAATTCCCGGTCAACGTCTGGGTCTTCCTTGATGAAATCGAAGTTCTCGGCATTGACGACCATGCGGGGGGTGGTGCTACAATCGACGGCGCAAGAGCCGTGGTGGATGCCGCTGCGAAGAAATTGACAATCGACGGTCTGGTCGTGAACGGCAGCCAGTCCCAAGTGAATTTGAAAATACTCGATTCGAAAGGGAAAGTTCGCTACGAAGGACAGACGACCAGTACAGAAACGGGAAGTTTCGAATTCATGATCAAGCTTACCGGCAATTTAAAGGGAACTTGCGACGCCTATCTGTCTATGGAAGGAATGTCGGATCCCGTTAAGATTTCATTCGAGTACAATAAAAAGGACTGATGAGTTATTTCCAGCACGAGCTCAGGTTCCGATGGCATAATGGCCTGATTTCCGAGAAGTTGACTTAGGATAAGGGCATTTTATGGCAAACTCTGCCGAGCATGATGCATGATAACTTATGTTTCGTAAAAAAAGCCATGGAGGCAGCGTTATTTCCACGCTGTGGCCCGTGGCTTTTGCTTTCGAATCGGTCTTGATGACCACATGAGAAATATGTGGCGCATAACGATGTTTATGAACACGTTTAATATAATGAAGGAAGAAGA
Organism: Paenibacillus sp. ISL-20; assembly: GCF_018613005.1. NCBI lineage: Bacteria > Bacillati > Bacillota > Bacilli > Caryophanales > Paenibacillaceae > Paenibacillus > Paenibacillus sp. ISL-20. The sequence continues at coordinate 60,368 of NZ_JAGGRD010000049.1, forward strand.
AAACCGGTAATTTGATTCAAAGTCGCAAAGGATTGCTGGTCTCCCCAACTACATCAAGGGCTATCTGGAAATTTCATGCTGAGAAAGTTGAGAACAATGTAAACGCATACTTATTCATGGTATAATGCATCTAATAGATTAAGCGATTTTAGTCATTTGGGATTATAATGCTGTAAATCTGGCCTGGGGGTGTTGCGAGGATGAGAAGGTATAGCGTGTGGCGTCCGATTATGCTGATTGCGGTGGCGCTGCTTACGAACAGTTTGGTTACGAATTTGGCGGGGGTATTCGGCATGACGCCGGAGTCGGCAAGCAGCTTGGGCGTAGTAGCCATGATTATTGCCGGATTAATTACGTATAATCGCATGATGAAATCCCGTCGTAAATGAATAATCATTCATAACATTCATTGAAATGAACAGCATGTTTGTAAGCACCTTGCCGAGGTGCTTTCTTTTAATAAAGCGCTATTATTTTTTTCCAAATGGAAGGGTCTTCTCACTTGCGCGGCTTGGCGTATCACACCCACTGTAATCCCCGTGTTATCTATAAAAACCGTGATATCAATACTGTGTTAACTAAGCATTCCTATATATACTAGAATTGGATTGAAATATATCTTAAACGTTTCACCGCGGCACAGATGCAGCTTGACAGATTCACCCAAATTTATGTTGAAAAGGGTCTGTTTTATTAATATATTGTAAATAGCACGAATCTACTAGTATTCGGGCATATATACCTAGGAGGGTTATCCTTAATGAAAAAAGGGGTCATATCTTTAATCAGTTTGGCGTTATCTGTCACAATGCTGGCAGGTTGCGGCGACAAACCGGCGTCAGAACCAAGTGGCGGCGCAGGCGGCGATGCACCTAAGGCAAACTTCAAGGTAGGGATGGTTACGGACGCGGGAACCATTGATGACAAGTCGTTTAACCAAGGAACGTACGAAGGCATCGAGAAGGCCAATAAGGACTTCAACATGGAGTATAAATACCTGAAGCCGGCCGGAACGACAGAAGCCGACTATTCGAAAGAGATCGGAAACCTGTACGATGCCGGATTTAAATTTATTGTAACTCCAGGCTTCAAGTTTGAAACAGCCGTGTTCAAAGCACAGGACAAGTATACAGATGCTAAATTCGTGATTATCGATGGAACACCTCATTCCGGCGACAGCAATCCGGTAGTTAAGGAAAATACCGTATCCATCTTCTTTGCTGAGCAAGAGTCCGGTTTCCTGGCTGGCGTAGCGACTGCGCTTCATGTGAAGGATGGACAGGCTGGATTTATCGGGGGCATGGAAATCCCTCCTGTACAGAAGTTCAACTGGGGCTTCCAGCAGGGTGTAGCATACGCCAACGAGAATCTCGGCACGAAACTGGTGATTAACAAAGAAAACGTTGTTTATCAAGGATCCTTTGATGATGTTGCAGCAGGCAGCCAATTGGCGGCTCAAATGTATGACCGTGGCGTAAACGTTATCTTCGCGGCAGCAGGCGGCGTTGGCGTTGGCGCGATTAACGAAGCGAAGGCTCGCGTGCAGAAAGGATCCGAGGTTTGGATCGTTGGCGTCGACGTTGACCAGTACCAAGACGGCGTATACGAAGGCGACAAGTCCGTTATTCTCACTTCGGCAGTTAAGAAAATCGACCATGCGGCTTACGATATGATCAAAGCCGAAATGGAAGGTAAATTCCCAGGCGGACAGACGCTTACACTAGATGCGACTAATGACGGCGTCGGCCTTCCTGAGAAGAATCCGAACCTGAGCGATGACGTCCTTAAGCAAGTTGACGAAGTGTTCAATAAGATCAAAGCCGGCGAAATTAAAGTAACGGCAGAGCAAGGCGATTTGATTAAGTAATCCAAGACACCAAGGTCATCTACAGAAACGTGGATAGACTTACTTGAAAAGCAGCGATACCGCATGAAAAAAGACGGATTCCCTCCGTCTTTTTTTAAGGTATCAGAATTTATAAGTTATTTCAGCGAAGCGTAAGCAATTCTGTAATCGCATTTATATGTTTTGGGGCCCCCGCAAAGTATTTGGAATAAGCATCGAAGCATAGGCTCCACTTTGTGGGGCTATTTAAGGTATCAGACCGTATCACCGGCGCAAGCGATTGCATCCTGATATTGAATGTAGAATCGATCTATGTAACTGCGTTCTGGCTGTTTGGAAGTGAGTCGATCCGCGTTTTTTTAAAGTGATTTAGGCACAAGAAGATATCAACACAAAAGAAGGAGAGGACCCAAAACCATGGACTATGTTGTCGAGATGGTGGGCATCCGCAAGGAATTTCCCGGGATCGTGGCCAATGACGATATCACGATTAGGTTGAAAAAAGGCGAGATTCATGCGCTGCTCGGTGAGAACGGGGCGGGCAAGTCCACCCTGATGAGCATCCTGTTTGGCATGTATCAACCTGACCGTGGCGTAATCAAAGTCAACGGCAAGGACGTGCGGATCTCGAATCCGAATGTCGCGAACAAACTCGGAATCGGGATGGTGCATCAGCATTTTAAATTGGTCGAGCCGTTTACCGTAACCGAGAATATTATTCTGGGCAGCGAGACGCGCAAGTTCTTTTTCGGCTTGGACGTGAGATCGGCTGCCAAACGGGTTGAGGAGCTGTCCAAGCGATACGGCCTCAATGTAGACCCGTATGCCAAAATCGAGGATATTTCGGTCGGGATGCAGCAGAGAGTGGAAATTCTCAAAATGCTGTATCGCGACGCGGAAGTGCTCATATTCGACGAGCCGACCGCCGTGCTGACCCCTCAGGAAATCGAAGATCTGCAGGGCATTATGAAAAACCTGGTCAATGAAGGCAAATCCATCATTCTGATCACCCACAAATTGAAAGAAATTAAAGCGGTTGCGGACCGATGCACGGTCATTCGCCGAGGCAAGACGATTGGCACCGTTGAAGTGGCAGACACAAGCCGCGAGGCTATGGCCGAAATGATGGTGGGCCGCAGCGTATCCTTTAAGGTGGATAAGCAGGAGAGTCGCCCGGGTAAAACCGTTCTGGAGATCAAATCGCTTACGGTAAAGAACAGCAAGAAAGTTGATGCACTCAAAGGCTTTAGTCTCGATCTACATGCCGGGGAGATTGTGGGTATTGCCGGCGTGGATGGTAACGGTCAATCGGAACTGATAGAAGCCATTACAGGACTTCGCCAGGCGGAGAGCGGAACGGTGAGCTTGAATGGAAAAACACTCAACGGTCTATCTGTCCGTCAACGGAATGAAAGCGGAATCGGCCACATTCCGGAGGACCGCCAAAAGAGGGGCCTCGTACTGGATTATACGATTGAAGAGAATTTGATCCTCGAGGTGTATAACCGCCCACCGTATTCCAAGAACGGGCTGCTGCAGCCAGCAGCGATCCGCAAGCATGCGGAGCATATCATTCAGAGCTTTGATGTGCGTTCCGGAACGGGCGGCCGGTCGATCGTGCGTTCGATGTCCGGCGGTAACCAGCAAAAAGCGATCATCGGCCGCGAGGTAGAGCGCGATCCGGATCTGCTTATTGCCGTCCAGCCGACTCGGGGCCTTGACGTAGGCTCGATTGAATATATTCACCGGCGTCTGATCGAACAGCGCGACAAGGGGAAAGCCGTTCTGCTGGTTTCCCTGGAGCTTGATGAAGTGCTGAACTTGTCGGACCGCATTGCCGTTATCAATAACGGTGAACTGGTAGGTATCGTTAAAACCTCCGAAACGAACGAAAGAGAGCTCGGACTGATGATGGCCGGGTATCAAAAAGAGGAGGCACCACATGAATAACAGCGTAAAATCGTTGCTTGCCGTCCTGTTCGGACTCATCGCGGGGGCACTGCTTATGGCGCTGACCGGACATAATCCGGTAGAAGGGTATAAGTATCTTATCCAGGGTGGACTCAAGAACCCGGAGCGGATCGGAAATACGCTGGCGACGGCGACTCCGCTTATTTTGACCGGTTTGTCCGTGGCCTTTGCCTTCCGTACCGGACTGTTTAATATCGGTGCTGCTGGCCAGATGCTGTTCGGTGGCTTTTGCGCGACAGCTGTTGGCCTCTCGCTCGACCTGCCGCGGGCTCTGCTCCTGTTGGTTATGGTACTGGTCGGGTTTATCGGCGGTGCGCTATGGGCGGTTGTCCCAGGTTTCCTGAAGGCTAAATATAACGTGCACGAGGTCGTATCCACGATCATGATGAACTGGACCGCCTACTGGACCGTTTATTATGTCATTCCGGGTTACTTCAAAGGGACGAGCCTGGAGACGGAATCGCGCCAGCTTCCGCCGGAAGCCATGCTGCATCAGCAGTGGCTAAGCGATATGTTCCAAGGTTCTTATGTTAATCTGGGCTTTTTTATCGCGGTCATTGCTGTTCTGGTCGTCGCTTTCCTTATTAACAAAACAACGCTCGGATATGAATTGAAGGCGGTCGGATTCAACCGACACGCTTCCGAATATGCGGGTATCGCTGTCAAACGCAGCATCGTGCTGTCCATGTTCATCTCCGGCGGTCTCGCAGGCCTCGCGGGTGTTGCACAGTATGCGGGGAATGCCTCCAGCATGCAGATCGGCATTCTGCCGAGCCAAGGATTTGACGGGATTGCCGTAGCTCTGCTCGGAATCAATGCACCTATCGGTGTATTGGTGTCGGCCTTGTTCTTCGGGATACTCTACTCGGGCAGAGGGTTTATGAATGCCATGACGGAGATTCCGCCGGAAATCGCCGATTCGATTATCGCCATCATTATCTATTTTGCGGCAACCAGCATCTTGATCGAACGACTATACCGTAAACTGAAGCTGCGTCGCGCGGCTAATAAAAAGCAGGGGGAGTAAGGACATATGTGGACAACGATTGAACAGATTTTTCCGTATGCCATCGCTTACACGATCCCGCTTTTGATTACCGCCTTGGGCGCGCTGTTCAGTGAACGAAGCGGGGTCGTGAATATCGGCCTTGATGGCTTGATGATTGTCGGTTCTTTCATCGGAGCCTTTGTCATATTCAAAATGCAGGCCCAATGGCCCGGCCAATCGTGGGTATTATGGGTAGGACTATTGGCAGCAGCGGCAGCGAGTGCGTTGTTCTCGCTATTGCATGCTTTCGCAAGCATCAACCTCAGTGCCAACCAGATTATAAGCGGTACGGCGATCAACATGATCGCAGGTGCCCTGACGATTTTCCTTGCCCGTAACATTACGGGGAGCGGCAAGATCAGCATTACGAGTGGTTTCAAATCGTTTGATGTGCCCGTGCTGTCGAAAATACCGGTCATCGGTGATTTGTTTTTTACCAAAACTTATGCAACAACCTGGCTTGTTCTATTAGTGTTAGTGCTCAGCGCACTAATATTGTACAGAACACCGTTCGGTCTGCGACTCCGGTCCTGCGGCGAGCATCCGCACGCAGCGGAAGCAGCAGGTATTAAGGTACAGTCCATGCGGTATGTCGGCGTCATGATCTCGGGTGCTTTTTCCGGACTCGGGGGGGCTGTCATTCTGTTGACGTATTCCGGTGAATTTACCGGGAACGTAGCGGGTCTCGGGTTCCTGGCGCTGGCCTCCCTGATCTTCGGACAATGGAAGCCGCTCGGTATCCTGCTGGCCACCTTGTTCTTCGGATTTGCCACGACGGTAGCCAACGTATCGCAGGTGATCCCGTCATTGGCGGTGATCCCGCCGGTCATTCTCAAGATTTTCCCTTATGTTGTCACGCTGATCGCACTCGTGATTTTCTCCAAATCCTCGAATGCGCCGAAAGCCGTAGGGGAGCCGTTCGATTCAGGTAAACGGTAACGGATTGCGCAAATCGATGTAAGACATCTAGAACCTCTGATATGCCTATGCCCACTTAGGGTTAGGTCTATTGGAGGTTTTTTTACATTTAGCATACTTTAGGTTAGAACTCCCAAAACATCTCTGGTATATATAGTAAATAAGGCTACAGAATTTAATAGAATAGAGGAGTGAAAACCTGAATGCGCATTCGATTACAAAGGTGCCAAAAGCAGCTAAGTATGTTTATGGCTATTGTAATGCTTCTGAGTCTCATCGTTCCTTTCAGTCCCGTGAAGGTGGCGGAGGCTGCTCCCCAACATGATCAGGTTGTAATCAGCCAAGTGTATGGCGGCGGCGGGAATGGCGGGGCAGTGTATACGCATGATTTTATCGAATTGTTCAATCCGACGGGCAGTCCGGTTGACCTAACAGGCTGGAAGGTACGTTATGCCAGCGCAGCAGGAACATTTAACGGCACGACCTCTTTAACTGGTATTATAGAGCCTTATTCCTATGTATTGATTCAACAAAAAAATAGCCAGTCAGGTAATGGGGCCCCCCTGCCAACGCCTGATGTACTAGGGACATTGGATTTAAGCGGCAGCCAAGGTGCAGTTGATCTGGTGAATGCATCGGGCAATAGCATCGATCTTGTTGGCTATGGCACTGCGAAAGTATTCGAAGGCTCACCGACAGCAGCTCTATCTAACAGTACGGCTGCGATTCGCAAGGAATTGACCGTTGGTCAAAATGATCGTGGTCTCGACACGGATAACAATGCGGCCGATTTTAACGTTAAGACGCCGGAACCCCGGAATAGCGCGAGCCCGAAGACACCGGTCACTCCTAGTACGGGTTTAGGACCGGTAACAGCCAATCCGGAACCTAATGCCTGGCCTGCCGGAACGGAGATCTCGCTGAATCCGCCGACGGTGGGCGCCTCCGTCTATGCGGATGTGTATCTGTCCAGTGGAAATTCAGGATTTCAGCTCGTCAATGGCCCGATCAAGATCAACGAGCCTATGCGAGTGGATGCCTATGCAGTCCAGGATGGTTTGTCGGATGGACCGGTCTCTTCCTTCCAATACGATATTTTAACGCAAACGTCCGTCGCTGAGTCCCGCACCAAGGCAAAAGGCGAGCATGTCTGGACGGAAGGCGTCATTACGCATATCGAAGGCAGAGAAACCTATATACAAGATGATACAGCCGGTATCGTGCTCTATGACTACCCTCTTAATGCCAGTGTAGGTGACCGCGTGAGCGTGGCCGGCGTGATGGAGATTTACAACAATCTTCAGGAGATCAAACCGCACGCCTTGCTGCCGCATGACGTAACGGGTGCAAATGCAGGAGTACCGCAGGCTCTCCAAGTCACCGGAGCTGATCTATCCGCAGCTGCAGGGGAGACTTATGAGGCAAGACTTGTCTACCTGGATGATGTGACTATCAAATCCGAGAGCAGACCTGGGGAATACACGGCGGAGCAAGGCGGGCATGAATTCATCATCTACTCCGGATTGTCCAAGCTGAAGACGGTGAAAACCTTCAGTCGCGTCACGGGCGTGGTGAAGCAGTTCGGCAACGTCTATGAGCTGATCCCTCTTGGCGAGAATGCTTTAATTGAGGAGATGTTCTCCGTGATCGCCAGTCCGGGTGCCGGACCGATCATCATCGGGGGAATGGTGACGCTGTCCAGCCCTAAGCAAGGGGCCAGCATACATTACACACTCGATGGAACGGTTCCTACGACAGCAAGCACGCTTTACAGCTCGCCGATTCAAATAGACCGTGATACGACCATCAAAGCGATCGTTGTCTCGGGTGCAGATGTAAGTAAGGTATACGAATTTGTTTACAAAGCCACTCAACAGCCTCGCATCGCGGATATTCAAGGCGAGGACCATACTTCGCCGTATACAGGACAGACGGTAACCGATATTGAAGGCGTTGTAACCCAATATGGTTATACGTTCTCTAACGGCAATATCAAGGGTTTTTATATTCAGGATCCCAAGCCGGATTCCAATCCGAACACTTCGGATGCGATTTTTGTATATTCCACGGATCCAAGCCGGCCTCAAATCGGGGATCTGGTGAGCGTAACCGGAAAAGTGGCCGAGTTTAACGAGGGAAGCTCCAGCAACCTGACCTCCACCCAGCTCGAGCTGCAATCCATCAAGAAGCTTGATCAGGCTCAGCAGCTGCCCGAACCGGTTACCTTAGGTAAAGGCGGACGTACGATTCCTGCCGCCATTATCGATAATGACAGCATGACAACGTTCGATCCGGACGAAGATGCCATCGACTTCTACGAATCTCTGGAGGGCATGCTGGTCAGACTTCCGCAGCCAACGATCATTAGTCCGTATTGGACAAGCAGCGGAACCTACAACATTGCGACCCGGGTCGAGAATGGTATTGCCGACGTGATTACGCCTGCCGGCGGTCTCGTTCTGAAAGAACAAGGCAATTTCAACCCGCAGCGTCTTATCATTGCTTACGGCAATCCGGGGCAAGAAGTAAGCACCGGTGATACGTTTGCCGATGATGTGATCGGCGTAATCGGTTATAACAGTGGCAATTTCAAGGTGATCCCAGCTAAAGGCGAGTTGCCTGCAATCAACAGCAGCTCTTTTAAGCAAGAGGTATCCACTATCGACCTGAATGACGAACAGCTCCGAGTAGCAACGTATAATATTGAAAATTTCTATCCGGGCGTAAGCTCCGCTAAAATCAACAAGCTGGCGGAGTCGATCGTAAACAACATCAAGTCTCCGGATATTATCGGCCTTGTAGAAGTACAGGATAACAACGGAGAGCAGAATAACGGAACTACCGCGGCAGATCAAAGCTATCAGACCTTGATTAACGCCATCAAGGCAGCGGGAGGACCCACGTACAGCTTTACCGATATTGATCCGGTGAATAATAACGATGGGGGAGCGCCGGGAGCGAACATTCGGGTCGGATTCCTCTATAACGCCGATCGTGTCCAGTTATCGGACAGTGTAAAAGGCAAGAAGGGGGCGCCGACGGAATCGGTTGCGTATGATGCGGCAAAGGATCAGTTAACCCTGAATCCGGGCCGGATTGATCCGCTGAATTCGGCATTCAACGCATCGCGTAAGCCTCTGGCCGCCCAGTTCGAATTCCAGGGCGAGAAAGTGATCGTCATCGCGAATCATTTTAACTCGAAATCCGGAGACCAAGGACCATTCGGCAATACCCAGCCGCCGGTTCTCTCCAGCGAAACGCAGCGCCATCAGATTGCAGCGGTCGTGAACGGATTTGTGAAAGGCGTTGTGTCCGCTAACCCTGACGCCAACGTCGTCGTTTTGGGAGATTTGAATGATTTCCAATTTACCGAGACGGCGAACATTTTGAAAGGCAACGAATTAGACAACCTGATTGAGACGCTTCCGCTTGAGGAGCGGTATACCTACACGTATGACGGGAACTCGCAGGTGCTGGATCATATTCTCGTCAGCAAGAATCTGACCCGCTCAACGCAAGCCGATGTCGTTCATCTGAACGCCGACTTCCCGGCTTCCAAGGGCCGCGTATCGGATCATGATCCGGTTGTCGCTCAGATCGACCTGAAGGGAGAAGCCGTGAACGGCTTCCCGCTGACGATTTTGCATACCAATGACACGCATGCCAATCTGGATACCGTAAGCTCGCCGGATAACATTGCGCGCCGAGTTACGGCAATCAAAGAAGCCAAAGCCAATGCGGTCAATCCTCTGCTCGTGGATGCAGGGGACGTATTCTCCGGCACGCTGTATTTCAATCAATATTTAGGACTCGCCGATCTGGAGTTCATGAATCTGGTTCGATATGATGCCATGACCTTCGGTAACCATGAGTTCGATAAAGGATCCGAGGTGCTGAACGATTTCATTGAGCATGCGGAATTCCCGTTTGTTTCCTCGAACGTGAATTTTTCGGCCGATGCTTTATTGACCCAGAAATTCAAGAATGAAGTGACCCGGGATGCCAAGGATGCAACCATTTACCCGGCCATCATCATGGAGGTAGACGGGGAGCAGGTTGGCCTCATTGGACTTACAACCGAAGACACGGCGAACATCGCTTCGCCTGGAGACGTCACCTTCGATGATGCGGTGCAAAAAGCAAAAGACACCGTGGCGATGCTGCAGAAGGAAAGCATTAACAAAATCGTCGTGCTGTCGCACCTCGGTTATGACGTTGACGTTAACCTTGCTAAGGAAGTCGAAGGCATCGACATCATCGTGGGCGGCCACAGTCATACCAAGCTGGATGAGGCGGTCGTGGACCGGTCGGACAGCGAACCGAAGCTGATCGTGCAGACAGGGGAAAAAGGCCAATTCTTAGGTCAGCTTGAGGTCATATTTGACGACGAGGGTGTTCTGCAGAAGTGGAACAGCAACCTCATTTCCGTTGACGAGAAAGATGGTGCCGGCCAATACGTGATACAGCCGGATCCCGAAGCCTTGCAAATTCTGAACACCAAATATAAGCCGGGCGTGGAGGAACTGAAACAAACGGAAGTCGGTTTGACCGAAGTGAGGCTGAATGGCGTTCGTGCCGACGTGCGGACGAAGGAAACGAATCTTGGCAACCTGATTGCGGATGGTATGCTGGATGCGGCACAAGCCGCCGGCACGAATGCGGTCATCGCCCTGCAGAACGGCGGCGGCATTCGCGAATCTATTGAGGCAGGCAAAGTCACAATGGGTGACGTGATGACGGTGCTTCCGTTTAACAATGATCTGGTCACGATTACGTTGACGGGCGCCGAGATTAAAGAAGCCATGGAGAACGGGGTTTCCAAGACGCCGGCTCAGGACGGACGCTTCCCGCATATTGCGGGCATGAAGTTCTATTATGATTCGACCAAGCCGGTTGGGTCACGCGTCCTGCGCATCGAGGTGAAAGGCAAGAACGGATACGAGCCGATCGATATGAATAAATCGTACGAAGTGGCAACAAACGCATTTACCGCTAAAGGCGGCGACTTCTATGCTTCGCTCGAGAAGGCATATATGGAAGGACGCGTGAACCTGCTCTATAAACCTGACTATGAAGTATTCTCGAACTATGTGAAAAAAGAAGGCACCATCACAGCCAAAACCTCCGCCGTCGAAGGACGGATTACGGACTTGAAGGGAGCACCGCTTCCGGGCGGACCGGGAGAGCCTGGACCGGGGAACCCTGGCAACCCGGGCACGCCTGGAACTCCAGGACCGTCAACACCTCCAGTGAATCCTTCCAACCCTGGCACGACGCCACCGGTCGAACCAGGCAAGGTAAAGGTTCCGGTTAAGGTGGAGAATGGTGTGGCAACAGGCAGCGTCACTGGGGCTGCCATGAAGGAAGCCCTGAAACAGCCTTCGGGCGGAAAAGTCATCGTGGAGGTAACAAGCACGCAGCCGATCCAGTCTTCTTCCGTTACCATCGAGAATGAAGCGCTCCGGGCATGGCTTGATCAAACAAGCGCGCAAGTGCTGGTGGTAGTGACGCCTTACGGAAGCTATGAGCTTCCGAAGAGGGAGATCAATCTCCAAGCTCTGGCTGCGCAAACCGGCTCGGATATTAGCGGCCTTCAATTGGTCATTCAGCTTGCAGTGGATTCGGATGCTCTTAAATCAGCAGCTTCCAAAGGATATCATGCGCTGCAGGCTGTGAGCTACACCGTGACAGCGAAGTCCAGTAATGGCAAGACCATCACGCTCGGTTCATTCCAATCGTATGTGAAGCGGTCCCTGAATGTCGACATAGCGCATTCTTTGACCGATATTGCGGTTGTTCGAGTGGACGGAAACGGCAATGAATACACGCCGGTGCCATTCAAGGTGAATGGTCAACGAATCGATATCTATAGCCGAACCAACAGCACGTACCTGGTGTTGCAGAACCCGGTAACGTTCCAGGATATCGCCACGCATTGGTCTAAGGCAGACGTTAAATCGCTCGCGGCCAAAATGATCGTAACCGGACGCACAGAGCAGACCTTTGTTCCGAACGCATCGGTCACTCGAGCCGAGTTCGCAGCGCTTGTCGTCCGGACATTGGGTCTTTCCGCAGATGCAGAGTCAAGCAGCTTTAAGGATGTAGCATCATCCGACTGGTTCGCTGGAGCGATCCAGGCAACCGTCGATGTCGGTATCACTACCGGCTACACGGACGGCACCTTTAAGCCGAACCGGACGATCACGCGCGAAGAGATGGCGGTGATGGTGTACAACGCGCTGAAGTATGCCGGATACAACCAAGCCGACGCGGCAAAAGCCCATTTTGCCGATGCGTCCTCGATCGGTGGTTGGTCCAAGACAGCGGTGTATGAATTAGCGGCTCTTGATATTCTGAACGGGGACCAGAAGGATCGCTTCAACCCTAAATCGAGTGCCACCCGCGGCGAAAGCGCCGCTGTGCTCCATCGCATGATGCAGGATTTGACGTATGTAAAATGAACATGTTGCATAGCGGCAGGATGTATATTGGATTTGCATCTGTATCTTTGTGGTATACGAGGGGGGTCAACAGCAAATCTGCTGAAGATCGCTCCAATTGATCAAAAAAGTGGAAAATAGATATGGCGGTGCTAAGGATGATTCCTAGCACCGCCATTTCTTGCTTTTTTGGTACGTTGCCACCGTTCCGTCCCTTTCGTAAATGGGTAGTGGATCGCACATCCATTTTGTGAAGATGTGGTTTCTCTTCTTATGTCTCTAAGAAATTTGGGGACAACAACTGATATGAACGAGACCTGTCAAATAGCAGTTTGTAACTCCCTTGTTTTTCCCAATCCCCTTTTATACAAGAGAGGGTGTAAAAACTGAACTAGAA